>NZ_CP163512.1:2175477-2486259 GCF_041075285.1 Providencia rettgeri | reverse complement strand
GATGTCTAAACGTAAGTTGAACCAATTAGTGACAGAAAAGCACGTTAACGGTTGGGATGACCCACGCATGTTGACCATTTC
The DNA here is from genome assembly GCF_041075285.1 of Providencia rettgeri. NCBI lineage: Bacteria > Pseudomonadati > Pseudomonadota > Gammaproteobacteria > Enterobacterales > Morganellaceae > Providencia > Providencia rettgeri. The sequence goes on along the minus strand of NZ_CP163512.1, from coordinate 2,486,178 downwards.
AGGGTTACGCCGCCGTGGTTACACGGCTGCATCTATTCGTGAATTCTGCCAACGTATTGGTGTGACTAAACAAGATAATAACGTCGAAATGGCGTCATTAGAGTCATGTATTCGTGATGACCTGAATGTGTCAGCACCACGTGCTATGGCGGTTATTGACCCAGTACGTGTGGTGATTGAAAATATGCCTGCGGGCGAAGAAATTTTAACTGCGCCAAACCATCCAAATAACCCTGAGATGGGGACACGGCAAGTGCCATTTAGCAACGAAATCTACATCGATCGTGCAGATTTCCGCGAAGAGGCAAATCGCCAATTTAAACGTTTGGTGTTAGGTAAAGAAGTGCGTTTACGTAATGCTTATATCATTAAAGCTGAGCGTGTGGAAAAAGATGCGGATGGCAACATCACAACCATTTTCTGTACTTATGATGCGGACACATTGAACAAAGATCCTGCGGATGGTCGTAAAGTCAAAGGTGTTATTCACTGGGTGAGCGTACAACATGCACTGCCAGCGGAAATTCGCCTGTATGATCGTCTGTTTACTGTTCCAAATCCGGGGGCAGAAGAGGATTTCTTATCGGTAATTAACCCAGAATCGTTAGTGATCCGCCAAGGTTTTGTGGAGCCAAGCTTGAAAGACGCGGTTGCCGAGAAAGCCTATCAGTTTGAGCGTGAAGGGTATTTTTGTGCAGATAATAAGTTAAGCACTCCAGAACATCTGGTATTTAACCGGACTGTTGGGTTGAGAGACACTTGGGCGAAAATCGAGTCAAACTAAAATCCTCGTCATCTTTCGCCCTGTAGGTGCGTTGGCTTCACCCACTAGCCCAAGTCACAGACTTAATGTATGCCTCTAGGGGCTAGTGGATTTGCCGCTTTCCTACAATACAAATGATTTAGAGGATGGCTTTGAGTAAATCTCTAGAGACCCGATGCTGCTTAAAGCCAAAAAGAGAAAGACAAAAAAGCCGACATATCAAATGTCGGCTTTTTTATGGAATATGACAAAACTTATTCAGGCTTGTTATCTACTTTTTCTTTTAATAAATCATGTAAATATTGATTGGCAGAAAAGACATTTCCTTGAGCATCTTTAACTTGGTATACCTCCCCTGTAATGGAGGATTTTGAGGCCACATTGTCAATAAATTGTTCGGTGGTGTTTAGGCGTTTTTCTGTTTTACGTAATTTTAAGCGTAAATGGGCTTCTGCATCGGCTGCACTGTGCTCTGTGCCATTACGCATAAATACCAGCTTTTGTTGCTTACCCAGTTCTACCAGTAAAGACTCGGTGCGAGTTTTTTCTTCTGGGCTTAAAGCAAGGGCTTGGGTTGTGACAAAAATCCCTAAAAAAAGGACTAATACAGATGCAAAACGTTTGGATAGCTGAGCTGTTAATGATTGCACGAATTTCTCTCCATAGAAAATAAGGGAGAAATTATAGCCAGCCAAGGGTTTTAAACTAACGGAAAGATTCTGAGAATAGGGTGGCAAAATGGTTTATGGCATAAACCGATAGCCAATGCCCGTTTCTGTTAATAGATGGATGGGGCGGGTAGGGTCATTTTCCAGTTTTTGCCGTAAATGCCCCATATAAATTCGCAAATAATGGTTGTGCTCAATGTAACTAGGCCCCCACACCTGCAATAATAAATGTCGCTGAGTCAATACCTTACCACTATTGGCAACTAATTCGCTGAGTAAGCGAAACTCAATAGGGGTAAGGTGTAACTCTTCGCTTTGCTTAGTGACAATTCGGTTAATAAAATCGACAGTTATATCACCAAATTGAAATAGCGAGTTTTCTTGTGTCGCTTTGCCAAAACGGCGCAAGGCAACGCGGACACGGGCTAGCAATTCACTGATACCAAAAGGTTTAGTTAAATAATCATCAGCACCTGCATCAAGAGCGGCAACCTTTTGTGATTCTTCTTCACGGGCAGATAACACAATAATCGGTATACTGCTCCATTTACGTAAATCACGAATTAAATCAAGGCCATCACCATCAGGTAGCCCGAGGTCTAAAATAAGTAAATCGGGCTGCCTTGTACCCGCTTCAATCAAACCCCGTTGGCAATTTTCAGCTTCAAAGACTTTCCAGCCCTCTCCCTCCAATGCGAGTCGGACAAAGCGGCGAATTTCTTTTTCATCTTCCACAATCAGGATTTGATGGCTGCTCACAATGGGGTATTATCTCCTAAACTTCAGCTTCAATATCAGGGAGTTGTTTTAAAGGTAAAACAAAGTGAAAGCTAGCTCCACCTTTATTATTATTTTGTGCCCAAATTTCCCCGTCATGTAATTGAATAATAGCACGGCAGATGGCAAGACCAAGGCCAACACCAGGGATCGCTGATTCTTTTTGTGCTCGGGAAAATTTATCAAAAATCGTTTTTTCCTGCCCATCCGGAATAGCATTGCTGGCATCCCAGACTTCAATATGAATTTTCTGCCCTTCAATATGACCATTAATACCAATCGGCGTATCTTTATGGCTATATTTTACAGCATTTTCCAATAAATTAATGAATACTCGCTCAATCAACATTGCATCACAATATAATAGCAAATCAGCAGGAATATTAATTTCCAATGGGTGACTGTGTAACGTGTAATCCAATGTTCTGATGGCGCTACTGGCTATTTCTTGCACGGATTCCCATTCAAGATTGGGTTGGATGCTGCCCGATTGCAAACGTGCCATGTCGAGTAAATTATTCACTAAACGCGAAGTACTCAGCACTTGTTGTCGCATTTGGTTAACTTGCTCCGTCAGTGGTGAGTTTTCTGCGGATAAATTCAGCATCAAGATTTCTGTTTGACCAAATAAAACGGTAAGTGGCGTTTTTAGGTCGTGAGAAAGTGCCGCCAGTAGCGAATTACGTAGCTGCTCCCGTTCAATATCTAATTTGGCGGATTCTGCTTGTTTTGTCAGTGCTAAGCGCGAAAGGGCACTCGCGATCAACCCTGTAAAGGTTTGCAGCATGCGTTGTTGTTCAGGGATCATCAGTTGGCGTAAGTTGCGCGGTTCAATGGCTAATACCGCTAAGGTTTGGTCTGTGGTTGTGATCGGTTGTAATTGATAAGGTACGCTCGGCAGGGTATCCGTCCCTGCACCAGCGGGCTGGCGTTTATCAAAACTCCATTTGGCAATGGCTTTATCAATTTGCATGGGCGTGTGACCATCACATAACAGTGGCAATAAATCGCCATTTTCATCGGGGATTAATAAACAGCTTTTGGCTTGAAAGGCGTTATTAAGAAAATGATAGCCTGTTTTACCAATATCTTCTGTATTGAGCGCTTGCCCTAATTCTTTTGTCATTTCGTACAAATGGCGAGTTCGTTGTTCCCGATAGCGTGCAATGCGCGCCTGATAGCGCATACCGGCGGTGAGGTTCCCCACAACGACACCGACAATTAACATCACCGTAAAAGTCACTAAGTACTGCATGTCCATGATAGCAAGGGAGAAATGGGGTTGGACAAAAAACAGGTCAAAGCTAATAACATTAATGAGGGCGGCAAAAATAGATGGGCGGCGACCATAAAAGAGCGCAATAAGTACCACGCCCAGTAGGTACAGTGTTACAAGGTTAGCTTTGTCTAGAGCGAGTAAAAATGTTCTTGAAAATAAGGTGATAGCTGCGCACATCACGATAGCCATCAAGTAGCCGTTTAAATCAGAGCGCCATTTTTCAGAAAAGGGCTTTCTTTCGGGTTCTTTATCCCAATCACTTTTTTCTTCAAGAGCAACAATGACTAAATCAAGATCAGGACCTAATTTACCTAAACGTTCAGCAAAGCCGGGGCGGAAATTGAATTTTGGCCATTTACGGTGCTTATCGCGGCGACCAATCAATATCTTGCCTAAATTATGTTCCCGTGCATAACGGAGAATGGCTTTTTCTTCCGAAGAGTCGGATAAAGTGGCAGTTTCTGCACCTAAATCTTGAGCAAGGCGCAGTGCTTTTAATACCGCACGGCGTTGGGCTTCAGGGAGTTTGTGGAGTGTTGGCGTTTCGACATAAACCGCATGCCACACACTAGCCAATTTTGCGGCAAGACGGGCGGCAGCGCGCACCAGTTTTTCATTACCCATATTATGGCCGATGCATAATAGAAGCCCATCACGAGTGTGCCAAACCGGGGCTTCCCCTTTACCGTCACGGAACTCTCGCATTTGCTCATCAACACGATCTGCGGTGCGGCGTAAGGCTAGTTCACGTAATGCGATTAAATTCCCTTTACGGAAAAAATGCTCAATGGCGCGTTCAGCTTGTCCTGGAATATACACTTTGCCTTCTTTAAGGCGTTGGCGTAAATCGTCAGGGGGTAAGTCGACTAATACCACTTCATCAGCAGCGTCAAAAATATGATCAGGCACCGTTTCACGAACACGAATACCCGTAATACTTCCCACAATATCATTCAAACTTTCAATATGTTGAACGTTAATGGTAGTGAGCACATCAATGCCTGCATCTAATAACTCTTCAACATCTTGCCAGCGTTTTGGGTGCCGGCTACCTGTTGGGTTACTAAATGCTAATTCATCCATGAGTATAATCGCAGGGTGTCTCGCGATTGCTGCATCAATATCAAACGCATTTAAGCGGCGACCTCGATGCTGTAATTTTCTCTGCGGCAACACGGAAAGCCCGTCCAATAATGCTGCGGTTTCTTCCCGCTCATGGGTTTCCACCACCCCGATAAGAACGTCTAACCCTTGTGAGCGTAAGCGTTGAGCTTCTTGTAACATGGCATAGGTTTTCCCGACGCCAGCACAGGCGCCGAAAAAGATCTTTAATTTACCTCTGCCATCTTCATTGGCTTTTACCAATAAGTCATCCGGGTTTGGGCGAGCAGGTTCCTGATTTTTCATAACTCACCTTATCAACGTTGGCTATTTTTTTGCTGCATATATTCATCAAGTGCCAAATTCAGTTGTAGCACATTCACAATAGGTTCGCCTAAAAAGGGCAATAATGCCGTTTCGGTTTGTGCCGTAATTAATGATTTTACGGCCTCTAATGGAATTTGTCTGTTCTTCGCAATGCGCGGTGCTTGGTAAATAGCGGCATCAACCGAAATATTTGGATCAAGCCCGCTGGCAGAAGCCGTCAGTAGATCGACAGGAATAGCATTACCGGCTTCTGGGTTCTGAGCACGCAGTAGTTTACTACGTTCCGCCATCGTTTGTTGTAACAAGGGGTTACTCACCGCAAGATTGCTACCTCCTGACGCAAGTGGGTTGTATGCCATTTCTGCGGTGGCGGAAGGGCGACCATGGAAGTACCCTTCACTTTGTACATTTTGCCCAATCAATTTGGAACCAACAATATGCTCATCGAGTGTGATTAAAGAGCCTTTTGCCTGCCATGGGAAAAAGACATTCGCAAGCCCAGTCACGATCAGGGGGTAGGCTATTCCTGTTAAAAGGGTTAATACCAATAACATGATAATAGATGAACGGATCATGTTCATAATTGAATCCTTAAATACCAAACAAGCTAATAAACATATCGATCAATTTGATCCCCACGAATGGCACAAGCAAGCCTCCTAAGCCGTATAAGCCTAAGTTGCGTTGCAAAAGTGATTGGGAGCTCATTGGGCGGTAATTTACACCTTTGAGCGCCAGTGGGATCAAAAAGACAATAATCAGAGCGTTGAAGATCACCGCAGAGAGCAAGGCCGATGCAGGTGAATGCAACTGCATGACATTTAATGCATTTAGTTGCGGCCATGTCACAGCAAAGGCGGCGGGGATAATGGCAAAGTATTTGGCGATGTCATTTGCGATACTGAAAGTCGTCAGTGAACCACGGGTCATCAGCATTTGTTTACCAATGTGTACAACTTCAATGAGTTTGGTTGGGTTTGAGTCTAAATCCACCATATTCCCCGCTTCTTTCGCGGCTTGAGTCCCCGAGTTCATGGCGACAGCAACATCGGCTTGAGCGAGTGCGGGGGCATCATTTGTTCCGTCACCGGTCATGGCAACTAATCTGCCTTCTGATTGGTATTGGCGGATCAAGGCGAGTTTCGCTTCGGGGGTTGCCTCAGCAAGGAAATCATCAACGCCGGCTTCTGCCGCAATAGCTGCCGCTGTTAAGTGGTTGTCACCCGTGATCATCACGGTTTTGATCCCCATACTGCGCATTTGGGCAAACCGTTCTTTCATTCCGCCTTTGACGATGTCTTTTAGTGCAACAACACCAAGAACCGTTTGGTCATCAACGACCACTAGTGGTGTGCCACCTAAATGGGCCACTTTTTCCACTAATTTGTCGGCTTCCTCAGGGAATTTTTGATGATTAGCTTCAACATAGCGACGAATAGCATCAGCAGAGCCTTTGCGGATCATTCGTTCTCCAACGTTAACGCCGCTCATGCGAGTCATCGCGGAAAAGGGGACGAAAGTCGCATTCATTCCGTGAATATCTCTCTCGCGTAAATTGAATTTTTGTTTTGCGAGCACCACAATACTACGGCCTTCAGGGGTTTCATCGGCGAGAGAAGAGAGTTGCGCCGCATCTGCCAGTTGCTCCTCGGTGATACCTGTTACAGGCAGAAACTCAGAAGCTTGGCGATTTCCGAGCGTGATAGTGCCCGTTTTATCGAGTAATAAAACATCCACATCCCCAGCAGCTTCAACAGCACGCCCGCTGGTGGCTATCACATTTGCCCCTAACATACGGCTCATGCCAGCCACACCGATGGACGAGAGCAACCCGCCAATAGTCGTTGGGATCAAGCAAATTAATAATGCGATCAGCACTAATAGAGAAACTGCACTGCCAGCACCAGCGTACTCTGCGGCAAAAACAGTAAATGGATACAAAGTTGCACAAACGAGTACAAAGATAATGGTTAACGCGGTTAACAAAATGGTCAAGGCGATTTCATTTGGTGTTTTGCGGCGTTGCGCACCTTCCACCATGGAGATCATGCGGTCTAGGAAAGTTTCCCCGGGGTTTACGGTACATTCAACAATCAGCCAGTCAGACAGTACGCGAGTGCCTCCTGTGACGGAGGAAAAGTCACCGCCTGACTCGCGGATCACTGGCGCCGATTCCCCGGTGATCGCACTTTCATCCACAGATGCGCCCCCCTCAAGGACTTCTCCATCGCAAGGGATGGTTTCACCTGCACGGATCAGCACAATATCCCCCTTGCGCAATTGATCAGAGCTGACAGTTTCTTGACTTGCTTCCAACGATGCAGCGGTAAGGCGTGTGGCATTACTTTGCTGTTTTACGCCTTTTAAACTCTGAGCTTGGGCTTTACTGCGTCCTTCGGCCAGTGCTTCAGCAAAATTGGCGAATAGCACAGTAAACCATAACCACAGGGTGACCACTGCGCTAAACCACGCGCTTCCGTCAGTCAAACCTGTCGCCATGGCTGCCCATAGTAAGGTCGTTATCAGGCTGCCGACATATACCACAAACATGACAGGATTACGCCATTGTGCTTGGGGGGTACATTTTTTGGCAGCATCAAAAATAGATTGTTTGATTAATTTTTTATCGAATAAAGGTGTTTTTTGCTTTTTCATTTTTTTCCCCTGATTATCCCGCAAAACCTATTTGCAACTGCTCCGCAATTGGACCTAATGCCAGAGCAGGAACAAAAGTCAGTGCACCAATAAGGAGGACAGTAAAGATTAATAAGCCAATAAAGAGTGGACCTGAAGTCGGCAATGTTGCTTGACTCTGTGCTTGAGATTTTTTGAGTGCCATAGAACCTGCGATAGCGAGGACAGGCAAGATAACCCCAAAGCGACCAGCAAACATAGCGATAGCGAGTAGCACATTATAGAACGGGGTATTGGCACTTAATCCTGCAAAAGCACTGCCATTGTTATTAGCAGCGGATGAAAATGCGTATAACACTTCACTAAAGCCATGTGCGCCTGGGTTTAAAATACCGGCACGTCCTGCATCGGTCATTAATGCTATCGTTGTACCAACTAACACTAAGGTAGGGGTTACTAAAATTGCGAGTGCGACCATCTTCATTTCACGCACTTCAATTTTTTTACCTAAGTATTCTGGGGTACGACCAATCATCAGCCCGGCAAGGAAGACCGCGAGTAGGACAAACAATAACATTCCGTACAACCCAGAACCGACACCGCCGAAAATGACTTCACCAATTTGCATTAACCACATTGGTACCATACCACCGAGCGCAGTATAGGAGTCGTGCATGGCATTGACGGCACCACATGAGGCTGCTGTTGTGACAACGGCATATAAAGCAGAAGAAAGAATACCAAAGCGGCTTTCTTTACCCTCCATATTGGCGTTGCTATTGGCGTGTAGCTCACTTAAAAATGGATTGCCCACATATTCTGCTTTAATAACCACAATCGCGGCGATCACAAAAATAATCCCCATAACCCACAACAAGGTATGTCCTTGTTTGTTATCCCCCACAGAACGGCCGAAGGCGAAACACAAAGCAGTAGGAATTAAAAATATCGCCAGCATTTGGACAAAATTACTCAGTGCGGTGGGGTTTTCAAACGGATGAGAAGAGTTTGCTCCAAAGAAACCACCGCCATTGGTTCCTAGTAATTTGATCGCTTCTTGGGATGCCACTGGGCCCATAGGTAACAGCTGTGTCGTGTTATCTAAATTATCGACTAAGAGGTAGTCAGAAAAGTTTTGGATCACCCCTTGGCTGACAAAAAATAAGGCGAAAACAATGGCGAGGGGAAACAATAAATAGAAGGTAATGCGGTAAATATCCACCCATGCGTTACCCAGTGTTTTACTGCCATGACGAGAAAAGGCACGGATCAAGGCAAAAGCGACGGCGATACCTGTTGAGGCAGAGAGGAAATTTTGCACGGTTAAACCAGCCATTTGGCTTAAATAACTCAGCGTGTTTTCACCGCTGTAGGATTGCCAGTTCGTGTTTGCCACAAAGCTTATCGCGGTATTAAAGGCTAAATCCCAGCTCATCCCCGCAAAGTGTTGTGGATTGAGTGGCAAGTGGCCCTGAAACACCAAAATAGCGAACAGGATAATAAAGCCAAGCACATTAAATAAAATAATGGCTAACGCATATTGCAGCCAATTCATTTCGGCAGCCTCTCTCCCAGGCTGTTTAACGCCAGCTAAGCGCCAAAGTAATGATTCACTTGCTGCTAAGCGACGAGGGATATCTCCGTCAATGAGTCGTGTAATCCCATTACCTAGTGGTTTAGCGAATATGATCAAGACCAGAAGAAAGCTGCCAATCAGCAAAAATGATGTGGTGGCCATATCAGAAATCCTCCGCGTTAAGCAGGGCGTAAATCAGATAAACCAGCAGTAGAACAACGAGAACTGCCCCAAAAATGGAAAGTAATGACACAGTATTTTCTCCTTATTATTTCCATGAGATGAGCTTAGGGCGTTCGTTGTAAAGAAGCTGATAAAAAAATAAGGCTGGGTGTAAAAAAAGTATAAAAATAGCTATTTCGCTGGGGGGAAAGTTGCCCTCTTTTAAGGGTTAAGTACCAATACTTAAAATATAGTTTGTTGCTTGGTTGTTGCAAAAATGTTTGTTTAAAACGGTTTTTGGTTAAATTTTGTAATAAAAATACAGAATAATAAGAAGTTATCTGTAATATTTTAATTTTAGTGGTCAGATGAGTAGTTTTATTACACAATTTGCGTTATTCTATGTGTAGTCAATAAATACTCATATTATCTGTTCGGTTTTAGTCGCTCTGCGAAATGGTTGTACTTGGGGAGTTTTTTAGAGCAATGCTGGGATCGACAAATAAAGTGGCAACTGAAGGAGGATATCGATGTCCACATACCGCGAATATTCCCGTAATCAGGTAATTGCACGCCGCACTGCCGCTGTAACAGCTGGCATTATTGCGTTTCCGGTTATGGTTTTTCATCCAAAAAGAGCTAAATATTACAGTTACTTAAACAAAGTTTGGTCGAAAACAAGTGACAAACCTGTGTGGTTAGAACGTTCAGAGACAACACTTGAAAGCCATCGCTAATCCAGTGTGTTAAGTCTTAAAATGACAACCCCTGCAATTGTTTATTGTGGGGGTTTTGTTTTTTATTTCTCTTATTTCTTTTCAAATGATGGGCTTCAACTAACACAAAAAAATGGGGTTTCCGTTTATGCTTATTGATTATCAGCAAATTACATTCAAAATGGTGTTATAGATTCGCTGTGCAGTCAAAAGGACAACATAATGCATAACTTAAGATTAGAAGAAATCATTAACGATGAGCTCAAGGTCAATGAGTTTCAAGATTTTGCACCAAATGGATTGCAAGTTGAGGGACGTCCCCATGTGCATAAAATTATCACGGGTGTCACGGCCTGCCAAGCGTTGTTAGATGTCGCCGTTGAGAAAAAAGCGGATGCGGTGATTGTTCATCATGGCTATTTTTGGAAAAATGAGCCAGTCCTGATTAAAGGCATGAAAAAGAATCGCTTAAAAACTTTATTAGCCAATGATATTAATCTTTATGGTTATCACCTTCCTTTAGATGCTCATCATCAATTAGGTAACAACACTCAGCTCGCTTATATCATGGGCGTGCAAATAAATGGTCAAATTGACCCATTAATGCCATTTGGTTTTTTTGATCAGCCAATAACCCCAACTGAATTAACCGAGCGTTTAGAAACACGCTTAGGTCGTAAAGTCCTGCACTGTGGCGATAATGCGAAAGAAGAAATTCGCCAAATTGCTTGGTGCACAGGGGGCGGGCAAGGCTTCATTCTGCAAGCTGCTGAATTTGGTGTAGATGCTTTTGTAACAGGGGAAGTTTCAGAACAAACAATCCATATAGCAAGGGAGATGGGGATCCATTTCTACAGTGCAGGTCACCACGCAACGGAGCGTTATGGGATTAAAGCACTAACTAAGTGGTTAGTCGATGAGCAGGGGTTAGATGCCGAGTTTATCGATATTGATAATCCAGCCTAAATTCTCGTCATATTTCGAGCTGTGGCGGTGTTGGCTTCACTCGGATACTTGGGTCACATACTAGTGTATGCTCCCCAAGCTATCCTCACTTGCCGCCTTGCCACAACTCGAACTATTTAGAGAATTAAGTTTTTGTCATATTTCGAGCTGTGGCGGTGTTGGCTTCACTCGGATACTTGGGTCACATACTAGTGTATGCTCCCCAAGCTATCCTCACTTGCCGCCTTGCCACAACTCGAACTATTTAGAGAATTAAGTTTTTGTCATATTTCGAGCTGTGGTGGTGTTGGCTTCACTCGGATACTTGGGTCACATACTAGTGTATGCTCCCCAAGCTATCCTCATTTGCCGCCTAGCCACAACTCGAACTATTTAGAGAATTAAGTTTTTGTCATATTTCGAGCTGTGGCGGTGTTGGCTTCACTCGCAAATCCCCAGTCACATACTGGTGTATGCTCCCCAAGCTATCCTTATTTGCCACCTAGCCACAACGCGAACTATTTAGAGAATTAAGTTTTTGTCATATTTCGAGCTGTGGCGGTGTTGGCTTCACTCGCAAATCCCCAGTCACATACTGGTGTATGCTCCACAAGCTATCTTCATTTGCCGCCTAGCCACAACGCGAACTATTTAGAGAATTAAGTTTTTGTCATATTGCGAGCTGTGGTGGTGTTGGCTTCACTCGCAAATCCCCAGTCATATACTGGTGTATGCTCCCCAAGCTATCCTTATTTGCTGCCTAGCCACAACGCGAACTATTTAGAGAATTAAGTTTTTGTCATATTTCGAGCTGTGGTGGTGTTGCCTTCACTCGCAAATCCCCAGTCACATACTGGTGTATGCTCCCCAAGCTATCCTTATTTGCCGCCTAGCCACAACGCGAACTATTTAGAAAATGATTTGTGAATAGTAAAATAAAAACTTAATTTGTATCAATGCGATAGCGTAATGACGCAAGAAGCAGAAGCAAACTTGAGATAGTCAGCACTAAACCTAAGTGCTGACTCCAACCTGCGACCATTAACCCAATGGCTAACCCTATGTAATAGAGTAAACCCAAGATTGCGCCAGCCGTGCCTTTTCTATCGCTATAGCGATTTAATGCATGGGCAAGGATGTTCGGTATCGCAATTCCGTAGCCAATAACGATGCCAATTACGGGTAAAACGAACCAAATAGAATCCATCAGAACAAAAACTATACAGCCACTAACAACAGAAATAGCACTCGATAGCTTAACAAGTTGCTCGGATGTGTGTTTTTTAGCCAATAAATAGCGGTTAATCATCGAACCTAATCCCACGCCAAGAGCTAATAAAATCCCTGTAAGACCAAATTGTTGTTGGGTGAGCATTAATTGTTCAAAACTGAAAGGTGCCAGCTGATAATAGCTAAATAAATTAATGTTGAAAAATGCTATTAGGATCACATTTCTCATAATTTCTTTATCGGTGATCATCCGTAAAAATGTCTCCATAAATGGGACTTTAGTCACATTTTCAGGGCGAGTTTCCGGTAAACGATACATTGACCACAGTAAAAGTACGATGGCTAAAATCGCTAAACCAGTAAAAACACCACGATAACCCGCCAAACTGGCTAGCCCAGCACCAGATAACATACCTAATGCAGGGCTAATGGCTAATGCAATGCCCATAATTGAGAAAACTTTCGCTAATTCATGGCCTTGATAGCTATCGCGCATTACCGTCTGTGTACCAATAGAGCCGACTGCGGCACCAAAAGCGGCTAACATTCGCAGCAGCAGTAGCCCGTAAAATTGATCAATAAATAAAGCCCCTATCGCGGCTATTCCATAAACTAACAGGCCCGCTAAAATTGTTGGACGACGGCCTAGGGTGTCACATGCTCTTCCCCAAAACACCACGCCCAATGCAAATGCAAAGAAATAGAGCGAAAGGGTTTGTGAGGCTTGTTCCGCATTGACTGAAAAAGCGCTCGCAATGTCAGTCAATGCTGGGCTGTAGATGGTTTCCACAATTTGTGGGAACATCATTAAGGCCACCGCTAGCCATAATGAAAGAGAGGGTTTGATATGCATTTTCCTGCCCTGAGTAATAAAAAAATAATGGTCTAACCTTTCAATGGTGAGCAGTTTAGTGATAATTTTAATGTCTTATTACTATAATAAAGACTATAAATATCAAAAAAGAGACATTTATGGCGTGGTTAAATCAAACGGATGAGTTTCAAACTCATTGGTATCAATCTCCAGTTTTGGGGATTGCGGCACAGATGGGGCAGCATGATTCAGGAACCCACATGCATGAAATGGGGCAACTGCTGTTTACTCAGCAGGGATGTATTCGCATCTCCCTAGATAACCGTCTATCACTGTTACCTCCCGGCAGGGTGGCGTGGATCCCTCCTTTTGTTCGCCATCGCGCACAAATGCGCGCCTCGGTGGGCTATCGGTCTATTTATTTAAGTGAAAAATATGCCGAAAAAGTGGGGGATGACGTGGTGATTTTGAGTATTTCACCGTTGTTAAGGGAGTTATTAGAGCGGATAGCCATCGCACCATTTGATAGCGATTGGCAAAAGGGAAGGCTCGCAAATTTACTACCTGTTTTTATTGATGAGCTGCAAGCTGCCACAACCGAGCCGACGTTACTTTCTTTACCGCAAGATAGGCGCTTTAATCGCCTCGATATCGAACAATTACCCCCAAATTTGAATCAACTTGCTCAAAATATTGGCGCTAGCGAAAAGACGATCACCCGTATTTTTTTGAAAGAGACAGGCATGACGTATCAAACATGGCGACAGCAATGGCGGTTTATGAAAGCGGTTGAATTATTGGCTCAAGGAAAACCATATTACTTTATTACTCAAGAGCTTGGCCTGACTAGTGATAGCGCCTTTATTAGTTTTTTTCGTAAAATGAGCGGAATGACGCCAAGAGAGTATCAACAGTAGAGGATTAGATAAACAGAAAAGACCTTGAAAAATCAAGGTCTTAATTAACGTAGGGTTTGAACTTAACGAAATATTATTTTTTTGTTAATGCAGAGTTGAATTCACGTTTGTCATAACCGGTATACAGCTGACGAGGACGTGCAATTTTTAAGCCGTCATCGTGCATTTCGTTCCAGTGCGCAATCCAACCTATGGTACGCGCAATGGCGAAAATCACCGTGAACATTGAAGATGGGATCCCCATCGCTTTCAGTATGATACCTGAGTAGAAGTCAACGTTCGGGTACAGTTTCTTCTCAATGAAGTACGGGTCGTTCAGTGCGATACGCTCCAACTCCATAGCGACTTCCAGTAAGCTATCGTTCAAGCCAAGTTCGTTTAGAACTTCGTGGCAAGTTTCACGCATTACGGTGGCGCGTGGATCGTGGTTTTTATAGACGCGGTGACCAAAGCCCATCAGGCGGAAAGAGTCATTTTTGTCTTTCGCACGTTCGATAAATTCAGGAATGTGCTCAACAGTTTGAATTTCCTCAAGCATGCGCAAGCAAGCTTCGTTAGCACCACCGTGGGCAGGTCCCCACAGTGAAGCGATACCTGCTGCGATACAAGCAAATGGGTTGGCACCTGAAGAGCCTGCTGTACGAACGGTTGAGGTTGATGCATTTTGTTCATGGTCAGCGTGCAAAATTAAAATACGATCCATTGCACGTTCAAGGACTGGGTTTACCGTATATTCTTCACATGGAGTAGAGAACATCATGTACAAGAAGTTACCCGCGTATGACAAATCATTACGTGGATAAACAAACGGTTGGCCAATAGAATATTTATAACACATTGCTGCAACGGTTGGCATTTTGGACAGCAAGCGATAAGCGGTAATTTCACGGTGGCGTGGATTGTTAACATCCAATGCATCGTGATAGAACGCTGCCAGTGCACCTGTTACGCCGCATAATACCGCCATTGGGTGTGAGTCACGGCGGAAACCATTAAGCATGCGAGTAATTTGCTCATGGATCATGGTATGGCGAGTCACTGTATTTTTAAATACGTCGTATTGTTCTTGAGTTGGAGCTTCACCGTACAGCAGGATATAACAGACTTCGAGGTAAGAGGCTTCGGTAGCGAGTTGGTCAATAGGGAAACCACGGTGCAGTAGTACGCCTTTTTCACCGTCGATGTAGGTGATTTTTGATTCACAGGATGCAGTAGAAGTAAAACCAGGGTCGTAGGTAAAGAACCCTTTTGAACCTAAAGTTCGGACATCGATAACGTCTTGACCAATTGTCGGGCTTAAAATATCGAGTTCAATATCACCCGCACTACTCGTCATTAGCTTAGCTTTGTTATCAGCCATTTATGGTCTCCTTAGCGCTTGATAATCGACACCCAACAACCCAGAAACTCAGCGTTATACTGTGTCTTTGTGCATTGTTCCACCGGTATGCTTTGGAAATCAGCTCGCTATCACATAAAACCTGAAATCTGACGACCGACGACAATGTAATTAGGTTGTTTATGAGTGTGTAGATGTTATGTTCTTTTTGTTGTTTTCCCTACAATATCATTATTTGTGGTAAGAGGAACAACTTTCATAACTTTTGTTATTAATACCCATCATAGTTCAAATTGTGGAGTATCTAACATTGTAACATTCACGTTTTTTTATTTTTACAGTGAAGCGTCAACCACACCGTTAAGATAATTCTGCCAGACCTATATGTAAGATAAATGTTGAATCATTGTCAAATAAGATAAGCACATTTATATAAAATGTTTAAATCGTGATCCTTCTCACTGTTCGGGCTAAATGTCCCCAAACATTTTGTGTGGGAATTGTAATGGCATTGTGAAGACTTTATACTAGCAGCAGGTCTCCGGATTACCCTGTAGTAGGAGTTCCCAGCGTGATCAGTATGCAACTTTATTTAAACATGATGGATTAGAGTTTGTGTTAAGTTGCATTTTGTACCCCTGTCGCTGTCTGATTTCCACCCCAGGTCCGGAGGATGGAAAATAATAAAGAGCTGTGTGGGCAAAATTGTGAAAAAACAAAGACCTGTCAACCTTGATTTGCAGACGATCCACTTCCCGATCACTGCAATATCTTCGATCTTGCACCGTGTCTCTGGCGTCATTACTCTCATCGCAGTTGGTATTCTGCTTTGGTTGTTAGGGACATCTCTCTCCTCTCCAGAAGGTTTTCAATACGCGTCTGAAATAATGACTGGCTTTTTTGCTAAGTTCATTCTTTGGGGCATCCTGACTGCATTGGCTTACCACATTTGTGGTGGTATTCGTCATATGTTAATGGATTTCGGCTGTGTTGATGAAACCCTTGCTGCTGGTAACTCATCTGCAAAAATTACATTTGTTATTACCGTAATTCTGGCAATTCTGGCGGGGATCTTAGTATGGTAAGTAATGCATCAGCTTTAGGCCGTACTGGTATTCAGGACTGGCTGTTAATTCGTGGCTCGGCGATAATTATCGCACTCTACGTACTGTATGTTGTTGGTTTTGTTGCAATTAACGACATTACCTATGAAGTCTGGCGTGGTTTCTTTGCCTCTTCTGTGACGAAAGTATTCACCATCCTCACCTTGTTCTCGATCCTTGTGCATGCGTGGATTGGCATGTGGCAAGTGCTGACTGACTATGTTAAGCCGCTGGCAATTCGCTTAGTGTTGCAATTGGCTATCATTGTAGGTCTGTTGGCTTATTTAATTTACGGAACAATTGTTGTGTGGGGTGCATAAAATGAATCTGCCAATCAGAGAGTTTGACGCTATCGTTATTGGTGCTGGTGGTGCAGGTATGCGCGCAGCACTTCAAATTTCACAGTTGGGCTTATCTTGTGCTCTGCTGTCAAAAGTCTTTCCAACCCGTTCTCATACTGTATCAGCACAAGGTGGTATTACGGTAGCATTAGGTAATACGCACCCGGATAACTGGGAATGGCACATGTATGATACAGTTAAAGGCTCCGACTATATCGGTGACCAAGACGCTATTGAGTATATGTGTAAAACAGGGCCAGAAGCTATCCTTGAATTAGAACATATGGGGTTGCCATTCTCACGCCTTGATGATGGAAGGATCTATCAACGTCCATTTGGTGGCCAGTCTAAAAACTTCGGTGGTGAGCAAGCTGCACGAACCGCAGCTGCGGCTGACCGTACTGGGCACGCACTATTACATACCCTGTATCAGCAGAACTTAAAAAACCACACCACAATTTTTTCTGAATGGTATGCCCTTGATTTAGTGAAAAATCAAGATGGTGATATCGTGGGTTGTACTGCAATTTGTATGGAAACGGGTGAGCTGGTTTACTTCAAAGCAAAAGCGACCATTCTGGCAACAGGTGGAGCTGGCCGTATTTACCAATCAACGACTAACGCCCATATCAATACGGGTGATGGCGTGGGTATGGCTGCACGTGCTGGTGTTCCTCTGCAAGATATGGAGATGTGGCAATTCCACCCGACGGGGATTGCAGGGGCTGGTGTTCTGGTCACTGAAGGTTGCCGTGGTGAAGGTGGTTACTTGCTGAATAAAGACGGCGAGCGCTTTATGGAACGTTATGCACCAAACGCCAAAGACCTTGCAGGTCGTGACGTTGTTGCACGTTCAATCATGATTGAAATCCGTGAAGGTCGTGGTTGTGATGGTCCTTGGGGGCCTCATGCTAAGCTGAAACTGGATCACTTAGGAAAAGAAGTTCTGGAATCTCGTTTACCGGGTATCCTTGAATTATCCCGTACCTTTGCTCACGTTGACCCAATCAAAGAACCTATTCCGGTTATTCCAACGTGTCACTATATGATGGGGGGGATCCCAACGAAAGTGACAGGTCAAGCAATTCGCTATAACGAAAAAGGCGAAGATGAAGTGATCCCAGGTCTGTTTGCCGTTGGGGAAATTGCGTGTGTATCTGTACATGGCGCTAACCGTTTAGGGGGTAACTCACTACTCGACTTAGTGGTATTTGGTCGTTCTGCGGGGCTGCATTTGAAAGAGTCCATCATGGAACAAGGTTCTATGCGTGATGCTTCTGAATCTGACATTGACGCGGCAATGACGCGCTTTAATCGTTGGGAAAACGCACGTACTGGCGAAGATCCAACGGAAATTCGTAAAGCACTGCAAACCTGTATGCAGCATAACTTCTCGGTATTCCGTGAAGGTGATGCTATGGCGAAAGGTTTAGAAGAGCTGAAAGTGATCCGTGAACGTCTGAAAAATGCACGCCTTGATGATACGTCCACAGAATTTAATACGCAGCGTATCGAATGTTTAGAACTGGATAACCTGATGGAAACCGCTTATGCAACAGCGCAAGCAGCGAATTTCCGTACAGAAAGTCGTGGGGCCCATAGCCGTTTTGACTATCCAGATCGTGATGATGCGAATTGGTTATGTCACTCATTATATTTACCGCAATCTGAAACGATGACGCGTCGTGAAGTCAACATGCAGCCAAAACTGCGTGAAGCCTTCCCACCGAAAATTCGTACCTACTAATGCGTGGTGTTAATCCAGTTGCGGAGAAATAAACTATGAAATTACAATTTTCGATTTATCGCTACAATCCTGATGTGGACAACGCACCACGTATGCAAGATTACACGCTAGACGTTCCTGAAGGGCGTGACATGATGTTGCTGGATGCGTTAATCCAAATCAAAGAACAAGATCCCACATTATCCTTCCGTCGTTCTTGTCGTGAAGGGGTATGCGGTTCTGACGGTGTGAACATGAACGGTAAAAACGGGTTGGCATGTATCACGCCATTATCCGCTTTGACTCGTGGTGGGAAGAAAATTGTCATTCGTCCATTACCAGGTCTGCCAGTTATACGTGACCTGATCATCGACATGACTCAGTTCTACACCCAATACGAGAAAATTCGTCCATATCTGATTAATGACAATAAGAATCCGCCTGCGCGTGAGAATTTACAAACTCCTGCACAACGCGAAAAACTCGATGGTTTATACGAGTGTATCTTGTGTGCATGTTGTTCGACTTCTTGCCCATCTTTCTGGTGGAATCCGGACAAATTTATTGGTCCGGCAGGTCTGTTAGCAGCGTATCGCTTCTTGATTGATAGCCGTGATACAGAAACCGATTCGCGATTAGATGATCTGAACGACGCTTTTAGTGTTTTCCGCTGTCATAGCATCATGAATTGTGTCAATGTATGCCCTAAAGGGCTAAATCCGACAAAAGCTATCGGTCATATTAAATCTATGTTGCTAAAACACAGTGCCTAATCGCTAAACTTTAACCCGCAGTGCCTTGGTACTGCGGGCTAAGTAAAAATAGCACAAAATAAAAACATAAGTTAAAAAGAAAGCGTAAAGTAAACTCAATATTTTGATTTAAATAGCGCTTAAGGTCACAAAAGCGCGAAAACCAAATATCCATAAAGGTGATCAGAAAGTAACATTGTCATCAATAAAAAATAGCATTAAATAAAACGTTGTAATAACAAAAGCGCAAAAAAGTGAAAGTAACGAAAGTAACAGTAAAAAGTAAAAAAATTAGCCAACTGCAAAAGATGAAGACGAAAGCGTAATCTTAGGGGCCTTTAAAAACCGTAGCCAGTTTTTAAAGGTTCCTTAAAAGGGAAACCCTTACTGATAAAGGGCCTCCCAAAGAGAGAACATGCATAAAGCACGTCCAAGAGAACCTTTATCGAGGTCGCTTAAATGCGGCGATTAGTTAACCACGGCGAAAACTAAAGCTTTTAAAGCTTAAGGGATCACAATGCAGAACGGCGTAATGAAGGACTGGCTGGATTCAAGCTTTCTGGCAGGCGCGAACCAGACTTATATAGAACAGCTCTATGAAGATTATCTGACTGACCCTAACTCTGTAGATGCCGAGTGGAAAGCCATTTTCGAGCAACTACCTGGTGCAGCCCTCGGCACTAGCGGTGAGCAATTCCACTCCCAAGCGCGCGATTACTTCCGCCGCTTAGCAAAAGACTCTACACGTTATCATACCTCTGTTAGCGATCCAGCTATCGACGCAAAACAAGTTAAAGTTTTGCAGTTAATAAATGCATTCCGCTTCCGCGGACATCAAAATGCTAATCTTGACCCGTTAGGGCTTTGGAAACGTGAATCTGTTCCAGATTTAGACCCAGCGTTCCATAACTTAACAAAAGAAGATTTCAACGAAACTTTCAACGTGGGTTCATTTGCTATCGGCAAAGAAACCATGAAACTCAGCGAGCTATATGACAACCTGAAACGTATTTACTGCGGTTCAATCGGTGCGGAATATATGCACATCACGAATACAGAAGAAAAACGTTGGATCCAACAACGTCTTGAGTCTGTAGACGTGTCTAAAGTTTTCTCGGCGGAAGAGAAAAAGCGTTTCCTGTCCGAGTTAACCGCAGCTGAAGGTCTTGAGCGCTACATTGGGGCAAAATTCCCGGGCGCAAAACGTTTCTCATTGGAAGGTGGTGATTCACTGATCCCAATGCTGAAAGACTTAATCCACCACGCAGGCAAACAAGATACCCGTGAAGTTGTTCTGGGTATGGCCCACCGTGGTCGCTTAAACGTACTGGTTAATATCTTAGGTAAAAAACCGGGCGAATTATTTGATGAGTTCGCAGGTAAACATAAAGATCACTCTAGTGCGGGTGACGTTAAATATCACCAAGGCTTCTCTTCTGACTTTCAAACCGCAGGTTCACGCGTTCACTTAGCGCTAGCGTTTAACCCATCACACCTTGAAATCGTTAGCCCAGTGGTTATCGGTTCTGTGCGTGCGCGTCGTGACCGTTTAGATGAAGGTCGCAGTAACATGGTTCTGCCAATCACTATTCACGGTGACTCAGCAGTAACTGGTCAAGGTGTTGTGCAAGAAACACTGAACATGTCCCAGGCACGGGGTTATGAGGTGGGCGGTACCGTACGTATCGTGATTAATAACCAAATTGGTTTTACCACGTCAAATCCAAAAGACACACGTTCAACTGAATACTGTACTGACATCGTGAAGATGGTGCAGGCACCAATTTTCCACGTGAATGCAGACGATCCAGAAGCAGTGGCTTTTGTGACACGTTTAGCGCTGGATTTCCGTAATACATTTAAACGCGATGTGATGATCGATTTAGTGTGTTACCGCCGTCATGGCCATAACGAAGCGGATGAGCCAAGTGCAACACAGCCAGTGATGTACCAAAAAATCAAACAGCATCCAACGCCGCGTAAAATTTACGCAGACCGCTTAATCGCAGAGAACGTATTAAGTGCGAATGATGTGACTGAAATGGTTAACCTGTACCGCGATGCATTAGATGCAGGTGACTGTGTGGTTGAAGAGTACCGTGAAATGGGGCTGAACTCATACACATGGGCTCCGTATTTGAACCATGAATGGGATGCATCCTACAAATCAACATTTGATATCAAACGCTTAACAGATCTGGCAGTAAAAGTCAGTACTATCCCTGAAGGCGTTGTTGCCCAATCTCGTGTTGAGAAAATCTATGCTGACCGCGCAGAGATGGCGAAAGGTGAGAAATTACTCGACTGGGGGGCAGCGGAGACTTTAGCGTATGCAACCTTGGTTGATGAAGGCATCCCAGTGCGTTTATCAGGTGAAGACGCGGGACGCGGAACCTTCTTCCATCGCCATGCGGTTATTCACAACCAAACTAACGGTTCTGTTTACGTTCCACTGCAAAATATTCATAACGGCCAAGGCGTGTTTAACGTTTGGGATTCTGTTCTGACTGAAAATGCGGTATTAGCGTTCGAATATGGTTATGCAACCACCGAACCACGTGCACTGACTATTTGGGAAGCACAATTTGGTGACTTCGCTAACTGTGCCCAAGTGGTGATCGACCAATTCATTAGCTCAGGTGAGCAAAAATGGGGTCGTATGTGTGGACTGGTGATGTTACTGCCTCATGGTTATGAAGGCCAAGGCCCAGAGCACTCATCTGCACGTTTAGAACGTTACCTGCAACTGTGTGCTGACCAAAATATGCAAGTGTGTGTGCCGTCAACACCGGCTCAGGTTTATCACATGTTACGTCGTCAAGCCCTGCGAGGCATGCGTCGTCCTCTGATTGTGATGTCACCAAAATCTCTGCTGCGTCACCCATTAGCGGTGTCTAGCATGGAAGAACTGGCGAATGGAACATTTGAACCAGTTATCGGTGAAATCGATGAAATCAATCCGAAAAATGTGAAACGCGTCATTCTGTGTTCAGGAAAGGTCTATTACGATTTGTTAGAACAACGTCGTAAGAATGAACAAACTGACGTGGCTATCGTGCGAATTGAACAACTGTATCCGTTCCCACACGAAGATATCCAAAACGCGTTGGCGCAATTTAACCATGTGAAAGACTTTGTATGGTGTCAAGAAGAGCCATTAAACCAAGGTGCTTGGTATTGCAGTCAACATAATTTCCGTGAAGCTATCCCAGCAGGGGCAACTTTACGTTATGCAGGTCGAGCTGCTTCTTCATCTCCAGCAGTTGGCTATACGTCCGTACACTTAGAGCAACAAAAAGCTCTGGTTAATGACGCTTTGAACATTGAATAATTAAAGGATAGAAAATGAGTAGCGTAGAAATTCTTGTTCCCGATCTTCCTGAATCCGTTGCAGATGCTACGGTTGCCACATGGCATAAAAAACCAGGTGACAGTGTTCAGCGTGATGAAGTTCTGGTTGAGATCGAAACAGATAAAGTGGTACTGGAAGTGCCAGCGAGCGAAGCGGGCGTATTAGAAGCTATCGTTGAAGACGAAGGGGCAACAGTATTATCTAAACAGCTGTTAGGTCGCATTCGTTTAGGTGATAGCACGGGTATTCCTGCTGAAGTGAAAGAGCCACAACAAGCAACGCCTGCACAACGTCAAACTGCAAGTCTGGAAACAGAAAGCAACGATGCGCTGAGCCCAGCAATTCGTCGCCTAATTGCAGAACATGACTTGAACCCTGCGGATATTAAAGGCACGGGTGTTGGTGGTCGTTTAACGCGTGAAGATGTTGAAAAACACTTGTCTGCAAACAAATCAGCGGCACCAGCAGCATCTGCACCTGTTTCACCACAGGCTCCATTAGCACATCGTAGCGAAAAACGTGTTCCAATGACGCGTTTGCGCAAACGTATTGCTGAGCGCTTGTTAGAAGCGAAAAATACCACAGCGATGTTGACCACGTTTAACGAAATCAACATGCAACCGATTAAAGACTTACGTAAACAATATGGCGAAGCATTCGAAAAACGTCATGGTGTACGTTTAGGCTTTATGTCTTTCTATGTGAAAGCTGCGGTTGAAGCCCTGAAACGCTATCCAGAAGTGAACGCGTCTATTGATGGCGACGATGTGGTTTATCATAACTACTTTGATATCAGTATTGCAGTATCCACACCTCGTGGTCTGGTCACCCCAGTATTGCGTGATGTCGATGCAATGAGCATGGCTGATATTGAGAAGAAAATTAAAGAACTGGCTGTGAAAGGTCGTGACGGTAAATTAACTGTTGAAGACTTAACCGGCGGTAACTTCACTATTACTAATGGTGGCGTATTTGGTTCTCTGATGTCTACACCTATCATTAACCCACCACAGAGCGCGATTTTAGGCATGCATGCCATTAAAGACCGCCCGATGGCTGTAAATGGTAAGGTAGAGATTCTTCCTATGATGTACTTAGCGCTGTCTTATGATCATCGTTTAATCGATGGTAGTGAGTCAGTCGGCTTCTTAGTCGCTATCAAAGATATGCTGGAAGATCCAACTCGTTTACTGCTGGACGTATAGCAACATAACAGGGCAGGGAATAACCTGCCCGGTCTGAAGTAACCGATGCAACCCGCTTGCGGGTTGCTAAATCAGTAACAATTGCAGGAGGCGAATAAACGCCTCTTCAGACTCAATTATGGATAGAACATCATGAATTTACACGAGTACCAGGCAAAACAGTTGTTTGCACGTTATGGGATGCCTGCACCAACAGGTTATGCCTGTTCATCAGTCGCTGAAACCGTCGATGCTGCGAAAAAAATTGGCAACGGCCCATGGGTAATTAAATGCCAAGTTCACGCAGGTGGACGTGGTAAAGCTGGCGGCGTTAAAGTCACTAGCGATATCAACGAAGTTAAAGCCTTTGCAGAAAACTGGTTAGGTAAAAATTTAGTTACCTATCAAACAGATGCGAATGGTCAGCCAGTTAACCAAATTCTGGTTGAAACAGCGACTGACATTGCGAAAGAGTTATATTTAGGTGCAGTTGTAGACCGTAGCACTCGTCGTGTTGTTTTCATGGCATCGACGGAAGGTGGCGTGGAAATCGAGAAAGTGGCTGAAGAAACGCCAGAACTGATCCACAAAGCAATTATCGACCCATTGACGGGTCCAATGCCTTTCCAAGGCCGTGAATTAGCGTTCAAATTAGGCTTAACAGGCAAACAAGTTAGTCAATTTGCAAAAATTTTCATGGGGCTGGCAACACTGTTCCTTGAGCGCGATTTAGCATTAGCAGAAATCAACCCTCTGGTTATTAGTACTGCGGGCGACTTAGTGTGCTTAGATGGTAAATTGGGTATCGACAGCAACGCATTATATCGCCAACCTGAAATCCGTGAACTGCGTGACGAATCTCAAGAAGATGCTCGTGAAGCACAAGCGGCTCAGTGGGAACTGAACTACGTTGCATTAGATGGCAACATCGGTTGTATGGTTAACGGTGCGGGTCTCGCAATGGGGACGATGGACATCGTTAAATTGCACGGTGGCGCACCAGCAAACTTCTTAGATGTTGGCGGCGGCGCGACAAAAGAGCGTGTCACTGAAGCATTTAAAATCATTCTTTCTGATGAAAACGTGAAAGCGGTTTTCGTTAACATCTTTGGTGGTATCGTTCGCTGTGACCTGATTGCAGACGGCATCATTGGTGCAGTTGAAGAAGTGGGTGTAAATGTACCAGTAGTTGTGCGTTTAGAAGGTAACAATGCTGAGTTAGGTGCGAAGAAACTGGCAGATAGTGGCTTGAATATTATCGCTGCAAACAGCCTGACAGACGCAGCTAAAAAAGCAGTAGCAGCAGCGGAGGCTAAATAATGTCTATTTTAATCGATAAAAACACCAAAGTTATTTGCCAGGGTTTCACTGGTGGTCAAGGTACATTCCACTCAGAACAAGCAATTGCTTATGGAACTCAAATGGTTGGTGGTGTGACTCCGGGTAAAGGTGGCACAACTCACTTAGGTCTGCCAGTATTTAACACCGTGCGTGAAGCGGTTGAAGCTACAGGCGCAACGGCTTCAGTTATCTACGTTCCAGCTCCATTTTGTAAAGATTCTATCTTAGAAGCTATCGATGCAGGCATTAAACTGATTATCACTATTACGGAAGGTATCCCAACGCTGGATATGCTGACTGTAAAAGTGAAATTAGATGAAGCTGGCGTTCGTATGATTGGTCCAAACTGTCCGGGCGTTATCACTCCAGGTGAATGTAAGATTGGTATCCAACCTGGTCACATCCATATGCCAGGTAAAGTGGGGATCGTTTCCCGTTCCGGTACGCTAACCTATGAAGCGGTTAAACAAACAACAGATGCAGGTTTAGGTCAATCTACCTGTGTTGGTATCGGTGGTGACCCAATTCCGGGTTCAAACTTTATTGATATCCTGAAATTATTCCAAGCTGACCCACAAACTGAAGCTATCGTTATGATCGGTGAAATCGGTGGTAATGCAGAGGAAGAAGCCGCGGCTTATATTAAAGAGCACGTGACTAAACCTGTTGTCGGTTACATCGCGGGTGTGACTGCACCGAAAGGTAAACGTATGGGGCACGCTGGTGCAATCATTGCGGGCGGTAAAGGTACAGCAGATGAGAAATTTGCGGCATTAGAAGCGGCAGGCGTGAAAACAGTTCGTAGCCTTGCAGATATCGGTGATGCTGTTAAATCATTATTGAACAAGTAAACAGCCCCTAGATAACGAGTAATCGTAAGAGGCGAAAGCCCGTATTCCTTTGAGTACGGGTTTTTTTGTGTCTATAGCTCAGGAAAGCACATCAAGAGCCAATATAATTTCTGCATCACTTATAAGGTGCTATGTAAAAGAGTGTCTATACTTAAAAAAGATAGCAACTGGCGTAGCAATGCGACATCGAGCTTAAATAAGGTATTCGCTATCAGATTGTGGGGAGGTGTTCGCACTTTATGCAAAAAATAGTGAAATTGCGGCACATCAAATTTAGAACTTTTAGGGAGGATCAATTAAGCTAATATAGGCATTTAGTTGAGTTAGATTCGTATATTAATAAAATTCATAATAACTTTAAAATAAGATACTATTATAAATTAAATATTCTTTTTTGGAGTCCTTAATACAAAGGTTATATTTTTTTGTTAATCTTTGAAAAAATTAAGTACATTTATATCAATACCAATAACAGCGTATTAACAAGTAAATAACTATTAATTGACCGAAGCTCAAATCAATTAACAATGCGAAAAAAATTGACGTAAATCAATTCATTGGAGCTAGCTTTATTTGTATAAATTGCTTAAATTGGTGCTCGATCAAATACTCAATTTTCTATTAAAGAGTATAATTATTGATGTAAATTCAGAATTCAAATCTGAGTCACGTAAAAGAAGTTTATTGTGTGTGAAGATAGGCGTACTATTATTATAGTAACGTTTGTTCTTTTAATTTTGTTAATTATTTGTTGTTTTGAGGCATTTTTTGCTGGTAGTTAAGAGGCTTTCTAAAAACATAATTTGGAAGCTGGGTTGCCGCAAGTCGGTGTCTTCCTGCTAGGAGCAAGGAGTCAAGATGTTTGATATTGTCGAACTGTCACGATTACAGTTTGCCTTAACCGCAATGTATCACTTCCTGTTCGTGCCATTAACGCTCGGTATGGCGTTTTTGCTTGCGATCATGGAAACGGTATATGTGCTGTCTGGCAAGCAAATTTATAAAGATATGACTAAGTTCTGGGGTAAGTTATTTGGTATTAACTTCGCCCTAGGTGTTGCAACGGGTTTGACCATGGAGTTCCAATTCGGTACTAACTGGTCTTACTACGCGCACTATGTTGGAGATATCTTCGGTGCACCTCTTGCAATCGAAGGTCTGATGGCGTTCTTCTTAGAATCAACGTTCGTCGGTTTATTCTTCTTTGGTTGGGATCGTTTAAGCAAAAATCAACACCTAGCTGTAACATGGTTAGTTGCTTTAGGTTCTAACTTCTCTGCTTTGTGGATTTTGGTTGCGAACGGTTGGATGCAAAACCCAATTGCTGCTGATTTCAACTTCGAAACAATGCGTATGGAAATGGTTAGCTTCTCTGAGCTAGTCTTAAACCCAGTTGCGCAAGTGAAGTTCGTCCACACAGTTGCTGCGGGTTATTGTACTGGTGCAATGTTTATCCTTGGTATTAGCTCTTACTACCTACTTAAAGGTCGTGATGTTGCTTTTGCTAAACGTTCTTTTGCAATTGCTGCAAGCTTTGGTATCGCGGCCGTTCTGTCTGTTATCGTTCTTGGTGATGAATCAGGTTACGAAATGGGTGACGTTCAGAAAACCAAACTGGCTGCTGTTGAAGCAGAGTGGGAAACCCACGCTCCACCTGCTGCATTTAACTTAATTGCATGGCCAGATACTGAGAAGCAAGAAAACAAATTTGCTATCTCGATCCCTTGGGTGATGGGTATTATTACAACTCGTTCTATTGATACGCCTGTATTAGGTCTGAAAGATCTGATGAAACAACACGAAGTGCGTATCCGTAACGGTATGGTTGCATATGGTCAGTTACAAGAGCTGTTAGCGGGTAACAAAGATCCTGACTTGCGTGCTGCATTCGAAGCAAGCAAAAAAGATCTGGGTTACGGTCTTCTGTTAAAACAATATGCACCAAATGTTGTTGATGCGACAGAAGCACAGATCCAGCAAGCCGTTAAAGACAGTATTCCGAACGTAGGTCCTCTATTCTGGGCATTCCGTATCATGGTTGGTGTTGGCTGCCTGTTACTGTTAATCATCGGTTGGGCATTCTTGGCAGTGGTTCGTAACCGTATTGGTAAAAGCAAACTGTTGTTACGTATTGCCTTGATTAGTATTCCATTACCATGGATTGCAATTGAAGCGGGTTGGTTCGTTGCAGAATATGGTCGTCAGCCATGGGCAATTGGTGAAGTGTTGCCGGTGTCGGTTGCACACTCTAATTTGACAACGCATGACCTGATTTTCTCTATGATACTGATCTGTGGTCTGTACACACTGTTCTTAATTGCTGAAATGTTCTTAATGTTCAAATTCGCTCGTAAAGGGCCTAGTAGCCTGAAAACCGGTCGTTACCACTTTGAACAGAAAAACACTTCTGCACACGACGTTCAGTAAATAGGAGCCACTTATGTTTGATTATGAAGTTCTTCGGTTTGTGTGGTGGATCCTTATCGGTGTATTACTGATTGGATTTGCCGTCACGGATGGCTTTGACATGGGCGTTGGCTTCTTATTACCTATCTTAGGTAAAACAGATACTGAACGCCGTATCATGATTAACGCCGTTGCACCGCACTGGGATGGTAACCAAGTTTGGTTAATTACTGCGGGTGGTGCGATGTTCGCTGCGTGGCCACAGGTCTATGCTGCGTCATTCTCTGGTTTCTATATCGCCATGATTTTGGTGTTAGCGGCATTGTTCTTCCGTCCGGTTGGTTTCGACTACCGTTCTAAGTTGGAGAACCCGAAATGGCGTAACATGTGGGACTGGGGTCTGTTCATCGGTGGTTTCGTTCCACCATTAGTTATCGGTGTTGCGTTTGGTAACCTGCTACTGGGTGTTCCACTGCAAATCGATAGCCAACAGTATCTAACCTATACAGGTAACCTGTTTGGTCTGCTGAATCCATATGGCCTGTTAGCGGGTGTGGTCGGTTTAATGATGATTGTGACTCAAGGTGCAACTTATCTGCAAATGCGTACCACAGGCGAACTGTACTTGCGTGTTCGTAAAGCAACTTATATCTGTGCATTAGTCACTCTGCTTTCGTTTGCTGGTGCAGGTGTCTGGTTAGTGATGGCGATTGATGG
Source organism: Providencia rettgeri (assembly GCF_041075285.1). Classification (NCBI taxonomy): domain Bacteria; kingdom Pseudomonadati; phylum Pseudomonadota; class Gammaproteobacteria; order Enterobacterales; family Morganellaceae; genus Providencia; species Providencia rettgeri. The sequence continues at coordinate 2,457,157 of NZ_CP163512.1, read as the reverse complement.
TTATGTTGTGACGTCAACCATCGATACACTGGCTGTTTCTAACCCACTGAACAAAACAGTCGAAGTGGCTTCAGGTGCATGGTTGAATAACTTCAATGCTTATCCAATCCTTTGGGCTCTGCCTGTGCTGGGTCTGGCACTGCCATTACTGACTATGCTGTTTAGTAAAGCAGATAAAAATGGTTGGGCGTTTGTTAGTTCTTCATTAACTATCGCGTGTATCATTTTAACTTGTGGTGTAGCAATGTTCCCATTCATCATGCCTTCAAGCATCATGCCAAATGCAAGCTTGACCATGTGGGATGCGACTTCTAGCCTGTTTACGCTTCAAGTGATGACTGTGGTTGCGATTATCTTTGTTCCAATCGTACTGGCATACACCGCATGGTGTTACTACAAATTGTTTGGTCGTTTGGATAAAAACTTCATCGAAGGCAACAAGCACTCACTGTATTAAGGAGCATAACTATGTGGTATTTCGCCTGGATCCTCGGCACGCTGTTAGCTTGTAGTTTTGCAGTGATTGCAGCATTAGCGTTAGAGCACTCTGAAGACTCTAAAGCCGCTAAAGATGGTGAGTAACTAAAATGCTGGTGGATAAAACCTATCAGCTATTGGATAAGGGGCCGATAAGGGCCCTTATCCTTATTTTAGCTTTAGTGACCGCTGGTGCGGTAATGTGGGACCCAACTATGTTCGCGGCCAAAACCAGCTCATTCCAAATATGGCAAGGCCTGTTATTAATTTGGGCAACCTGCACTGCAATGATTTTTGGGGTTGGTTTTAAACCGCAAAAAGTTATCTTTCGCGCAATATTTCACCCATTGCCAGCAGCCATCATTCTTATTTGGGGACTTTTTCAAGTCTTTAGATAATTCTAATTGCTAATTGTGGGTCAATGGACCCATAATTATTTTTGATATCTTTACTTTCAAAGTGATTCCAAACTGACACTGTCTTGAGTATAGTGGCACCGTTAGTTAATTTAACCTAAGACGGAGTGGTTGATATGTTATTTCGCTGGCCTGTTCGCGTGTATTATGAAGATACAGATGCGGGCGGCGTGGTTTATCACGCGCGCTATTTAGCATTTTTTGAACGAGCGAGAACAGAAATGTTGCGAAATAAAGGGATCAACCAGCAAAGTATGCTTGCTGAGAACCTTGGCTTTGTTGTGCGTAGCATGACAATTGACTTTGTGAAAGGTGCTCGGTTGGATGATCTGTTGGAAGTTGAGACGCAACTTGTTGAAATGAAACGCGCCTCATTAACCTTTCATCAAAGGTTAGTTGATTTGCAAGGTAACCTGCTATGTGGGGCAAATGCCCTTATTGCTTGTGTGGACACATCAAAAATGAAGCCTACAGCGCTTCCTAAGTCTATTGTCGCGGAGTTTAAACAGTGACTGACATGAATATCCTGGATTTATTCCTAAAAGCGAGCCTTTTGGTTCAGCTTATTATGTTCGTTTTGATCGGTTTTTCTATTGCATCATGGGCGATCATCATTCAAAGAACCAAAATATTAAATGCCGCTACCCGTGAGGCAGAGGCATTCGAGGATAAGTTCTGGTCAGGAATCGAGCTATCGCGCTTATATAAAGAAAGCCAAGCGCGTCGTGATGAACTCAGTGGTGCAGAACAAATTTTCCACGCAGGTTTTAAAGAGTTCGTCCGTTTACATCAAGCGAATATTCATGCACCTGATGCGGTGGTCACTGGGGCGTCTCGAGCAATGCGTATTTCAATGAATCGTGAATTAGAATCGGTAGAGGCGCATATCCCATTCTTAGGTACGGTTGGCTCAATTAGCCCATATATTGGCTTATTTGGTACCGTTTGGGGGATTATGCACGCATTTATCGCATTAGGTGCGGTTAAACAAGCGACCTTACAAATGGTTGCTCCAGGGATTGCTGAAGCGCTGATCGCCACTGCGATTGGTTTGTTTGCTGCAATTCCTGCCGTTATGGCATTTAACCGTTTAAACCTGCGTGTCAGTAAGTTAGAACAAAGCTACGATAACTTTATGGAAGAATTTTTAGCCATCTTGCATCGTCAAGCCTTCTCTGCTGATAAGAAATAATACGGGGAGATAAGCGAATGGCGCGCACAAGTCGCAGACGTGAGCTGAAATCCGAAATCAACATCGTTCCATTGCTGGATGTGTTGTTGGTGTTATTGCTGATATTTATGGCAACCGCACCAATTATCTCTCAAAGCGTGGAGGTTGAATTACCGGATGCAACGGATACACAAACCGTATCATCGAGTGATAACCCACCGATTATTTTAGAGGTCTCGGGAGTGGGGCAATACAATATGCGCCTTGATGGTGAGGTGTTAGAATTGCTGCCACCTGAACAGATTGCGGCTGAAGCTAAATCTCAATTAGAGAAAAATCCCAAAGCGATTTTCTTAATTGGAGGCGCAAAAGAAGTGCCTTATGAAGAAGTGATTAAGGCGCTGAATATTTTGCATAGTGCAGGGATTAAATCTGTCGGCTTGATGACTCAGCCTATTTAGGCTGAGTTGTTGTGGTTTGCGTAAGTCACAAATCTTTTTTTGGATACCAGAGTGGGAAAGACAAAAGAGAAAAAAGATAACTTAAATCGATCACTTATGATGTCAGTGATACTGCACATTCTTTTGATCGGTTTGATCGTTATAGGCTCTTTAGTTTCCGTCGTCAAACTTGGTGGTGGCGGAGAAGAAGGGACTGTCATTGATGCGGTGATGGTCGACCCCGGCGTGGTTGTTGAGCAGTATGAACAAATGCAAAAACAACAAAACATGGCCAGACAAGCAGCTAAAGAGCGTAAAGAACAAGAACAGAGGCAAGAAGCTGAGCTAAGGGAACAGCAAGAGAAGGAACAAAAACGCCTGCAAAAATTAGAAGAAGAACGCATAAAAACTGAACGTGATGCCGCTGAGCAACAAAAGCAAGCTGAAGAACAACAGAAAAAAGCGTTAGAAGCCGCGAAAAAAGCCAAGGAAGAGCAAAAAATTGCGGAAGAAGCTGCCGCGAAAGCAAAAGCCGAAAAAGAAAAATTAATTAAAGAGCAAGCAGCCGAAAAAGCCAAAGCTGAAGCTCAAGCGCAAAAAGAAGCTGAGGCTGCTAAAGCTAAAGCGGAAAAAGAAGCCAAAGAAAAAGCGGAAAAAGAAGCGAAAGCCAAAGCCGAAAAAGAAGCCAAAGCTAAAGCTGAAAAAGAAGCGAAAGAAAAAGCAGACAAAGAAGCTAAAGCCAAAGCGGCTAAAGCCAAAGCAGAAGCAGCCAAAAACGCGGCTTCTGTTGATGACTTGCTGGGTGACTTAACGGCATCAGGCCCAAGTAAGCAGGGCGGCCAAGCAGCAGCGGGAACGGGGGGCGGTAAAAAATCAGGCGCATCAAATGCGGATGTTGATAGTTACGCAGGTAAAATAAAAGCAGCAATCCAAAGTAAGTTCTATGATTCGGAGACTTATCGTGGACGGACTTGTGACCTGCAATTAAAGCTTGCTCCTGACGGATTATTGGTCAGTATTACACCAAAAAATAATCCGGCAAACGACGCGGCACTATGTGATGCGGCAATCAGAGCAGCGAAGCTTGCTACAATGCCAAAACCGCCTAGCCGCGAAGTCTATGATACATTTAATAAAGCAGGGAGCGTAGTTGTGTTTAAGCCTTGATTTTCAATAACTCAGAGCTATCTGTATTGAAAATTTTATGGCAATAGCATAAATAGTTTGCGTGGTATCTAGTTTTGTTATTATACCTTTGTTAAAATTCAGCGAATTATTGCGGTGGTAAATAATACGCAGTAAGGGAGATAAGAATGAAGCAGGCTTTTAAAGTAGTTTTAGGGTTCCTAATGCTATGGGCGACAGTGGCTCAGGCTGAAATACGTATTGAGATCACTGAAGGTGTAAATTCAGCTCAACCAATTGGTGTGGTGCCTTTTAAATGGTCTGGTGCAGGTGCACCGCCACAAGAAGTTGGTCAAATCGTAGGTGCTGATTTACGCAATAGCGGGAAATTTAACCCAATTGAGCCAAGCCGTATGCCTCAGCAACCAGGCACTGCATCGGAAGTTATTCCAGAAGCATGGACTGCATTAGGTATTAATGCGGTGGTAGTGGGGCAAGTACAGCCAGCCGCTGATGGTAGCTTTGTGGTTAGCTATCAGCTAGTCGATGTTGCTGCTAATCCTGGTGCTGTGTTATCTCAAAATCAATTTAAAGTCACAAAAGAGTGGTTACGCTACGCAGCGCATACTGCAAGTGATGAAGTTTTTGAAAAACTGACCGGTATTCGTGGTGCTTTTCGCACACGCATTGCGTATGTTGTCGTGAATAAAGGCGGTCAGTATCCGTATGAATTACGAGTTTCTGATTACGACGGTTTCAACCAATTTACGGTTCACCGTTCACCAGAACCTCTGATGTCGCCAGCTTGGTCACCTGATGGTGAAAAACTGGCATATGTAACGTTTGAAAGTGGTAGTTCAGCACTTGTCATTCAAACATTGTCTACTGGAGCCGTTCGTCAGGTGGCATCTTTCCCTCGTCATAATGGGGCACCTGCATTCTCTCCAGACGGGACAAAATTGGCATTTGCACTGTCTAAAACAGGCAGCCTGAATCTCTATGTGATGGACTTAGCAAGTGGGCAAATTCGTCAGGTAACAGATGGTCGTAGTAACAATACTGAGCCAAGCTGGATGCCAGATAGCCAAACGTTGGTCTATACTTCAGATCAGGCAGGACGTCCGCAGATTTATAAAATGAATATTAATGGTGGCAGCCCTGAGCGTGTGTCCTGGGAAGGAACACAAAATCAGGATGCTGATGTTAGTCCGGATGGTACTTTCTTAGTGATGGTCAGCTCCGGCGGCGGTCAGCAGCATGTCGCCAAACAGGATCTGGCAACGAATAACGTTGAATTTTTAACGAAAACGTTCCTAGATGAAACGCCGAGTATCGCACCTAACGGCACTATGGTAATTTATAGCTCCTCTCAAGGCTTGGGGACTATATTGCAGCTAGTTTCGACCGACGGGCGTTTCAAAGCGCGTCTTCCGGCGACCGATGGACAGGTTAAATTCCCTGCCTGGTCTCCGTATCTGTGATGCATAATAATAATGTGTGGCAAAAAATATTAAGGATCAAAACGATGCAACTGAATAAAGTGCTTAAAGGGCTGATGATCGCGTTACCAATCATGGCAGTCGCAGCTTGTAGCTCTAACAAAAACAATGACCAAGATGGCGTAGATACTTCTACTAACCAAACTAACACAGGTCTGTCTGCGGAAGAGCTGGCACGTCAGCAAATGGAACAGCTGCAACAAAACAACACTGTTTACTTTGGCTTTGACAAATACAACGTATCTCCAGAATACGCTGATATGTTAGATGCACACGCAGCATTCCTGCGTAGCAACCCATCTGTACGTGTTGTTGTTGAAGGTCATGCGGATGAGCGTGGTACTCCAGAATACAACATCGCACTGGGCGAGCGCCGTGCTAATGCAGTTAAAATGTACCTGCAAAGCAAGGGTGTTTCTGGTGACCAAGTTTCACTGGTTTCTTACGGTAAAGAAAAACCAGCTGTGTTAGGTCATACTGAAGCAGACTACGCGAAAAACCGTCGTGCAGTCATTGCATACTAATAGATAAGCGAAATTATCTATTATGAACAGTAACTTCAGACACTTACTAGTCGGTCTGTCGTTATTGGTTGGCGTAGCGGCCCCTTGGGCCGCTATTGCCCAAGCGCCAATCAACAATGTCGGATCTGGTTCCCCAGGTGACCGTCTATCCCAGCTTGAGACAGCAGTATCTTCTCAAGGTCAAATTTTGTATCAAATTCAACAACAACTCGCTGACAACCAACGTGACATTGATATGCTACGCGGTCAGATTCAAGAAAGTGAATACAAACTGAATCAAGTCATCGAGCGTCAAAAAGATTTGTATATGCAATTAGACAACGCGGGGGGCGGTAATTCAGCTAACTCAGGTGATGCGCCTGATACAAGTGCAGCAAATACATCATCTTCATCAAATGCTCCTGCGGCAACGGCCAATACAGGTGGAAATGAGAAAGATGATTATAATGCTGCGGTTAAGCTTGCAATGGAAAGCAAATCAAAAGCTCAAATTGATGAAGCGATTGGTGCATTACAAAGTTTTGTTAAAGCCTATCCAAAGTCAGGATATCAATCTAACGCAAACTATTGGTTGGGGCAGCTAAACTACAACAAAGGTAGTAAGGACGACGCTGCATTCTACTTTGCCACTGTAGTGAAACAATATCCAAAATCCCAAAAAAGCAGCGAGGCCTTATATAAAGTTGGGCTGATCATGCAAGATAAGGGACAAAAAGATAAAGCGAAAGCTGTTTACCAACAGGTGTTGAAACAATATCCAAACAGTGCGGGCTCTAAATTAGCTGAAAAAAAGCTAAGTGCACTTTAATTCCTAACCCCGAAGCGATATTGCCGAATATTTCGGGGTTATCAGTATGATAAGTGTGCATTCAATCTTTTTTTGCAAAAAAATTATTGCACCCTCGTCAGAAATCAGTAATATAAGCCGCCGTTGATACGAGAATACGGTTATCCGAAAATCTCGCGAAACAGTAAGAAATTTAGTTTTAGAGTTTTAGATGGGTCGTTAGCTCAGTCGGTAGAGCAGTTGACTTTTAATCAATTGGTCGCAGGTTCGAATCCTGCACGACCCACCATCTAAGACAGTAAACATAAAGTATCCCAAGATGGGTCGTTAGCTCAGTCGGTAGAGCAGTTGACTTTTAATCAATTGGTCGCAGGTTCGAATCCTGCACGACCCACCATCTAAGACAGTAAACACAAAGATCCCAGATGGGTCGTTAGCTCAGTCGGTCGGGTTGTTGAGTTTTACAAGATGGTTGCAGGTTCAGCCCGAAGGGGAAGTTCGAAGAACTTAAATCCTGCAAAACATAATCAAAGTAGTTTCAAGATGGGTCGTTAGCTCAGTCGGTCGGGTTGTTGAGTTTTACAAGATGGTTGCAGGTTCAGCCCGAAGGGGAAGTTCGAAGAACTTAAATCCTGCAAAACATAATCAAAGTAGTTTCAAGATGGGTCGTTAGCTCAGTCGGTAGAGCAGTTGACTTTTAATCAATTGGTCGCAGGTTCGAATCCTGCACGACCCACCATCTCAAGTCTCCTTAAGTAAACATGCCGTTGGTTAGCGATACCTCGACAAGCTGGTCGCAGGTTTGAGCCGAAGGCGAAATCCGTAGGATTTGCACCCCTTACGACTCAGTTTAAAACAAAATATTTTATTACTACGTTGGATAATACAATCACAGCCCTTCAGGTAGCAGCCCATTATCTTGTAACAAACCAATCACTAACTTTTGCATTTTTTTAGCCATATCCTGTAGATCGTCATAAGGTTGTAGTTTGGCAAAATCAATACTGACTTCTGCAAAACATTGCATCAAGCACTGTAACGACAATGCGGCTTTTTCTGCTGTACTGCAATTAAAAATAATTTCTAGAGCTTGAATATATTTTACTGGCATCCATTCGTGGAACTTACGGCCTTTATACCAAACATCTTTACCTTGTAGAGAAACCAGACGCTCAATCAGCATTAGAAAATAGCGCTTCATATCTGCGCTTCGTGACCATGCCACCCACAATTCTTCTCGTGTAAGGGCAATAGCAACTTGATGGGCCTCATGCCAAAAGTCGGTGACAATCTCTCCAAATTCAATGGCATTCAAAGGAGAAGGCATCAAAGATGCGGCGTTGATATCGTCTGGTAAATCATCAGTGATCCCTGTTTTATCTAATAAAATAGTAAAGCCGCGTGAAAATGTGGCATCCAAACCTGAGCGCTTCATTTTCTCTAAACGTTCAGGTTCTGCAAAAGTGAAATCGACTTTACGACCTTCTTCGTAGATCACTAAGCATGTGGGCCAATCAGGGGCATCATCTTCTAAGTTAAGTAAATGAAGTGCAGCCAATGGTTTACCAAAGTGATCAACCCAATCTTTTTGTTGAAAGAGTTCCATCACGCCGTGGCCGATTAATTCAATATCAATATCAGAGTAACTATCGATATCTTGCTCTCGACCTCGTGAACCCGTTAACACCACGGCTTCAATTCTAGGGTCGAGTAATGAAATAGAGATAATTTTATTTATTAACGATGCTGGTGATTCCATAACTGGCCTGCTTAATATAATAGTAAGCGCTAAGATACCGATAAAGCGTAATAAAAGCGAAGGTTCAAACGTAAAAAGAGTAGGAATGAGAAAAGACCGCCTGAAGATACGACTTTATAAGTAAAAAGAAAGAAGACTTATTAAGCAAAGTGGAGTATCTTGTTTAGTATATAAAACAGACTTGGCTTTATTTTGCGGTTTTTAACTTAATTTAAGTCAAAAAATCGCTTTATGCTAAACAGAGGTGAAAAATGAGCGTGTTTATCGATTTCGAACAGTCAGTTTACCCATTTCCACCAAAACCTGCGCCATTAAGCGCGGATGAAAAAGCGTTTTATCGCAAACAGATTAAATCATTGTTGGTCGAAAAAAATGCAGTTATCGTTGCACATTACTATACGGATCCTGAAATTCAAGCACTCGCTGAAGAAACTGGCGGATGTGTCGCAGATTCACTAGAAATGGCGCGTTTTGGGGCTAAACATCCTGCATCAACCCTTGTGGTTGCTGGGGTGAAATTTATGGGAGAAACAGCCAAAATTCTCAGCCCAGAGAAAACTGTTCTTATGCCAACACTGGATGCACAATGCTCTTTGGATTTAGGCTGCCCTGAAGATGAATTTATTCGTTTTTGTGATGAGCACCCAGATAGAACAGTTGTTGTCTACGCCAATACATCAGCGGCGGTAAAAGCACGGGCTGATTGGGTCGTAACCTCAAGTATTGCCGTTGAGTTGATTGAGCACCTTAATAGCCTTGGGAAAAAAATTATTTGGGCTCCAGACCGTCATTTGGGGCGTTATGTACAGCAGCAAACCGGGGCGGATATTCTGTGCTGGCAGGGAGCTTGCATTGTTCATGATGAGTTTAAAACCCAATCGTTACAAAAAATGAAGTCTCTCTACCCAGAAGCTGCAGTGCTGGTCCATCCTGAATCGCCTCAGGCGATAGTCGAACTCGCTGATGCGGTGGGCTCTACGAGTCAATTGATCAAAGCCGCACAAGACTTACCCAACCCTTCAATGATCGTGGCAACGGATAAAGGCATTTTCTATAAAATGCAGCAAGCGTGCCCAGAAAAGACGTTATATATTGCACCAACAGCAGGAGAGGGGGCGACATGCCGGACTTGTGCCCATTGCCCTTGGATGGCAATGAATGGCTTAAAAGCGATTGCTGAGGCATTAGAAGGGAATTCTCAAGACCATCAAATATACGTTACTGATGATTTAAGAAAAAAAGCGTTATTACCGTTGAATAAAATGCTAGATTTTGCTCAGAGTCTAAAATAAACATAATCAGCATAAAGAAAAGCAGTATTGAGCAATACAACATTGACTAACAATTAAAAGGGTTTTGGGATGGATTTTTTTAGTACAGCCAATACGTTAGTACAAATCCCCTTATGGGGTTCAGTCTATGATTTATCATATATTGAGGCCGTGGGGACAATTGCAGGTTTACTTTGCATTTTACTGGCAAGCTTAGAAAAAACGATTAATTACCTATTTGGTTTAATTAATGTTTCATTATTTGCCGTTATTTTCTTTCAGATCCAACTCTACGCGAACTTACTTTTACAGATATTCTTTTTTGTCGCCAATATTTATGGTTGGTATGCATGGAGCCGGGTAACAAGCTCTCAACAAGCTGAGTTAAAGATCCGCTGGTTAAGCCTACCAAAAGCTTCTATAACCCTAGTGTTTTGCGTATTAGCGGTTCTTTATCTCACTTTTAATATTGACACAGTGTTTGGCATTCTGGCGACTTGGGCTGTTGAAATTTTGAATTTGTTTGGTGCTAATTTAGCGATGCCAACGATAGAACCGGATGCATTCCCATTTTGGGATTCCGCAATGACGATTTTGTCTGTCGTTGCGATGATCTTAATGACGCGTAAATACGTTGAGAATTGGTTGCTTTGGGTGATCATCAATGTGATAAGCATTGTGATTTTCTTTATCCAAGGGGTATACGCAATGTCGCTAGAATACCTTATTTTGCTCGGTATCGCCTTAAACGGTTCTCGACTTTGGATAAAATCAGCAAAAGAGAATGGCTCTACGCCGTTATCTCGCCCCTAGTTTGAAAAAAAACAGAAAACGGCTAAAGTAACATCCTCGTTATTTAGTCGTTTTGCTTGTTTTTAACACTGGAAAATGTCAACTTAGCCTGCTTATTGTGCTAAATATCCCTATTTCACCTCATTTTATAATCAGTAGCAAATAAACCCCTTGTTTCTGCATGCGTTTGGCTGTTTACAGATGTCTGCTGAACGGTTAGATTAAAAATTCGATACCGATTATCTTTTAAGTTATCAATTCATCTTTATTGCGTGGTGAGGGAACTAACAAGCGATCTCTGCGCGCTAGCTTGAGATAAATAAGGTATGCAAATCAACAACAGTAAAAAATAATAAACATTGGATATACAGGTATGAACTATCAGAACGATGACGTCAGAATAAAACAAATAAAAGAATTACTTCCCCCTATTGCTCTACTTGAAAAATTTCCAGCAACAGATAAAGCTGCGTTTACCGTTCATGAAGCACGCCTTGCTATTCACAATATTTTAACGGGTAAAGATGACCGCCTAGTGGTGGTAATTGGCCCGTGTTCGATTCATGATACTAAAGCTGCGCTTGAATACGCTGAGCGCTTAGCTCAGTTGCGTGAAGAGTTGAAAGACTCGTTAGAAATCGTGATGCGTGTGTATTTTGAAAAACCTCGTACCACAGTGGGTTGGAAAGGTTTAATTAATGACCCTCGCATGGATAACAGTTTCGATATTAACGAAGGTTTACGTATTGCGCGTGAATTACTATTAACGATTAATAACCAAGGTTTGCCGACTGCGGGTGAGTTTTTGGATGTCATTAGCCCACAATATGTTGCTGATTTAATGAGTTGGGGAGCAATTGGGGCACGTACCACTGAATCACAAATTCACCGTGAACTTGCTTCAGGACTTTCTTGCCCTGTTGGTTTTAAAAATGGTACTGATGGCACGATTAAAATTGCCATTGATGCAATTAATTCGGCGCGTTCTGCACATTGTTTCTTGTCTGTGACGAAATGGGGACATTCTGCCATCGTAAACACAAGCGGTAACCCTGACTGCCATATCATTTTGCGTGGCGGTAAAGAGCCAAATTATAGCGCTAAACATGTTAAAGAAGTGCGCGAGGGCTTAGTAAAAGCAGGTTTAATGCCTAGCATTATGATTGACTTTAGCCACGCGAATAGCTGTAAGAAATTTGAAAAGCAGATGGAAGTTGCGGCGGATGTTAGTGAACAAATTAGCAGCGGCGATCGTTCAATTACAGGGATTATGATTGAAAGTAATTTAGTGGAAGGTAACCAAAACTTAGAATCCGGTGAGCCATTAGTTTACGGTAAAAGCGTCACAGATGCTTGTATTGGTTGGGGTGATACCGAGAAAGTATTGCGTCAGCTATCGGATGCTGTGATAGCACGTCGCAGTAAATATTAATTAATCTCCAGAAAAGCTCAATTATTATATAATTGAGCTTTTCTATTAATGGCTAAATGTTATTTTAACTATTTCTACTAATATGATTCAATTCTTTATATATAAAAACTAAATTTGTTTTTTTTATAATATTTTGGCTAATGTAATCTCCGAAATATATAATTATTAATTGAAACTATAGGAGATTGCAGTATGGATTTAAGTAATTTAAGTAATTTAAGTAATTTAAATAGAGCTAATTATAAACTCGATTTAATGAATTGGCATGAACATTCAATTAATGCTGTAAATAGAAATGAAATTTTTTACCCATCATTTTATGATTTAATTATTAGATAATAACTTAAGGTACTATAAGGTCTTTATTGAAAATAACTTGAAAATTGGAAATATAGACGAGAGTGAGTTAAATGAAATAGAGAAATATATAGATTCTGTTGAAAGCTACTATGAATATCTCACCGATAGGAATTCAAATTATAATCGGTTATTAACTGAAGTTAACAGTTATATGCAAAATGGTGAGATTGCAAGTAGTCAGATAAGTGAAATAATAAATAAATTTTACGAACTTAAAACTAGAAAATTATCACCACCTGAATTTAGCAATAAATTATTTAACGCACTACCTAAATTAACGTCTGAAGCAAGGGAGTTATTAACTGAATCAGACAATAGAATTAGGCAGGAACACTTTAAAATGGTTACTCTGGAAAGCACCGCGAATAATATTAATTATACGATTGAGAATGTTAAAGAACATGGTGAATATAAAGGTTATGACTATGTTAATGGATTTAAAGAATATGGTAAGCTAATTCAAGAACAGAAAGATTATATTAATTCACAAAAAGATAAATTAAAATATGATGCTTTAACTGAATATGAAATCATAAGAGCTAAGGATAATATTAAAAATGCAGAAGAAGCGATTACTGGTTATTTGGAATGGGCTGAGATGGCAGAGCCTGTTTTAAATAAATATGGGATTAAAACTTTTAAAGCTGACATCCCTATTTCAGGGGGTCTTGATATTTCGACGAATATTCTTGAATTATTATCCACCTTTATTTCGGGAATTAATGTATTGGATTCGGAGACAATCAATGGTATTGACCTGAATGTATACCCTTCAATAGACATGATGATCCCTGTTCAAGTTCATTAATAATAAAATCTGCCTACTATTTTTGTAGGCAGATTTTTATCACTATTTTGGGACTCGGCTTAATAATTTTTCAATATTTACCTGTTCTTCAGGTGCTGTATTTGCTGGTGTTGCGGTTAATTGCAAAAGCCCTTCAGGGGTTTGAACATCAAAGAAAACTTTGCCTTTTTCTCCTTTTAGGTAAGTCACATCTTTTAATGGAATACGGTAGCAATAAGCAAAGATATTCGGGCGGATATACAAGTATGCGTCTTTTACTGCTAAATAAACGGTATCACCTGCTTTTTTGCCAAAGTAGCCAAGGAAAATCGTTAAAACAAATAAAAACATCCCTAAACTTTGGCTCAGTAAAATAAAGGCAATACTGATAATACCAAGGGAAATCACCACAATGCGGTTATTGCGTTTATTAAACTCAACCTTTTCGCTAAAATTGACATTGAGGCTAGTATCAAACACGTCTAATTGGCGGTAGCGCCAGCGAGTTGCAGAAAAAATCATCCCCATTGCAAATACTATGGTGATAGGCATCAATGCAACGCTACTGACAATGGCGAGACCAATCGCGAGCCTTGGTTTATATGGCATCACCATCATACTTACAATTTGGATTGGGAAACTGGCACAAGCAATAATCATCAATGTTTTCATTAATTCATGGTTTGCTGCACCATTTGAGCCATCAATAACAAGTTCACCCGCATTAATCATATACAGAAGTGAACCTAATATACTAGCGCTGAGTACCAAACCAACCCAGACATAAATATTAAATTTATTCATTTCGATGTTTTATCAATCCTTAAATTAATTTTCCCTATGATAATCGGTTATTGTTATTTTCGACACTAGAGATAGTAAGTTATTTTCATTCAAAAAATAAGAATGACTTAAGCAATATTTTTGTATTTCTTTATTGTTACATAAGTGAAATGATAACTATTCGTTACAATAACATTTATGGATAATACTGAGAATGAATAAATATTTTACGATTTCAATTGGCTTTGCACTGGTGAGTATGGCCAGTACAACTTTAGCGTCAACAAGTCATGAAGGGTATTACGGCGCAGCTAGAGTGACCAAAGTATGGCAAAAAGCCGATAATATGGATACCAGTAGTCGTCCAGGTATTGGTCAATTTGTTGCGGGTGATGAGAAAGAAGATTTTTATCATGGTGCAATCGCGGCGGGTTACCAATATGGCAATGGCTGGCGCACTGAAGCTGAGTATACGTTTAAGAAAAAAACAGAATATACCAGTAGTTCTAGTATTTTTCGTACCAGCTTTAATCATCACAAAGTCGATGCAGAGCGTTTAATGATTAATGCATACCGTGACTATGAGGTTTATCAAGGGATCTCAGTGTATGGTACTGTAGGTCTTGGTGTTGCTAAAATTAAATCTTCTGGCTGGCAGGGGAATACATCGCGCCAATATGCAAGCAATACAGATACTAATCTTGTTTATTCTATCGGGGCGGGTGTGAGTTATGAGCCAATTGATAAATTAAATGTGGATCTAGGCTATCGCTACATCGACCTAGGTAAAATCGAAAGTGGTATGAATAATTTTGATAATATTCGTCATCGGCAAGATGAGCAAATGAAAGCACATCTGAAATCGCAAGAAGTAATGTTGGGTGTGAGATACTTATTCTAATATTTTGATGGTTTACTAGTCATATGGGTGATATAAAAAAAGATTGAGCCAAAAACTCAATCTTTTTTAACAGGGTAAAATGAATAAATTACTTTGCTTTACCTTGGTTCGCAACAGCGGCTTGTTTTGCTGCGATTTCGTCTTGGTTACCTAAGTAGTAGCGTTTGATTGGTTTCATGTTCTCATCGAACTCATAAACCATGGGGACCGCAGTTGGAATGTTCAGGTTTAGAATTTCATCTTCACCCATGTTATCCAAATATTTTACCAGTGCGCGTAGTGAGTTACCATGTGCAGCAATAATGACTTTTTCACCACTTGCAACGCGTGGTTTGATCACTTCTTCCCAGTAAGGAACAACACGTTCAATCGTGGTTGCTAAGCTTTCAGTTACGGGCAATTCGCTTTCTGACAGTTTTGCATAACGTGGATCGTGACCTGGATAGCGCTCATCGTCTTTCGTCAGTTCTGGTGGGGTGATGGCGAAACCGCGACGCCACAGTTTAACTTGCTCGTCACCGTATTTTGCTGCTGTTTCTGATTTGTCTAAGCCTTGCAGAGCCCCGTAGTGACGCTCATTCAGTTTCCAGCTTTTTTCAACTGGCAGCCATTGTTGTTCAACTTGATCAAGAATGTTCCACAGGGTATGGATAGCGCGCTTTAGAACAGAAGTGTATGCAAAATCAAAGACAAAGCCTTCATCTTTCAGTAATTGGCCAGCAACTTTTGCTTCATCGCGACCTTTATCAGATAATTCAACATCCGTCCAACCAGTGAAGCGGTTTTCTTTATTCCACTCACTTTCACCGTGTCTTACTAAAACCAGTTTAGTTACAGCCATAGCTAAAACTCCTATCAGTACATTCTAATTAGAAATGAATTGTTGCTGACCTACATTATAGGGATAGTCAACTTGAACGCTAGTAGCAACTTGCGTTTTCTCCCTAATCAATGTGAAAAACAAATCTTATTCGAAGAGGCGATTTGTTCTCTAGGTTGATAAATCTTGCCAATGCACTAAATTTAACTCGAATTGAATCGATACAGCAAGCGATAAAATCACTGTTTACACATTCTCATGACTGACATCAAGCAAATTCTATGGCGACTTCAGGGAAAGTTATCAGCAACTTGGTATTGCTTCCAAATTGCTGATAGTTTTGTGGGCTAAGTACGAACCTGTTCAATTTCGTAGCGATATTTGCCATTTTCAGGAACGAAAGTTAATCGGTGAGTAATACAGGCAGGCGCATCCTCTTGATGATGGGTAACAAATAGCAACTGAGTGTTGCCTTGACTCAGCATCACATCGATAAAACGTAAAACGAGTAATCGATTCAGACCATCTAATCCTTGTAGTGGCTCGTCCAAAATCAGCATCGCTGGGTGTTTGACAAGCGCCCTAGCGATTAATACTAATCGCTGTTGGCCCCATGAAAGACTATGGAAAGGGTGTTGTGCGGTTTTGGCATCGAATCCTAACAGTGCTAGCCATTCATAAGCTAACTGTATTTGGCGATCCGATGGTGTTTGGTATAAACCTATTGAGTCATGGAAACCGGAAATAATCACATTTAATACGCTGGTTGCAACCCGGTATTCTTGGTGAATACTGTTACTCACATAGCCAATATGGCGTTTGATGTCCCAAATGGTTTCACCGCTACCTCGGCGACGACCAAATAAGGTTAAATCATTGCTGTAACCTTGTGGATGATCACCAGTGATTAAGCTTAATAAAGTGGATTTACCCGCACCATTTTCACCTATAATTTGCCAGTGTTCACCCGGGTTAACTTGCCAGTTTAGACCATGGAGGATAGGTTTGTCGTTATAACTGATAACACCATTTTTTAAAATGATACGCGGTGTTGTTTCATCAAGCTTTTCATCGTTCGTTGGATCTTCTGTTTCGGGAATTGAAAGTTGCTTTATTTTTTCACTGTGCTGCAATTGGCTAATTAGCGAGTTAGCAAGTACTGACTCTCTGTCACCAGACATCGTCAATTTGCAATCGGCAACCACTCCCATATTTTCAATATAGTCAGGAAGTTCATCAAAGCGATTTAACACTAAAACTAGCGTTAGACCTTTTTCAGATAAACTGTAGAGCAGTTCGCTTAAGTTGCTACGTGAATAGACGTCTAAGCCATCAAAGGGCTCATCTAAGATCAATAAGTCAGGGTTACCCATTAATGTTTGGCATAACAATACCTTACGCGTTTCTCCTGTGGAAAGGTATTTAAAACGGCGAGAAAGTAAATCACGAATGCCAAATTTAGTTGCGAGCTCTAAACAATATTCATTGTCTTTATGGTTAAGCTGGATTATTTCAGCAGCGGTATAGCCCGTGTCTTCTTCACCATCACTAAGAAGGTCGGTATTGTTGCGTTGCCACTCTTCATTAATGATTTTTTGCAATTGCTCAAACGAAAGGCGAACGGGAGAGTTAAACGTATTTTTGACAACACCAGAGAGTGGTTTGAGCTCATTAGATAGAACACGAGCAAGTGATGATTTACCGCTGCCATTCGAACCAATAAATGCCCAACTTTCACCCTTGTTAATAGTGAGTTGCTGGATATCCAACGTTTGTGTTTCGCTGAGCTTAAAGCTGCTATGTTGTATTGTTATTGAGCTCATTCGCTTCCTTATCATGAATATTTACCTTGTCGTCTAACAGGAATAATCAGGATTGCGGATAAAGTCAATAAGTGAATGTGAGTGGAGATAAAAAAGGTGAATGCTTACTTACTTTTTTCAAGTAAGTAAGCCGATTTATTTAGCACAAGGTAGCAACAATCACTTGGTCTGCATTGAAAAGTGCGGTGATCGTGTCGTTAACTTGCAAAGATTGTGCATCAACATCACTATTTGGCAGGGTTGAGCAGAGTGTTTCGCCACCTGTCAGCGTGACAATCACTTCGCTATTATCTTTACCTCGTTCTAACGTGGTGATTTTCCCTTCAAGGTGGTTATCAAAATCGCTTTGTTTTGGTTGTTTGCTGAGCTTAACCCATGGTGCTTTAATTAACGCGAGCACTTCTTTACCTTCAACTAAACCTAGACGGTTAGCGCTTTGTTCAGTAAGTGCGGCCTTAATCACCGTACTGTTATCCGCTAAACGAATTTGAACATGTTGTTGGACGTGTGTATGGTCACGGGCAATCAGTGTGCCGAAAAACTGATTACGTGCACTAGTTTGCAGTGAAAAGCGTGAAATGGCCGCAAGCAGGCTATCAAGGGGTAAATTATCTTCTTTAAGAACATCAAAGGCTTTTTGCTGAATTTGTGCTAATAAATCATATAATTGAAGCAATCTCTCACCGTAATGGGTTAATGTCGTACCACCGCCACCTTTTCCCCCCGTTGCGCGGTCAACCAGAATATCATCGGTGAGTTGGTTCATTTCATTAATAGCATCCCAAGCACTTTTATAACTGATACCTGCAAGCTTGGCACCTTGACTGATAGAGCCTGTCGCTTTAATTTGTTTGAGTAGTGCGATACGGCGTGGATCAGCAAATAAACTGCCTTGCAATTTAAGTGTGAGTAAGATTTCTGCCTGCATATTTTTCTCCCTTCCGGCTCGGTTAGTGGTGACAGAGCTAAAAAGCACGTTTAGTATGTCGTTAGTATAATATTTTGTCTAAAATAGTCTGCATTATAACGCGATTATGCGTTATTATTTTGATTTGATTTATAATCAATGGGTTTATAATAGTTGTATTAAGAGTCGAATTTTCCTCGTCAGCGTATCTTGTAGGCTGGTGGGTACAGTATCACTGAAGAGGCTTTTTTATGTTAGAACTTATTAAAAGTTTAGGTTTCGCTCTGATGATGGTTCCTGTCGTGATGTTTTTGATCATGGGCTTGATCTATGGGTTAGGCGCATTCTTTAACTTACTGTCTAAAGCGCATGTTCCGCATCATCATACTGAGAACAAGTAACGTTTAGCGATATTACCGTTCCAATTGATCATAGACCCCTTGATGGCGAAGGCCATCAAGGGGTTTTTCTCTTAAGCGATGGACCCATCATAATCGACTTTTGTTATCAAAGTAATGTGAAAACAATTGCCGACGATTTTGAATATTAAATTGTTCCTGTTCTTCTTCGATTTTTTTAGCGAAACTTATATGGAATTTGTTGAGGTTTTTTATTGGATCTTGTTCAGGGGCTTCAGTGATTCGTTTTATTGCTTCAAGAACAAATAGCCCGCAGCCATTGGGCACAAATTGTTGGATGTTACCTTCAATATAAGTGATATTTTTTTCAGCGATATTTGCTTTTTCTGCCGCCAGTGCTATGTCTTTTCGAATATCGTCACTAACACTATAGTATGAATTAAATATGACACATTTTATGTCGTTGTTTAATGGTGTGTGTTGTGAGTTTGCTTGGTAAAGTGCAAATAAAATCCAATGGTTGTTATTAACATTGATAGGGAATAATTCAATTTGGTTCAAATTAGCGCCACTGTTTATTTTTTCTTCGATAATTTCTGCTAATAAATTATCGCCATTTTGGGTAAGTCCCATTGCACAATTAACCGTCACATTAAGTGGCAAAGATCCAGTCTCTTTATTTACAGCATCAAGTTCATCACTTGTGAGCATTCTGTTCAGATCCCAAAGGCTTGAGCCTGTTGGTTCGTCTTTGATAAATAATGGGGTTAAATCAAGCTTATCAATACGCTTTTCTATTTTTGAACCAACAATATAGAGTAATTTAGAGGGGGCTTTTAGTTTTGAATCATCAAGGTAATTTTTGATTTTCCCGTCACCGGATAATTGATACAACCTTTCACTGGTTTTTTGTATTTCGCTATCAATACCTTTTTTACTTTTTATTTTTCCACTGAAAATATCAAATAAAATACTTTCTGCTTTTTGACCTAACTCGTCATGGCGTAAAGCTAAATTATGTAATAAATCAATATCATCAAGACTGCCTTGGCAGGCGGATTGTGTCAGTAACGCTAAGCCGTCATCATCTATTTTTCCATTTAATAGATTGTTTAATTGGTTGGGGGAAAGTGGTATTGAAGAGGGTTGAGTTATACGCATGGTCAATCCTTTTGTCAGCAAGAGGAGCATGAAGAATCACAAATTCACTGTAAAAGTTAAAATTTGCCTTTAATGTGCCGATAAAATACCAAGTGGAATAGGTTTATTTCTATACAAAAACGATGGAATAAGCGGTAAGAAGGATTTACCTTTTTTAACCTGTGACGAAAAGGTGCAGCCAAAATTACATCATTTCTTGAGCCAGCACACTTTTATATGCAGTTTAACTTTAAGTTATCGATGTATCCTGATATATATAGCGCGTTAATTAATACTAGGGTGGATAAAAATGAAAAAAGGTTTAGTATCACTTCTTGCTGGCGCAACATTAACGTTAACAATGGCAAGTAACAGCTTTGCCGCTGATAAAATTACCGTTTTTGCTGCGGCCTCTTTGACTAACGCGCTGAATGAAATTTCAGAACAGTATAAAAAAGAATCTAATGTGGAAGTCGTGGCGTCTTATGCATCCTCTTCAACATTAGCACGCCAAATTGAGCAAGGTGCACCGGCGAATCTGTTTATCTCTGCCGACCAGCAGTGGATGGATTACGCTATCGATAAAAATTTAATGGTCGAAAATACCCGTTATACCTTATTAGGTAATGAGCTAGTATTAATCGCACCAAAAGATTCCAAAATCGATAAAGTTGAAATTAATAAGCAAACAGATTGGAAAAAGCTGTTAGATGGCGGTCGGTTAGCAGTGGGTGATCCTGACCACGTCCCTGTGGGTATTTATGCAAAAGAAGCATTAGGTAACCTAGGTGCATGGGAAACCGTTGACCCATTATTAGCGCGTACAAATAACGTCCGCAGCGGTATGGCGCTAGTTGAACGCCAAGAAGCTCCTTTAGGTATTGTGTATGGTTCTGATGCTGTCGCAAGCCAAAAAGTGAAAGTTGTGGGCGTTTTCCCAGCAGATTCACATAAACCTGTTGAATATCCAATGGCAATCGTGAAAGATCAAGACAATAAAGCGACTCGTGACTATTACGAATATCTGAAAACACCAGCGGCTTCAGCGGTGTTTAAACGTTACGGTTTTGATCCTCGCACTAAATAAATATTAAGAGAGTGTTTTGTTGCAGATGTTAAGTCCTTATGAATGGGAAGCGATTTATCTGAGCCTTAAGGTATCCAGTGTTGCGGTGATCCTCAGCTTACCTCTTGGTATTTTAATGGCTTGGGTGTTAGTTCGCTGTAATTTTCCAGGTAAAACACTGCTCGATAGTATTATCCATCTACCACTGGTGCTGCCACCAGTGGTAGTGGGGTACTTATTATTGATCAGCATGGGAAAACGCGGTTTTATTGGTGAATGGTTGTATAACTGGTTTGGTTTTAGCTTCACATTTAGCTGGCGAGGTGCGGCATTGGCTTCTGCGGTTGTGGCATTTCCATTAATGGTGCGGGCAATTCGCTTAGCATTAGAAGCGGTAGACCGAAAACTGGAACAAGCCGCGAGAACGTTGGGGGCAACGCCGTTACGCGTTTTCTTTACCATCACCATTCCGCTCTCTTTACCGGGTATTATTGTCGGTACTGTTTTAGCTTTCGCTCGCTCATTGGGGGAATTTGGCGCAACCATTACCTTCGTCTCCAATATCCCAGGTGAAACGCAAACTATCCCTCTTGCCATGTACACACTGATTGAGACGCCAGGCGCTGAAGTTGATGCAGCCCGTTTGTGTATTATTGCCATTGTTTTAGCCTTGATTTCATTATTGATTTCAGAGTGGTTAACACGTTGGGGCAAAAAACGTTTGGGAGTAGCCTAGCATGTTAGAACTCGACTTTTCCCAAAAGTTAGGGGACTTGCAATTGGAAGTGAACACTCAGTTACCGACAGAAAGTATTACTGCCGTTTTTGGCTTATCGGGCGCAGGGAAAACATCGTTAATTAACGTGATTGGCGGATTAACAAAGCCAAATAAAGGCCGCATTGTGTTAAATGGGCGCACGTTAGTGGATATCGAAAAGAACATTTGCTTGCCACCAGAACAGCGCCATATTGGTTATGTATTCCAAGATGCTCGGTTATTTCCCCATTATCGTGTCAAAAACAATTTGCGTTATGGCATGTCCCCTGTCATGAAGGCTCGTTTTGACGATATTGTTGAATTATTAGGTATTGAACAATTGCTTAACCGTTACCCAATAACGCTATCGGGGGGGGAAAAGCAACGTGTTGCTATCGGTCGTGCTTTGTTAACAGCGCCTGAAATTTTATTGATGGACGAGCCGCTGGCATCTTTAGATTTACCACGTAAACGCGAGTTATTGCCTTACTTAGAAAGGTTGTCTCAAGATGTCAAAATTCCCATTCTCTATGTTAGCCATAGCTTAGATGAAATTTTGCGTTTGGCCGATAAAGTGATTGTTATGGCCGCAGGGAAAGTCAAAGCGTTCGGTCCACTTGAAGATGTGTGGGCAAGTAGCGCATTACGCCCTTGGCTGCAAAAAGAGACGTTGAGTAGCGTCATCAGTGCCACGGTTCACAGCCAGCATCCCGATTATGACATGACAGCGGTGATTGTTGGTGGGCAAAAGTTATGGATCCCTCGGGTGGATAGCTCACAAGGTGCGGGATTACGCATCCGCGTTGATGCCTCTGATGTTTCACTTGTGCTAGAAAAACCACAAGTCAGCAGTATTCGCAATATTCTTTCAGCGGAAGTTGTTGAATGGATTGAGGATGGTGAGCAAATTGATGTCAAATTGGACTTGGGCGATAAACACTATTTATGGGCGAGAATTACACGTTGGGCAAGAGATGAGCTGTCGATCCGTAAAGGTCGTAAGGTGTATGCGCAGGTGAAAAGCGTTTCATTAAGTCGTCAGCTGTAGTATTTCTTGCTATGTGAATAAGTTGCGTAAAGTTACCACAAAGGGCCATAAAAAGAGAGGGTGCTTTTTGTGGCCCTTAGTTAGTGCTATTAGCGTGAAGGAAAGAGTAATAAAACGAGGAAAAATATAAAGCTAGCAACAAAGTTAATAAAAAAAATTAAAATATTTAAGTGATATGCAGAGATATATGTGATTGAGGAAAAAATCACTTGTAAGGAAATACCAATCAATTTTGCCTGCTTAACCCCCATATCTCGTAACCTTTGTACATTAATCAATGCGTTGATGTACAAACTGAAAATGGCAATGGCAATCACGGGGATCGCTGGGTTACCATGACCAAAAAAAGGGGGAGTGAGCGCGTACAGCATAAAATCACAAAATAAGTAATAGAGTAGAAAATTTATCCGCTTTAACTTTCCTTCATTCCATGGTCGAGATAGCCAGTTTCCAGTATTACGCATATGAATCCTTTCAAAATAAATTATAGATTTGAGGGGGTGGTAAAATTATTATCGGAGTATTTTAAAATTAATGTGTACAAGCGAATTGCTTCACTGATACTCGGAAATTTAGGTTCTGTTTGGTTCAGTTCAGCCAAAAATTGATCGGCTGAGTTAAGATCATACTTGGGGAACTGATATAACAGCCCTGAATGGCTATATGAAATACACAGCATACCACTATCATTAATTTCGATATTAAGGTTATCAAGTTGATCACTGGCTTTCATAATTGCTTCAACAACGATAGGTTTCAAGAATTTTGCGACTTGGTGCTCATCTATACCGCCAAGTGAAAATTTTTGATTAAAATTTGACGATGAAACGCTGTAATTTAATGGATGAGGAATATTACCATCGCTGATGATATAGATATTTTTATGGTATTTAAAATCAAAAATTAATCCATAGCGGTAATAGTATACTTTCTTAGTTTTGACTGTTTTATTTCTGTAAGTTAACTCTGTGTCGACAAATTCAAACTTGTAAAAATAAAAAGGGTGTTTAACATTAGGCGTACTTTGATACTCTTTAATGATCTTTCGAGAATAATTGCCACGTTTAAATTGCTCAAAATGAACTAACATCGAGCTCACAGGACCATTTTCGATAGGTGAATATTGAATGTTGTTATCAAGAAACCCCCACATTTGATAGATATCGTGACTAAGCATAGTGACCGAACTATTACGACCAAAAATAATCAGTAAAGATAATGATCCTATAGCGATTAAACTAGCCACAATAATACCATCTTGACTAACCCACTGAAATCCTGTGTTATTATTCGAGTCTGACCAATGGATTAAAGCGAGTACAAATGTTATTGTACAAATAATAACGAAGATAAAATTATTATATACCAGTTTTCGTCCTGCTGATTTAGCAATAAAAACGGCTTCAGTAAGATCGTTATAGCTCGTAGCGTGGTTTAGTTTCTGTTTAACTTTATTCAGTACTTGGTAGACAATCGTATTGTTTTTAAACATGTTTATTGAAATTTTCGTGTGAAAACTGTATAGGTTTAGAGGCACTCGTTATTAATATCTAAACAAGTGCCTTTCTATATATGATTAAAATGTTGGGGTAAAGCCAATATCGTTAGCAGACTGTTGATGGTCAAAAGGTTGAGCTGGATTTCTTTTGGTCATCAGGTTGTTGATGAGACTATTTGGAAAAACTTCAATAGATGTGTTGAAGGTTGCTACGTTGCTATTATAAATGCGAATAGCTGCCCCTATGTTATCTTCCTGTTCAGAAATTTCATGGGCTAAATCACGATAGAGACCTATCGATTTTAAATCAGGGTAATTTTCGACAACGGCATTGAAGCCTTTTAGTGCAGTTTGGAAGTTATCCTGAAACGATTTTAACTCAGTTTGGCTAACATTTTCTGCATGGCTACCAAGCTTAGATGCTGCGCTACGCATTTCGGTAATGCTCGCTAAAATGGAGGACTCATAGTCTTTATGATCTTTTACCAGTGATTCAATTTTGGGAATAATCTGCGTTTTTTGGCGCTCTTGAGTGATAACGTCAGCCCAAGCTTGGCGTACTCGGTTATGTTTCTGGATAATACTGTTATTAATTAAAATAATAGTGAGAATAAGCCCGGCAATAACCGCAAAAAAAACTAAAAAACCACTCATTAAATCACATCCTTATTGGAAAAATTGTTATCTGTATATTTAATAATACGTTTATAAAAGTCGATAAGCTGTTTTAACTTAGGTAGCTTGTTTTCGGTTTGTAGTTCAGTCTTAAAGTCATCAATATTCTCTAAATTATATTGATGTTTGGTTTTGATTACGTCATCTGTTGAAAAACTGATACACATGATACCATCATGATTAATTTCAATATTTAAATTTTTAAAAATTTGTCTAGCATCTAACAATATTTCAACGATAGTAGGTTTTAACCACTTAGCCAGCTCTAATTCGCTTTCTGCACCAAACTTAAAATATTTGCTCAATTCCATTGATGCAGGTTGATATTTGGTACGAAAAGGAACGGCTCCATTTGAGATAACAGCAATATTGCTAAAAAGGTGATAATCAGTAATTAACCCGTAACGATAGTAGTGTTCATAGTGAGTGACAGTTCTGGTTGTCGTATTACCTTTACTGTCTGATGTGGTTTCTTCTTTTTCTATTTTATCTACATATTCAAAACGATAGAAATTAAATTGAGTCTCAGATTCGGGAAATGTTTCGTATTCATACATGATTTTTCTTGAGTAATTCCCTCTATCAAATTCTAAAAAATCATCCAATAATTGATTAACTCTGCCATTGTATCGTGGGAGAGGGTTAATACCGTAATCCAATAAGGCAATCCCTGTATAAATTTGGTTACTTATTTTTTGTATTTTTGATTTTCTAAATAAACAAATTCCAAGTGATATAAGTGTAACAACGAGACTGACCGCAATAACACAGATAAAGATGTTATCCCATGGGCCGCCATTTGTTGATTGGTAGCCTAAGGCTATAGCGAATAGACAGATAATTAGCGCAGAACAGGCGGTAATATACAAGTTTGCATTATTATATTTTAAAGGCTGACCAAAATCGGTAGATAATTTTAGCGCACGATTGAATTCTTCTTTACTATTAGCTGAATTCACTATGGCAGTTATTTTTTTAGTTATGTTAGAAACGGCAGAGTTATGGGATAGCATCATTTAATAATCGATAATTTTATATTTTTCGATTATCTACAATTCAATTAATAAAGTAAACCATTTAAAATTCATGTTGTTATTTACTAAACTTATAACGTCAGCAGATATAAGAACTATTGGCAGTTCTTATATCTGTGGATGTCAGTACGCAGTCATTCTTTATAAAACATATTTACGGATAACTTCAGCAATACCCGGCTCAGTATTTACACGTGTAACCAGTTTAGCTTGCTGTTTGATTTCATCAACCGCATTGCCCATCGCAACGCCGAGGCCTGCGGTTGTTAGCATGCTTAAATCGTTAAAATTATCCCCAAAAGCAACAACGTTTTCCATTGTCATGCCTTGAGATTCAACCCACTCTTTTAAACGTTGGCCTTTGCTATTACCTTTACGCCCAATATCTACCTGATCTGCCCAAGACCATTCACAATCTAAACCAAAATCATTTTCGATTTCATGGACGACTTGGTGCAGTTGTTCTGTGTTTTGTGAACTAACCGCAAATTTCCAAATTGAATCATAGTTGTGCATAACATCCGCATAGTCTTCAACAAATTCAAGGGTTGGACGTTGTGCAACGGGTAATGATTCAGCCCAATTTAATGTGCGTTGGACGCCTTCAGTTTTGGCGTTATATAACATCGCATTGTCCACGTACATTAAGTGTTGGATATCGGTGCCACGTAACTTATTAATCATTTGAGTGGCGGAATCGAGGGTCATTGGGTTTGATTTGAGTACCTTTTTCCCTAGATAGTCATACAGGTAGGTACCGTTACAACAAATAGCAGGGGTATCCAGATCAAGGGCCTGATAAAAAGGGTGAATAGCCACATGGTGGCGACCCGTCACAATGATCACCTTAACACCTTGGCGGCGGGCTTCTTGCAGGACAGCTAACGATTCAGGCAAGATCTTCTTTTGATGATCAAGCAGTGTTCCATCGAGATCGAGCGCAATAACGCGGTATGACATAAAACGGCTCCACGTGATTTTAGAAGTGACCTATAGGTGAGCTATAGGAGTGAGGTTATTTTATCATCATAGCTGATAATAGTAACGAACTGAACCGTTTTAGTTTCAGCCTGTTAATTTAAATCGATAATGATATTGCCTTTTAATTACTAGCAGTAATTTAAATAATATAGGGTATAGTGACCTAATATATTTAGGTTATCGATGCGGCTTAGCATTTTTATCATGAATTAAGGAGTCAGGATGGAACAGGTTGTTTATATTGCAAGTCCCGAAAGTCAGCAAATTCACGTGTGGTTAATGAATGAAGTCGGGGAGTTAACACTTCTGCAAACTGTGAAAACACCGGGGCAGGTGCAACCAATGGTGCTAAGCCATGATAAAAAGCACCTTTATATTGGGGTTCGCCCTAATTTCCGTGTGGTGACTTATGATATTGAAGCGAAAGGAACATTACGCTTAAAAGCTGAAACGTCGGTGCCGGGGACACCTGTTCATTTATCCCTTGATAACACTGGAAAATACTTGTTTGTCCCTTCATACCATCAGCATAACTTGGCTGTATTAACGATGAATGAAGAGGGGGTTCCCGATCGCGTTGTTCAAGTGATTGAAGGCCTACGTAACCCGCACTCCTCCCACGTTGATGTTGATAACCAGCAGCTGTGGGTTCCTTGTTTAGGGGAAGACCATATCCGCTTGTTTGATCTACAGGAAAATGGCTATTTAACGGAAGCAACGGCAGACCAAATCACGACAGCACCAAATTCAGGTCCTCGTCACTTGGCATTCCATCCTACGCAGAAAGTGATTTATTGTGTGAATGAACTGGACTCAACTATTGGTGTTTACCGTAAATTTACCCGTTATCGCACGATGCAAACAGTGGCAAATTACCCAGAGGGTAATAAAAGCCAACGTTGGGCAGCAGATATTCATGTGACACCAGATGGCCGCCATTTATATGCCAGCGAGCGCTCTGAAAGTTATATCAGCCACTATATTATCTCTGATGATGGTTGCGAGCTCACGTTAGAGGCACGTTATCCAACTGAAGTACACCCAAGAGGTTTTAATATAGACGCAACAGGGCGATTTTTAATTTCTAGCGGGCAAAAATCAGACCATATTTCGGTGTCAGAGATCGATAGGATCACTGGGAAGTTAACAGAGGTGGGGCGTTATTCAGTAGGTAAAGGCCCTATGTGGGTCATATCTTTCATCCTTTAAGCTGCAGCTGCGTTAGCTACGCTGACTAACCCTAGTTATATACTTGTGTATGTGACTAGGGGGTGTTTATATTTGTGTAAAAATAACTCATCGGTATTTTGGTATCCACATCATGATTAATGAAAGGGCTACCATCGATGAGTCATTTCTCGCTAATTTGTCATATCGACTTGATATGGCTCTAAAATGTTTAATCCTTGCAAAGGCATTTTCAACATAATGTCGAATTTTATAAAGCTCCCAATCCATATGAACATTGTTTAAAAGATTCACTTTTCGCCTTGGGATCATTGAGATAGAACCTTTTACATCCGATATATAAGCCCTAAATTTATCGCTATCGTATCCTTTATCTGCGATTGTAAAGTCACTGGCAGAGCTGTTTGCGACCAATTCTTTTGCATAAACCCAGATAGCTCAAAATTAACAGGATATGCCTTCAAAAGTCATTCAGTGTTCGTTCTTGTTATAGACACATTCCGCGTTTCTCATGAGTCATAGCCCACTGTTTTCCTGTTAACACAGCTCGCTGCTGGTGATCAGTTACATGGTGAGTTTTTGGCGAAACAGATTATGCAGCATCATCATGCCGTTAAAAAAACACAAAGATCAATAGCCCTTAGGGTCAAATTGGAGTATGCATTATTTTCAGTGATGCGGGGGACAAATACTATTTACATGATAGGGATTATGGGAACCTGATATTTAAGGAATGAAAAAATAGGGAAATAAAATTTAAGATAAGGTAATGTTGTGTGATTGTTTTTATCCGGAGATGGTAGGATGCCAGAAAATAATTACATTGGAAGTGCAACAAGCCGAACAAATACAGGAACGTCAACAACGACGGTTTATGTTAAGGTACCAAAATTACGTTTTTTTATGGAGCCTAGGGCATTATCTTTTGCGCCAGCACAATCTATTTCAGTCCCATCTATACCGAAGCCTGCCTCTTCAACGCTCTCAAAAGATATCAGCCTATTATCTCAGTTGGTTAAAGCGCCTAATCCGCTAACCGTCGCATTAATGGGGGTGTTTTATTCGCCGAGCGTCGGAGATTCGACGCTAGATCGCATTGTTATCGGGCGTCCATTCGAGAAGAGAACGATTGTGGGCGGTTTTTCTCGTTCTGCCTCAACCGTATCGACCTATGACTATACGTCGGAAGCGTTTCTAAGAGAAATCGCTGCGGCAAAAAGCACCGTCACAACCCGTGTTCGTTTTCGGGTGATTGAGGACGAAAAAAGTGGAAACCCAAAAATCGTCGGATATGCTGTGGACGAACACAGTGGGTTAGACAGAGTTCGAGTCCGTTTTGCTGAGCGTCATGAGGATGGTTCAGTGACGTTTTCTGATCCGGATTTTAAAGGCCAATTTATTTGGAATACTCAAAATAATACGGCGGAGTATAACGATTATACCGCTCAGGATGTGGCTAAAAATCCGGACTTAGCCTTTCAGGTGGTAAAATTTAGCCTCGATAATGGGCTGCGAGGAGCGGTTATTCATGATGGTGGCGGAGTTGGGGATTATCTTCCGCCGACACCGCTTCCTGAGCCTCAAAAAATCTGGAGTTTACCTAACCCAATACTCGAACCATCAAAGGGCTGGATTGAAACGTTTCCGATGCCAGAGCAATCAACGGGTTGGATTGAATCGCTTCCTCTTCATGAAACGGATTTTAATGATTACGTGATAGTCGATCCGCTGGGTGAAGTACCGGCTATTTATGTTTTTTTTCAAAAAGAGCCTGTAGATGATTTGGAGGTGGATTATTACGAGAATTTTAAAGGGCGTTCTCGAGAAGGATTATATGAAATAGATCATATACCATCTAAAGCAGCCGTTAGATTGTATTTAAAAAACAAATATCCAGCATTAACGGAAACTCAATTAGACAAAATAGTGAATCAGGTAGCTTCAATTGCTATTCCTAAAGATGTTCATCAGAAATGTAGTGAGACCTATGGTGGTCGCAATAACAGTAAGATTGTGCTCAATGATGGTACATTGTTACCACGAAAAGAGTTGGATGCTAAAAATTTACGGGAGGCGGTCGAACGTAATTGGGAAGCCAACCGAGAATGCTTAGAGAATGAAGGTTACGATAGCAAATTACTGAATGAAAAATTAGACAAAATTCATGAGCTAAACGAAGCGAAAGGATTATACAAATGAGTGTGAATATTGAAGCGTTAGTGCAACGTTTAGGGAATACCTATGATGAACTTTATAACGATGGGCTGATCCCTTACAAAACTAAGCCTCAAGGGAATTCTGGGGATGATGTATTAACCCTTAGAATGAATAAGGAATATACTTTTTTAGCATTTGATAATCCGTCGAAAAAGTTATCACAAATTACTATGACGCTGATACCTGATAATGTAAGAAATCAGTGGGTTTTCCCGAATAAAATACCTTTTGGTTTACAACAAACAATGACAGATCGTTGGTTGTATGAACATATAGGAAATCCAATAAGGCAAGCACCGGAAGATGTTATTTTAGGCATTCCTATAGGAAAAACAGAAGTTTTTAAGTTAAGTATTACGACACTATCTATCGAAAATATAGCTATGATTGTGAGTTTTCATCCTAGGATGAAAACGTTTGCTCAAGAGGTTACTTTTGAGTTGTTAGATAGTTTGGAAAAACGCTGGAGAGTAAATCATTACAAATGAGTGTGAATATTGAAGCGTTAGTGCAACGTTTAGGGGATACCTATGATGAACTTTATAATGATGGACTGATCCCTTATAAAACTAAGCCTCAAGGGAACTCAGGGGATGATGTTGTCACGTTAGATATGAAAAAAGAGTATGTGTTTTTATCTTTTGATAACCCCTCTAAAAGGCTAAGAGAAATCACTATAACTGTGATTCCGGATGACATGCGAAATCAGTGGAAGTTTCCGAATGAAATTCCCTTTGGGTTACAGCAAGTGATGACGGAATATTGGTTACAGGAATACTTAGGAGCTCCTCTAGTTAGTGAACCTGAACAGACTGTTATGGGGATTAATTTTGGAAAGATTAGCGTGTTTTTTATGACACTTCCTGGTTCTGATAAGAAAATAGCATTATCAATGCGTTATGGTTATAAAACGGTAAATGTTAAGAGTGTAACTTTTTTCCTGTATGACCGTTTGGAATTAAAACTGAAATAAATAAAACCCTAATGTCCCAATGTGGTATTAATCAAAACGGAGCGAAGCGATAACCTCTTCTTGTCTTTGCTTCTCTCCATGATCGGTTATTGGGTCATGGCTCCTTAGCTTGTTCCTTTAGCTAAGCATGTTACTTCTGGTTAGGTTGAGCTTCTTTTGACGGTGCAATTCAAGAAATCTCTGGGGCTGTTGAACTTTGTGTGAAAATTGCTCATCGGTGTTTTGATAACCACATCATAATCAATGACAGTGCGACCATCGATGAGTAATTTCTTGCCAATTTGTCATATCGACTTGATATGGCTATAAAATGTTTAATCCGAGCAAATGCATTTTCAACAAAATGTCGGATTTTATAAAGCTCCCAATCCATATGATCATTGCTTAAAAGATTCACTTTTCGCCTTGGGATCATTGAGGTAGAACCCTTTACCTCTGATAAATAAGCTCTATCTCATGAGTTGGCATAGCGTAGTCCACTGTTTTTCTGTTAACATTGTTCTTGGCATGGTGATTTCTGTTGTGTTTGTATTTTGGCGAAATCATTATACAACATCACCATGCCGTTCAAAAAACCTACAAAGATCAACAGTCCCTAGGGCTTAGTTTCACTTACCAGCCTTGCTATAACTCAAATTATTTAGGAGATTATCTGTTTGAAAATCTTTTTAAAACAAATGGTTAATTTTATTTGGCTGATCATCCTAAGACTTTGGCCATGGTAGCGGTGACTTTAGTAAGTTGCTCTGGGGTGATGATATACGGAGGCATAATATAAATTAACTTACCAAATGGGCGTACCCACACGCCATTTTCCACAAACACCTTTTGTAAAGCGGCGGTATTGACAGATTGCTTCATTTCAATCACGCCAATTGCACCAAGAACACGCACGTCAGCAACAGCGGAGTGAGAAGCTAAAGGCACCAATTCGGCTTTTAGTTGTTGTTCAATATTGGCAATAGTTTGTTGCCAAGGGCTATTGAGTAATAAGGTTAAACTGGCATCAGCGACAGCACAGGCTAGGGGGTTACCCATAAAGGTTGGACCATGCATAAAACAGCCCGCTTCACCATTACTAATGGTTTCTGCAACATGGCGAGTTGTGATTGTTGCGGAAAGCGTCATATATCCACCAGTTAATGCCTTTCCTAAGCACATAATATCCGGTGATATATTGGCGTGATGGCATGCAAACAGCTTTCCTGTGCGTCCAAACCCTGTGGCGATTTCATCGGCAATCAGCAAGATACCGTATTCATCACACAACTGGCGCACACCTTTTAAATATTCAGGATGATAGATACGCATTCCCCCCGCACCTTGAACGATCGGTTCTAAGATGATCGCCGCAATTTCGTTGTGAGTTTTCGCTAATTCATGGCGTAATGGTGCAAGATCATCGGGTTCCCATTCATCATAAAAGCCACACTGTGGGGCATCGACAAAAATATGTGGTGGCAAATAGCCTTTGTACAGGCTATGCATCGAGTTATCAGGATCACAAACGGCCATCGCACCAAAGGTATCCCCATGATATCCATGGCGTAATGTTAAAATTCGCTGGCGCTTTTCCCCTCTCGCTTGCCAGTATTGCAACGCCATTTTTAGCGCAACTTCAACTGCAACAGACCCAGAATCAGCCAAAAACACACACTCTAGCGGCTCTGGCGTTATGGTCACTAGCTGTCTGCATAAATTTACTGCTGGTGGGTGAGTGATTCCGCCAAACATCACATGGGACATCTGGCTTATCTGTTTTGTGGCAGCTTGGTTGAGTACAGGATGATTATAACCATGAATTGCTGACCACCAAGAGGCCATCCCATCAATCAATTTTTTTCCATCTGCCATTTCTAGCTCAACCCCATGTGCCGCAACGATTGGGTAGGCTGGAATAGGGTGACTCATTGAAGTGTAAGGGTGCCAAATATGTAGGCTATCAAAAGCAATATCGTGACTATTCATGATTATCCATCGTAAACTTTTTTAGATCATTTTGGTTGACATGATAACCACAATATTTAAACTGGCAACAATTTTTTCAACTGGAGCGTCTCCATGAATACATTAAAACAGTGGACAATAAAACAAGCTAATGAACTGTTTTCAATGCCTTTTTTTGAATTGTTATTTCAGGCACAGCAAATTCATCGCCAACATTTTGATCCGCAACAAGTGCAAGTCAGCACCTTGTTATCTATCAAAACAGGGGCATGCCCCGAAGATTGTAAATATTGTGCGCAAAGCGCTCGCTATAAAACAGGTTTAGAAACTGAACGTTTGATGGAAGTTCAGCAAGTCATTGAATCAGCGAAAAAAGCCAAGCAGGCAGGATCAACTCGTTTTTGTATGGGCGCGGCATGGCGTAACCCAAAAGAGCGTGATATGCCTTACCTTGAAATGATGGTTAAAGAGGTGAAATCCCTTGGGATGGAGACCTGCATGACCTTGGGAATGATTGATAATTCCCAAGCTCAGCGCCTCGCTGAGGCAGGCTTAGATTATTACAATCATAACCTTGATACCTCCCCTGAATTTTACGGCAATATTATTACCACAAGAACATATCAAGATCGTTTGGATACTTTGGAAAATGTACGTGACGCAGGGATTAAGGTCTGCTCAGGCGGCATTTTAGGTTTAGGTGAAAAAGTCAGCGATCGTGCGGCTTTACTGGTGCAATTAGCCAATTTACCAAAACCACCAGAGAGTGTACCAATTAATATGTTAATGAAAGTTGAAGGCACACCAATGGCAGATAATGAAGATGTTGATGCTTTTGATTTTATTCGTACCATTGCAGTTGCTCGTATTATGATGCCAACCTCATATGTGCGTTTATCGGCTGGTCGTGAATATATGAACGAGCAAACTCAAGCACTCTGTTTTATGGCGGGAGCAAACTCAGTTTTCTATGGATGTAAGTTATTAACGACACCCAATCCAGATGAAAATAAGGATTTGGCGTTATTTCGAAAACTGGATATTAATCCAGAGCGAATTGATACCAATGAAGGGGATAATTTACAAGCTGCTAAATTAGCAGAAACATTATTAACTGCGGATAACGCGCAATTCTATAACGCAGCTGTATGATGAGTTGGCAAATATTCCTACAAGAGCAGATTGAGCAGCGCAAACGCGCCTCAATCTGGCGTCAACGCCAATGTATTGAGAGGGCGAATGGTCGTGAATTGTATCAAAATGGAAAGAAATATCTGAATTTTTCCTCTAATGATTATTTAGGATTATCTCACCATCCTGAGATCATTGCTGCGTGGCAGCACGGCGCCGCTATCTATGGTGTGGGCAGTGGTGGCTCAGGGCATATTACAGGGTACACACAAGCCCATGCGGAACTTGAAATTGCATTAGCACAGTGGCTGGGCTACCCAAAAGCACTGCTATTTATTTCGGGTTTTGCGGCAAACCATGCTGTGGTGACGGCGTTAATGACACAGAATGACCGCATTTTAGCCGATAAGCTCAGCCATGCATCCCTTATAGAAGCTTCGATGCATTCAGGGGCTCAACTAAGACGGTTTCATCATAACAACACGTTATCTCTTGAACATTTTATTAAAAAGCCAGTGTCAGGGAAAACCCTTGTGATTAGCGAGGGGGTTTTTAGTATGGATGGGGATTGTGCCCCCCTTGATACGTTGCATGATATCGCCAAAAAGCACGGTGCGTGGTTAATGGTGGACGATGCCCATGGTATTGGTATTTGTGGTGATCAAGGGCGCGGGAGCTGTTCGGCGTATGGCATCAAACCCGAAATTTTAGTCGTCACATTTGGTAAAGCATTTGGCTTGAGCGGAGCAGCGGTACTTTGTGATGAGCAAACGGCTGAATTTTTTGTTCAGTGGGCGCGCCATTTGATTTATAGCACATCCATGCCACCAGCGCAGGCGGTCGCTTTATCAGAAGCCGTGAAGCAAATTAAATTGGCAGATAAACCGCGTGAAATTCTTAACTCCCATATTGAATACTTACGAGAAAATGCCAGCTTTAACCAAATGAAATTAGCGGACTCAAAGACCGCTATTCAGCCCTTAATTATTGGTGACAATCAAGCGTGCCAACAGGCAGCATCATTATTACGTCAAAAAGGGATCTGGGTGCAAGGGATCCGACCGCCGACTGTTCCGCCAGGAACGGCTCGCCTTCGGATCACTTTAAGCGCTGCACATCAACAATCAGATCTTGATAAACTGTTGGAGGCTTTGCATGACGTCGACAATATGTCATGACAAACAAAAAATTGCGGCAGCATTTGGGCGAGCAGCGACAGGCTACGATGCTATTGCAAACTACCAACAAGGGACAGGAGTGCAACTACTGAATAGATTGAAATCTATTCTTAACACTCAGCAAATCATAGCACCCTTGAGGGTATTGGATGCAGGATGTGGGACGGGTTTTTTTAGTCAACGACTGAAAGACCAAGGCCACATTGTTACTGCATTAGATCTGTCTATGGGGATGTTAGATGTTGCAAGGAATAAAGATGCCGCCGATGAATATGTGTGCGCAGATATGGAATCGATCCCGGTTAATTCAGCACAGTTTGATGTGGTTTTTTCCAATTTATCTATTCAATGGTGCGAAAGCTTTCACGGTGCATTAAGTGAGTTATACCGTGTAACAAAGCAAGGCGGCGTGATTGTTTTTACAACGCTGGCAGAGCATTCACTTAATGAGCTTTCTAAAGCTTGGCAATCAATTGATGGATACTCTCATGTGAATACCTTTTTAAGCTCACAAAACATTACTGCCAGTTGTCAAACCTGGTGCCATGAATTGTCTTTTCAGCAAGATACGCTGTATTTTCCTGATTTAATTAGCTTGTTAAATTCACTAAAAGGAATTGGGGCAACTCACTTAACCGCAGGGCGTCAAACAGGCTTGATGACTCGCAAACGTCTTCAACACTTAGCATCAGTGTATCCAAGAACGCAACAAGGGCTCTCGTTAACCTATCAAACAGTATTTGGAGTAATTTACCGTGACTAAAACCTATTTTGTGACAGGAACAGATACGGAAGTAGGAAAAACAGTAGCGAGTTGTGCCTTATTGCAAGCCGCTAATTTACAAGGATTTAATACTATCGGTTATAAACCTGTCGCTTCCGGTAGCGAGCAGACCCCAGAAGGTTTACGTAACAGTGATGCCTTGCTTTTGCAAGCCAATAGCCGTGTAAAACGACCTTATTCAGTGATAAATCCCATCGTATTTGAAGCACCGACCTCACCGCATATTATTAGCGAAAAAATGGGGCTTCCAATTGATTTTTCGGTTATTAATCAAGGTTTAATATATATTCAAAAACAAGCAGATTGGGTTTTAGTCGAAGGGGCTGGTGGATGGTACACTCCATTATCCAGCGAAAAAACGTATGCAGATTGGGTGATTGAACAGCAGCTCCCTGTGATTTTGGTGGTCGGTGTAAAATTAGGTTGTATTAATCACGCATTGTTAACCTTAGAGGCTATCAAGACCGCGGGCTTATCCGTTGTTGGTTGGATTGCCAACGAAGTTGAAGCTCCAGGACCTTATCAAAGGGAGTATCTTTCGACACTTAAACGTATGATCAGTTCCCCTTGCTTGGGGATCTTGCCTTATCAGCCCCAACTTGATCTATCCACGTTAGGGCGATATTTAGATCTTAACTTATTGTGAGGTCAATAAAGGGCTTAACACCGTTGTTAAAGCCCATTACTCTTCTTAAATAAAACGATCAATTGTTAAATGTCATGTTGATCTTGTTTAATGTTCGCAACTGTTTTTTTGTCAAGTTTTCCCCTAAAAATTGCCTCTTGATCCTATTAAAAAAGATAAAATCCCTTTTTTCTAACAGATACTACGTAAAAATTTTTTCATATAACTGCCATTATTTTGTCATTTAGTTTACGTCTAACAAATTTTGCCTATGGCGAGAAAGCATGAGCCCTAAGGGCTTCAAGAGTTATCCACTATTTCTGTGGATAACCTTGTGTATTAACGTTATAAAACAACTTCTATGCTAGGCGGTAAGCGGCTTTGCCTTTATTTGATGTGATTCTGGACTTTAAATTAATTTTGTTTAAATACAATTAGTTAAATAAAATCAAGACTTCAATTTGCATTTGCGATAGAGCAATAAAAACCAAAAGCATAAAATATAAAGTTTTCTAAAGGTCAAGTAATTTTTTGGGGATAACAT
Organism: Providencia rettgeri; assembly: GCF_041075285.1. Lineage (NCBI taxonomy): Bacteria > Pseudomonadati > Pseudomonadota > Gammaproteobacteria > Enterobacterales > Morganellaceae > Providencia > Providencia rettgeri. Next base: position 2,419,938 of record NZ_CP163512.1, on the reverse strand, counting down.
TTTTATAAACTAATTGGAACCTCGAATAGCAAAATAGTAAACTCAGGACTTGAAGCTGTTTTTTTATCCAGTATTATAGCAAAAGAGATAAATGATAAGGCGGTAATATGAGTAAGGATTTTAAGCTGTATTCTGATTTTCAACCCGGGGGGGACCAACCAGAAGCCATTCGTAAACTATGCGAAGGGTTGCAAGACGGTTTGGCTCATCAAACGTTACTCGGGGTTACGGGGTCAGGGAAAACCTTCACTATTGCCAATGTTATCGCGAAAGAAAACCGCCCGACCATGTTAATCGCGCATAACAAGACCTTGGCGGCGCAGCTTTACAGCGAAATGAAAGCTTTTTTCCCAGATAACGCAGTGGAATACTTCGTATCTTATTATGATTATTATCAACCTGAAGCTTACGTACCAAGCTCAGATACATTTATTGAGAAAGATGCCTCTGTAAACGAGCATATTGAGCAAATGCGTTTATCGGCAACTAAGGCCTTACTTGAACGCCGAGACGTCATTGTCGTGGCTTCTGTCTCGGCTATATACGGTTTAGGTGACCCAGACAGCTACTTAAAAATGATGTTGCACCTCACCGATGGCATGATCATTGACCAGCGCTCTATTTTAAGGCGCTTAGCTGACCTACAATATAGCCGCAATGACCAAGCATTTACCCGCGGAACATTCCGTGTCCGCGGGGAGGTGATTGATATTTTCCCTGCTGAATCGGATGAATACGCATTAAGAGTGGAGCTATTCGACGAGGAAGTTGAGCGCCTTTCTCTTTTTGATCCTCTCACAGGTCAAATCCAACACCGAATACCTCGCTTTACGGTTTACCCAAAAACCCATTACGTCACACCAAGAGAACGTATTTTGGAAGCCATGGAGAAGATAAAAGAGGAACTGGCAGATAGGCGCAAAGTGCTGTTGGAAAATAATAAGCTGTTGGAAGAACAGCGTATTACTCAACGCACTCAATTTGATCTGGAAATGATGAATGAGTTGGGTTACTGCTCAGGGATTGAAAACTATTCACGTTATCTCTCGGGGCGCGCACCGGGAGAACCCCCTCCGACATTATTCGACTATTTACCTGCGGATGGCCTGCTGGTTGTGGATGAGTCCCACGTGACTATCCCACAAATTGGTGCAATGTATAAAGGCGACCGTTCTCGTAAAGAGACCCTGGTGGAATACGGGTTTCGTTTACCTTCAGCATTGGATAACCGGCCAATGCGCTTTGAAGAATTTGAAGCGTTGGCTCCGCAAACTATCTATGTCTCTGCAACACCCGGCAAGTACGAGTTAGAAAAATCGGGTCATGAGGTGATTGAACAAGTGGTTAGGCCGACAGGCTTATTGGACCCAATTATTGAAGTTCGTCCAGTTAGTACTCAAGTGGATGATTTATTATCTGAAATTCGTATCCGTGTGCAGAAAAATGAGCGTGTACTAGTCACCACATTAACTAAACGGATGGCAGAGGATTTGACCGAATATTTGGAAGAGCATGGGGAACGTGTGCGCTATCTACATTCCGATATCGATACTGTTGAGCGGGTAGAAATTATTCGTGACCTGCGACTTGGTGAGTTTGATGTCCTCGTTGGGATCAACTTATTAAGAGAGGGGCTTGATATGCCAGAAGTGTCTTTAGTGGCCATCTTAGATGCGGATAAAGAAGGCTTCCTGCGTTCAGAACGCTCCTTGATCCAGACAATAGGTCGTGCCGCGCGTAACTTAAACGGAAAAGCTATCTTGTACGGTGACCGAATAACCAATTCGATGGAAAATGCGATAGCAGAAACTGAACGCCGTCGCGCCAAACAAATGGCGTTCAACGAAGAGCACGGCATTGTACCGCAAGGGTTGAACAAGAAAATTGGCGATATCCTGCAAATAGGCCATAAAGTTGGCGGAAAAGGCAAAGGACGTTCAAAAGAAAGCGCCAAAAATGAAATATCAGTTGATATACAAGGAATGTCAACGAAAGAGCTGGAACGTCGTATTTCACAACTTGAAGCGCAAATGTATAAGCATGCGCAAGACTTGGAGTTTGAAGCGGCCGCTCGAGTGCGTGATGAGTTGCAAGAGTTGCGGTCGCAGTTTATCGCTAACTCCTAATCTTCTTCATACTTCACGCTGTGGGGGTGTTGGCTGCGCTCAATCACTCGGGTCACATACTTGTGTATGCTCCCCGAGATGCTTTCGCTTGCCGCCTACCCACAACGCGAATTATTTTGAAGATAAATGGAATTAAAAGATGGGTAGGATAAAAAGATGGATAGAATAAAAAAAATGAATGGAATCAAAAGATAATAATACTTAAAAACAGCGAGTAAGGTGGCAAAACGGAATTGAACACGACTCCACCTCTGGGACCAAAGGTGGAGTAAATTAGAATTTTTACAATAGAGGGATGGTTTCTTCGATGGCCTGTAGAAGTAACTTTCTATCGTGACGGTAGGGGATATCATCAGCTTCGAGGACACGCTGGATAATCTTACGATCGCGACTGATATCACTGGTTTGTGTACGAGGACCGAGGATTAAGGCATCAATTTTTTTGCAGCCAATATATTTTTCCATCATCTGCAATTTTTCCGGTAAGGTTAAATTCGCGGCAGAAGAACCCACTTCCTTTCCTAAATTGCCAATATAAATCATTGGCGCTTTGCATTCACGCAAGGCGGTGGCGAGTTCATCAAGTAGCAATAATGGCATTAAACTGGTGAAAAAACTGCCTGGGCCAATAATAATTAAGTCTGCTTGGTGGATCGCGTCTAATGCTTCTCGTGTAGCTTTAACCGAAGGGTATAAGCGTAATTCCTTAGGTATTTCGCGCAGAGCATCAACATTTACCTCGCCATAAACCTCGTTACCCATCTCATCGATCGCCATTAAATCAACAGGGGATTCTGACATGGGGATCAGTTGAGCATCGACTTTAAGCATATTGCGAATTAAATTAATAGCTTCAAGTGGTCTAACACTCAGGTGATCTAATGATTTTAGCATCAGATTACCTAGGTTATGACCAGACAGCTCACCATTACCACCAAAGCGGTATTCAAACATTGCAGATGCAATAGACGGTTCAGTAATTAACTGATTCAAACAGTTGCGCATATCGCCCCAAGCAATTCCGCCTTCAGAACGACGAATTCGACCTGTAGAACCCCCATTATCCGTGGTGGTCACAATTCCAGTGAGACGAGATCCTAAAGAGGAAAGGGAAGACATCACGCGACCCAGTCCATGTCCGCCACCTAAAGCCACGACATGTCTGAGACTCGCCAGACTACTATTCGCCATAGTGTTCCTATATCAATCAGTTAATTTTCGGCAAATAAAACAGTCGCTTTTCGAAGTTTTTTACCTAAGAATTTGCCGTGTTCATATTGCCGAACTTATCAAAAAAGAAATCTAAAAATAAATTGGACGCTAATTTATCATAAAACATCATTCTTAGTTGAGTTACCGTGATAAAAAACAATAAAAGGCAATATTCCAGATTTACCCTAACTGACCAGTAGTGAAATAGCTGAGGATTTTCATTTTGAACTCGGACACACACTTGCGTGTCCCCCAAAATACCGTCCTTTTCCGGCTGACTACGATGCATTATTTAGCGTAGGTGTAGAACGAGTTACACTCACGTTTAGTAATGTTATTTATAACGGAAACAATGAGATGGGGAGCTTGCGGCCTATTTTAGATCTACATCAATAAATGCTTAATTAAATAATTAGAGATGTTAATTAATTTAAGTGAAATTGAATCTGTAATTAAGCTATTTTTGGGAAAATTGTCTATGATAATAAGAGCTTCCGAGATTAAGCTTAGTGTTCTGTAAGTCGTTGTATATTATATTATATATCGAATTCGGGTTCGCTTTTTTATATTCTATACGCTAGAATCCTTACACAAATTAAGTGAACAGAGTGGCTTGTTTTTGTTGTTAAATTAGCAGCTTTGTTCCAAATAAAACTCCTAGCCTTTGCGTCTAAGTTTGTTTTCGCAAATATGATGCACTGGCCGTGGCCATCGAGTCACCAGGGTGCAAGATAGAAATGTCTGCATCTCCCGTATTTGGAAAGGTGTGATTATGCAGCAACTCGTCGATCAATTTGACCGGAAATTTTACTATCTTCGGCTTTCTATAACAGATGTTTGCAACTTCCGTTGCACATACTGCCTACCTAATGGTTATCAACCAAGTGGTCGTCACGAATTTCTAACATTGGATGAAATTCGTCGTATTAGTACTGCATTTGCTGAATTGGGTACAGAAAAAGTGCGGATCACCGGTGGTGAGCCTACCATGCGTAAAGATTTCAGTGAAATTATTGCGGCTATCCATGAAAATGCCGCGATTAAAAAAATTGCCGTCACTACCAACGGCTATCGCATGGCAAGAGACGTCCAAACTTGGAAAGATGCGGGCTTGAGTGCAATTAATGTTAGCGTTGACAGTTTAGATCCACGTCAGTTTGCTGCAATCACCGGGCAAGATAAATTTTTCCAAGTGATGAAAGGGATAGATGCTGCATTTGAAGCTGGATTTGACAAAGTCAAAGTCAACGCCGTGTTGATGAAAAATGTCAATGACATTGGACTAAAGTCATTCTTAAATTGGATTAAGCATCGCCCAATCCAATTGCGTTTTATTGAATTAATGGAAACAGGCGATGGGAGTGACGTTTTCCAACGTTTCCATGTTTCTGGTGAAACCATTCGTGAGCGTTTAATTGAAGAGGGGTGGTATCGCCTGCCTCGCTCACGTAATGATGGCCCTGCACAAGTGTTTAGTCATCCAGATTACCAAGGTGAAATTGGTCTTATCATGCCGTATGAAAAAGACTTTTGCCAAAGTTGTAATCGTCTCCGTGTCTCTTCTTTAGGCAACCTTCATTTGTGTCTGTTTGGTGAAAATGGCATTCCTTTACGTGATTTGTTAGGGGCAGACGACCAAAATGAAGCCCTAAAAGCGCGGATACAACGAGGCTTGCACCATAAACGCGAAACACATTTTCTGCATATGGGCGATAGTGGCATTACCCCTAATTTATCCGTTATTGGCGGTTAATTCTTTTTACGATTTTCAGGAGAAAATATGTCCCAACTGACTCACCTCAATGCGTCGGGCGAGGCGCATATGGTTGATGTTTCAGCAAAAGCTGAGACTGTCCGTGAAGCTCGCGCAGAAGCTTATGTCACCATGAACCCCGAAACATTAGCCATGATCGTTGACGGTCGCCATCATAAAGGGGATGTGTTTGCGACGGCACGTATTGCAGGCATTCAAGCCGCTAAAAGCACATGGCAGTTAATTCCATTATGCCATCCGCTACTGCTAACTAAAGTGGAAGTCGTTCTTGAAGCTGAACCAGCTTATCATCGTGTTCGTATTGAAACATGCTGCCGCCTAACAGGCAAAACGGGAGTAGAGATGGAAGCGTTAACCGCAGCTTCGGTAGCGGCATTGACCATTTATGATATGTGTAAGGCGGTACAAAAAGATATGGTCATTGGCCCTGTTCGTCTACTCGAAAAAACAGGCGGTAAATCTGGACATTTTAAGGTGGAATAATGATCACAGTATTGTTTTTTGCACAAGTTCGTGAATTAGTCGGTACAGAACGGATTGAACTAACTGAAAAATATCAGAATGTTGAGTCTTTGCGTCACGCATTATCGCAAAAAGGTGACCGTTGGGCGCTGGCTTTAGAGAATGGCAAATTGCTGGCGGCAGTTAATCAATCATTTGTTTCTCTTGATCACCCGCTGGTGGATGGGGACGAAGTGGCCTTTTTCCCACCAGTGACAGGGGGTTAATAATGGGAAATACGCATATCGCTGTACAGACACATAATTTTAGTGTCGGTGAACAATATCAGTGGCTTGCCCAATGTGATAGCGATGGCGCTGTCGTGACATTTACAGGGAAAGTACGTAACCATAATTTAGGGGATAGTGTGGCAGCCTTAACCCTTGAACACTACCCAGGAATGACGGAAAAAGCACTAGAAAATATCGTAGTAGAAGCGAGAGAGCGTTGGTCTTTACAGCGTGTGAGCGTTATTCATCGAATTGGCACATTACAGCCTGGTGAAGAAATCGTGTTTGTTGGAGTCACGAGTGCGCATCGTAATGCTGCATTTCAAGCTGCTGAATTTATTATGGATTACTTAAAAACCAAAGCGCCATTTTGGAAAAAAGAGACATTGCCAGATAACGAGCGCTGGGTTGAAGCGAAAGAGAGTGACGAAGCGTCAGCAAACCGCTGGTAATCGCACTTTTTCCTCCGAAAAATACGAATTTGCCGAATGGTAAAGTCATAATAATGTGTTAGACTTTGGTTAATTTTCTCCGATAGCAGTATTTTTACTGTGTCGATTTTTATTTTAGCGAAAGGGTAACCATCATGGGTCAGTTTGATCAGCGTAATGATTCTCTTGTCCAGAGGGCCGAAACAGGCGTTCAGGCATTTATGTCACAAGTTTACGGTTGGATGACAGTCGGTCTGTTGTTAACCGCATTTGTGGCTTGGTATTCTGTCAGCAGTGATTTGTGGTACACCATTGCAAGTAATAAAATTTTATTTTTTGGAATGATCATTGCTGAACTGGGTTTAGTCATGGGGATTTCATTCTTACTACAAAGAATTAGCGGAATGATGGCAACGGGCATGTTTATGCTCTATTCATTGCTAACCGGTTTAACGATTTCTGTTATCCTTGCCGCGTATACTGGCGAATCTGTCGCGAGTACTTTTGTGATCACTGCGGTTATGTTTGGTGCATTAAGTGTTTACGGCTACACCACTAAACGTAGCTTAACAGGGATGGGTAACTTCCTGTTTATGGCACTGATTGGTATTGTTGTGGCATCGTTAGTTAACATCTGGCTGAAAAGCACGATGATGTATTGGGTGATCACTTATGGTGGCGTGTTACTGTTCGCAGCATTGACCGCTTATGACACTCAAAAGCTGAAAGAAATGGGTTCACAAATCAATGAAGATGACAGAGAAACAATGCGTAAATACTCCATCATGGGTGCACTGTCTCTCTACTTAGACTTCATCAACCTGTTCTTGATGTTACTGCGTATCTTCGGCGATCGTCGCTAATCGCGAGTCACGTATTTAATAACAGCGTGTTTTAACACATTGCAAAACCCTTGTTACTTCGGTAGCAAGGGTTTTTTCATGATAATCGTACCAAAAAATATAATTTGTTTATTGTTTAGGTGTAAAGCTTCAATGTGGCTATGCATTCTATGATGACTGTTTATACCGTAATAGCATTAGGCAATTTTCTTTCTAAACAGATAATACGCCGTAGAACTGGTGACCAACGTAATAATCAGTAATGGCCATAAGCTCTGAAAAATAACAGAAAAATCGGCTCCCTTAAGGTAAATCTGTTTGGTAATTTCAGTGAAATGGCGAATTGGATTAACCCAAGTGATCTCTTGTAGCCAAACTGGCATATTTTCTACTGGGGATATGTATCCAGATAGCAGCACCGCTGGCATCATAAAGACAAACACCCCAATGAAAGCTTGCTGCTGTGTTGAGCAAAGTGCTGAAATTAACAGACCAAAGCCTACCAGAGACAGACCATAAAATAGCATGGTGGCATAGAACAGGAGCAATGAACCGGCAAACGGAATTTGATAACAAAAAATCCCGATAACCAGCACAAGACTTGCTTGGACGGTTGCCACAATTAACGCAGGCACTGCTTTACCAATAAAAATCTGCCATGTTGTTAATGGGGAAACAAGCAGTTGATCAAGTGTTCCTTGCTCTCGCTCTCGCGCAATAGAAAGGGATGTAACAATCAACACGCCAATGGTTGTGATAAGCGCGACTAAAGATGGCACAATAAACCATTTATAATCTAAGTTTGGGTTATACCAATTACGGACAACCAACTCACTGTTATTAGGCTTGATTTGGTTTTGCGTCAGTTCTTGTTGGTATTGCATCACAATTTGCTCAACATAATTAGCGGCAATTTGGGAACTATTAGAATTGCGTCCATCAAGTAACAGCAACATATTCCCAGTGGTGTGTGATCCAATATCAGCGCTAAAGTTTTGGCCAAAACGTACCACTAATAGCGCCTTACGGTTATCGAGTGTTTCTCGAACCTCATGCTCACTTTTGACCAGCAACACTTGGGAAAATGCACTTGCTTTGGCTAGCCGCTGAGTGAGTTCAATAGAATGTTTACCACCATCTTGGTCAAAAATAGCAATAGTGGTGTTTGTCACTTCTAATGTGGCAGCAAGCGGGAACAAAATCATTTGGAATATGACAGGTAAAATCAAAATAATACGCGTTTGTGGTTCTTGTAGTAATGATTGTAACTCTTTCATAATTAAGGTGTATAAGCGATAAAACATAGTTCACCTCAATCAAGGCGACGGCGAGTTTTCAGTGCCGTCAAACCAATAAACAAGATCGCAGAAGCAATCAATAATAAAAAATCAATCAACAACACCCAGTAAATATCCCCTGCAAGGAATAATGTTTGTAAGCTGCTGACAAAATAACGGGCAGGGATAAAATAAGTTACCCACTGAATGATTGCTGGCATGCTATCAATTTCAAAGATAAATCCAGATAACATAATGGCGGGTAGAAATGCCGCATTTAACGCCACCATCGCCGCATTAAATTGGTTACGTGTGATGGTTGAGATTAATAGCCCCATTCCAAGGGCGGTAGCAAGGTAAAGGCTTGTGATAACAAATAGTACCAGCAGTGATCCTCGGTATGGTACACCCAGTACAAAAGTGGTGACGACCATACAAAGCACCATAACAAAGGTGCCGAGAACTTGATAGGGCAATAATTTTGAGAGTAATAATTCAGTACGCGTAACTTGGGTCGAAAGCAATGCTTCCATCGTGCCACGCTCCCATTCTCGCGCAATCACTAATGACGTTAAAATCGCGCCAACGACGGTAATAATAATACTAATAGCCCCCGGAATAATAAAATGCTGACTAATTGCGGCTTCATTAAACCAGTAACGCAGATTGAGCTCAATGACGGGGGAGATGGCATCTGCATGGTTTTCACTTTGTTGTAGCTGCCATATTTGCCAGACGCCTTTAGTGTAGGCTTGAACAAAGTTAGCGGTGTTTGGTTCACTACCATCGGTAATAATTTGTATAGCAGCATGCCCTTCGGGTTGCAGCAACTGAGCAGAAAAATTAACGGGGATCACGACGATCCCACGAATTTCACCAGCTTGCATTTTATCAATTAACGCGTTGCGATTATCACTGATGGTCGCGTCTACAAAAGGGGAACCTGTAAAAGTATCCACTAACTCCCGAGCTGGTTGACTCTGCTGTTCCATTAAAATTCCAAGACGCAATTTGCTGGAATCTAAATTAATGCCATAACCAAAGATAAAGAGCAGCATCAACGGGATCAGCACTGCAATTAAGCCGCTGCTCGGGTCTCGAACAATTTGTTTGGTTTCTTTCCAGCATAAGGCTTTTAGCCGACGCCATGAAAAATGAGAGGCGATATCGCTCATTTTGCCTCCTGTTGCTTATCGTAGGCCATAATGAGCTCGATAAACGCATCTTCCATAGAGGGATCTGGGTTATCATGGGTAGCAACTTGTTGTTTTAGCTCATCAGGTGTGCCAGCAGCAATAATTTTACCATGATAAACAAGGCCAATCCGGTCGCAATATTCCGCCTCATCCATAAAATGGGTGGTGACCATCACTGTTACCCCTTTATCTACCATGCCATTAATATGTAACCAAAACTCTCGGCGAGTTAATGGGTCGACACCTGATGTAGGTTCATCCAAAAACAGTATATCGGGTTCGTGCATTAAAGAACAAGCAAGGGCAAGGCGCTGTTTGTAGCCTAAAGGGAGAGATTCGGTGATTTGATTAATAATGGGTTTAAAGTTAAAGGCATCAACCATTTCTTGAATTTTGCTGGCTTGCTTTTTATGGTGTAATCCATAAACCCCCGAGAAAAATTTCAAGTTTTGCCCCACTTTTAAATTTCCATAAAGGGAAAACTTTTGCGCCATATAACCAAGATGCTGCCTTGCTTTATTGGAGCTAGTTTTTAAATCCATATCCAGTACTAACGCTTGCCCATTGGTCGGTTTCATCAAGGCACACATCATTTTAAATGTTGTTGATTTCCCTGCACCATTTGGCCCTAATAGCCCAAAAATTTCTCCACGTTTTACTTGGAAATTAACGTTATCCGTCGCAGCAAAATCGCCAAATTTTTTGGTGAGGTTACGGGCTTCAATCACGGTTTCTTGCGGGTTTGGCGGAATTTGAGGCACAATGGCTGCTAACTCTGAACGGTGGGAAGGCCCGCCACCAAGCAGGTCAATGAATGCATCTTCAAACCGTGGTTGTGCGGCAATTAGCCTATTTTCTTGCATATTGAGTGCGTTTAACAGGCTTTTTTGCGAAGCATCGGGCTTTAAAATTAAGCGAACATAGCGCCCTTGAATAACACCATCTGTTGTTTCAGGGAGTACTAATGCATTTTGTAGTACTGTACGTTTTTGTGCTGCGGGAACTTCAAGTAAATATGAACGTCCTGCCATTTTTTGTGTTAATAATTCGGGTTTTCCTGAATAGAGCAGTTGGCCTTTATTGAGGAGGAGGACCTCTTTACATTGCTGGGCTTCATCAAGATACGAGGTACTCCACAAAATCAGCATCCCATCATCTGCAAGGGTGTGAACCATTTGCCAGAGTTCGCGCCTTGCGATCGGGTCGACGCCAACGCCCGGCTCATCTAATAACAACACCTTGGGTTTACCTAGTAGGGTACAGGCTAAACCGAGCTTTTGTTTCATACCACCAGAAAGCTTACCCGCAAGACGTTCGGTAAAAGGGGCAAGGTTAGTGAATGAAAGCAATTGCTGATAGGTTTTTTCGCGTTCTTGTCCAATAACACTGCGTAAATCGGCGTATAAATCCAAATTTTCTTGAACAGTTAAATCCTCATACAAACCAAACTTTTGTGGCATATAGCCAAGGTTTGCACGTACCGCAATACTGTCTTGAATAGGATCTAACCCCATCACACGAATATGCCCTGCATCAGGTTTGAGTAGTCCAGCGAGCATACGCATTAAGGTTGTTTTTCCAGCGCCGTCAGGACCGACTAACCCAGTGACAGAGCCACCGCGGATCTCCATCGTCAGGCTTTCAACTGCGGGAGAATCTAAGCCCCTAAAGCTTTTTTCTACCCCCTGAAGATGAATGCTATAATCGTCACTCATGGCTATCTCTTACTGTTTGTTATCAGTAAAGTGAATGGTGACAGGCATTCCTTGGCGCAAAGCATCATCTGCATCATCGACAACAATACGTAGCCGGTAGACTAAATCAGTACGTAAATCAGGTGTCTGCACGCTTTTAGGGGTGAATTCTGCTGTTGGGGAAACGAAACCAATTGTACCATGGTAAGGCTGGTTAGGGCGGCTATCGGTATAGAGGGTAACTTTTGCGCCAGGAACAGCATTACCCAAATAGGGTTCACTCACATAGGCGCGAACCCAAACTGGGTGAGTGAGGGTAACACTAAAAATACTGTTTCCTGCCCCCACATTCGTCCCTGGCTCAATAGCGCGGGTCAAAATAGTGCCATCAGAAGGGGCAATGAGCACGGTGTCTTGCAAATCGAGTTCGGCTTGGGCAACGGCAGCCTCAGCTTGCAACCACTCACCTCGCGCTGCGGCTATCTCTTCTTGGCGAAAACCACTTTGGTATTGATTCAGCTTATCTTGAGCTGCTTGAAGTGCCGCAAGAGCTTGATTACGGTTATTTTTAGCATTATCGAGATCATTGGCTGATATGACGCGAGAAGCGGCTAAGCCTTGTTGGCGTTTATAGAAATTGTCCGCATATTGCCATGCGGCTTGTTTTTGAGCAACTTCAGCTTCAACTTGCGCAATTTCTTGAGTGCGGTAACCACTTTCTTTGAGTGCTAATTGCGCTTTGGCACTTTCCCGTACCCCCTTGGCTTTATTTAATGCATTAATGTATGGGGCATCATCCAATTGCCCGAGTTTATCTCCAGTTGCAATGCGCGTGCCCTCATCAACAGCTAAGGACACGAGCTTGCCGGGCACTCTGAAACTCAAATTAACCGTTCGCACATCAACATTACCATACAGTGTTAATGTGTTATTTTGTTGAGATTGATAGTAATAATAACCGCCAACTGCTGTGCCGATTAATATAACAATAATGAAAACAAAAATAGAACGGCTTTTATTGTTCATCGTTTACCTTAGTTAATCGCCAAAAGATTATTTCACATTAATGAGTTAATCATATCACTTTTCAATCTGTTTGCGATGTCGTAACCCCGTTAATAATATATTTGTATGTTCAATAAGGACTTGATTAATAATTTTAAATTCATTTTCGTTGATATGTTTCCACCCTGTTTGGCGTAACAAGGTTTCTCGAGCGATACGGAATGATAGAGTTTCACCTAAAATTGCATGAGTATGAATAAGTGTCGTGAGATGATTGGGATCAGCCCCAATATAAATTGCGATTAAACGATTTAGGCGTGAGTGGATAGGGCCTAAAGCTTGTTCATGGATGATGGTATAAGCTTCAGTGGGGTTGAGTTGTTCGCGCGCTAATATACGAGAAAAACTTAAATTTTTCTTTTCGAGTTGAAAATAATTATAGGTGATGACGGTTTTTTGTAGTAAATCAAGCGCTTCTTGGGGTTTTTTTTCATTAACAGGTTGATTTAAAAAACAATCAATAGCATTAAACACATCGTGAAAACGGTCCTTAATATTTTTAGCAATCATTTTAGCAACGGCTAAATAAAGCCCTTCTTTGGAGCCAAAATAGTAGGAAATCGCGGCAATATTTTGTCCAGATGCCTGCGCAATTTTACGGGTAGTAGCTCCGTCAATCCCTTGTTCACCATAGACATCCGCAGCTGTAAGTAGTAATTGTAACTTTGCGTTTTCTCCCCGCAAGGTTGGTGACGAATTTATATTCATAAACATTCCTTTAACTCAGAATTAAATCATACTTTATAAGCTCTAAACGGCTCTTTATGTTAAAAAGGGGTAACAAACGACAGCTCATAGTGTTGTATAAGTATATATACTATATGGGAGGAATTTTATATTAATTTATTACCCAAACTAAATTAATATATTTATCACCATCAAATAATGTTAGAATTTTGCAATGTCGCACGGCAGTTTGCGCTTTTTTCTTCTGACTCACTTCCCCTAGAACTGCCACAATCAATTTGAAGCGGTGAAGCCCGGAGTAATTTAATTTGACAACTTTTTCAGACCTCGCGTTAAACGAGGAAATTTTGCTTGCCATTAATGAGTTAGGCTACGAAACTCCAACGCCTATTCAACAACAAGCTATCCCTGCTGTGCTTGCAGGAAACGACCTTCTTGCCAGTGCGCAGACCGGAACGGGTAAAACAGCAGGTTTTACACTGCCGATTTTACAAAAGCTGGTATCTAACCCTCGTGGTCATAATCGTCGACCAGTTCGTGCATTAATTTTGACACCGACAAGGGAGCTTGCGGCTCAAGTTGCTGAAAATGTAAAAGAATATAGCCGTCACTTGCGTATTCGTTCATTTGTTGTTTTTGGGGGTGTCAGTATTAACCCACAGATGATGAAACTGCGTGGTGGGGTGGATATTTTGATTGCGACACCGGGGCGTTTATTGGATTTAGAGCATCAAAATGCAGTTGACCTTTCACAGGTTGAAATGTTTGTACTGGATGAAGCTGATCGCATGTTGGACATGGGGTTTATCCACGATATCCGTCGTGTTATCAATAAATTACCTAAAAAACGTCAAAATTTACTGTTTTCAGCAACGTTTTCTGATGACATTAAACAGTTAGCGAATAAGTTATTGAATAACCCTGTCACTATTGAAGTTGCACCTCGAAACTCAGCATCTGAACAAATAACTCAATATGTTCATTTAGTCGATAAAAAGCGTAAAGCTGAGCTGCTGTCATATATGATTGGTCGTGATAATTGGCAACAAGTTCTTGTTTTTACAAGGACGAAGCACGGTGCAAACCGCTTAGCTGAGCACTTAAATAAAGATGGTGTTAAAGCGGCTGCCATCCATGGAAATAAGAGCCAAGGGGCGCGAACACGGGCTTTAGCCGATTTTAAATCAGGAGATATTCGTGTTCTCGTAGCAACGGATATTGCTGCTCGCGGTCTTGATATTGAGCAACTGCCTTACGTAGTGAACTTTGAGTTGCCTAATGTTGCTGAAGATTATGTGCATCGCATTGGTCGTACAGGTCGTGCTGATGCGACAGGTATGGCAGTTTCACTAGTCTGTATTGATGAAGCTAAGTTGCTAAAAGATATTGAAAAACTGCTGAAAAAACCAATTCCATTGATGGCAATCGACGGGTATGAGCCGGACCCATCCATTAAAGCGGAACCTATTCAAAAAACACCACAGCGTAATGAACGTCGCTCAGGTGATAGGAGTCATAACAATAATAAGTCACCGCGTCGTGGCAATCCAACGACTGGGAAAGCGGCTTCTAACAGAAGCACTGCACCTGCTTCGCCTTGGAAAAATGCCCAAAAGAAAGCAAAGCAAGGGCGTAATGACGGCTAGTAGTAACAAATAATGATGTAGCAACAGTAAAGCAAGCTGCATTACACTTTCAGGGACTAGGGCTTGGCGCTATTCCCTGAAAACTGAATTTTTCTGATTTAAACACCCGCTTAAATCAATCGTTAGATTGAAGTCAATCCTTCCAGCTTACATTAATTTCGATGTGATACTATCTTTATGATCATCAAATTGAGATGCTCAGTGAAAGATAACAATATTTTCACAAAATCACTTTCAAATTTTAATAAAACAAATTATTTTCGTCAGTAAATAATAAAAACGGGCATAAACGGGTTAATGCGGGCTAATACGGGCTTTTGTGTTTTTCTTTGTATTTGACCGTATTTGACCGATATGGGTATGACTAAGGGATACAACATAATAAAGTAATGGAATATTTACGTTTTCTGAGAGAAAAATCACATAAAATGGCTTTTAACCATAATTCCAGCATTCTGAGAAAAACGGCTCAGTAATCCCAAATTGATACCGTTATACTCATCACCATAATGTAAGGGGGCAAATATGCTACAACTCGAACGACATAATTCAATTGTTGCCCTTCTTCAAGAACACGGAGCAATGCGAGTTAATGATTTAGCAGAGCGTTTACAGGTTTCTAAAGAAACAGTGCGGCGTGATTTAACTGACCTTGAACATCAAGGGATGGTTAATCGTAGCCATGGTGGAGCGCTATTATCAAATAAGCTAAAAACAACATTGACACCCTATTATGCGCCGCAAGACATGCCGCCATCAGTCAAACAAGGTGCATTTCGAGTTCGAACGGCGCTAAATATAGAAAATAAAACTCGCATAGCTAAAGCCGCATTAGATTTTATTCAGCCACAACAAATAATTTTATTAGATGGTAGCAGCAGTAGTTGGTTTTTAGCTAGACAACTTCCTGAGTTCGAGTTGACGGTTGTAACGCCATCCGTTGCGATTATACAAACGTTGATGCCGCGAACATCGACGCGTGTAGTTGGTCTAGGTGGCGAATTTTCTGTGGCGGAAGAAGCTTTTTTTGGTGAAGCAACAATCAAACAGATTAATGAACAAAATGTGGATACATTATTTTTTTCTTGCCAAGGAATTGATAGAGACCGCGGTATTTACACTGGCAGTGAAGTGCAAGCTGCACTCCTTAGGCAAATGTTTTTAATATCTCGTCGAATTGTTTTATTAGTAGATCAAAGTAAGTTTGGAAAAATTGGTACAGCTCGGGTTTGTGGATTTGGTGATATCGATATATTAATTACTGAGAAGTTTGATGATCCATTATTTCAAAAAGAAATGACGTGGCATAACGTTAAAATTATTACAATTAATTAAATAATAAAATTTTTATTTATTTATATCAAAGACAGTATTGTATTAAATTAAATATTTATTAGGATGAAAAGATGAAATACTTAATTTCACCGTCTTTAATGTGTATCGATATGATGAAAGTATCTGAGCAATTGTCATTTTTAAATGATAATGCAGATATGTTGCATATAGATATAATGGATGGGCATTATGTTAAGAACCTTGCATTATCTGTTGATTTCATTCGCCAAATCAAACCCTATACACAACTTCCTATTGATGTTCATTTAATGGTAGAACATCCAATGGATTTTATTGATGATTTAATTTCTGTTGGAGCTGATAGTATTTCTTTACATGCTGAAATTATAAGTTCATATGCATTTAGAGTTATTAATCATATCCGTAGTAAAGGCAAAAAAGTCGGAATTGTTTTGAACCCAGCAACAAGTATTGAAGTATTAAATCCTTATATTCATTTAATTGATAAAGTTACGGTGATGACTGTTGATCCGGGGTATGCAGGGCAAACATTTATTCCTGAGATGGTAGAGAAAATTCACGCTTTAAATCAACGTAAAATAGAAGGGAACTATTCATTTTTAATTGAAGTTGATGGCTCCTGTAATAAAAATACGTATAAAGCATTATTGAAAGCAGGTGGACAAGTTTTAATTATGGGAAGTAGTGGGTTATTTAAAAAAGGTATTCCGCTGTCTGAAACGTGGCAAATGATGCAAGAAGATATCCTCACATCACTGAATTATGCTTAGTTTTAAGGACTTATTATGGTAGGAAAAGTATGTGTATTTGGCTCGTTTAACTTTGACATGGTTGCCAGAGTTTCTCGTTTCCCATTTCCTGGGGAATCACTAGTTGCAAATAGCAGTATGACGAGTGCAGGAGGTAAGGGCGCAAACCAAGCAACAGCGGCTTTAAAATCCGGTGCAAATGTCCATTATATTGGCAAAATTGGTGAGGATGCTTTCGGACAGTATGCGCGTAGGCACCTTAAATCAGTTGGTTTTAACGCGGTTACCTTATTGGTAACAAATGAAATTTCGACAGGAAACTCACTTGTCTATGTTGCGGAATGTGATGGCGATGCTGAAAATATGATCGCCGTTGATCCTGGTGCAAATATGACGGTGACAGACGATGAAATTACTCAATGCGAGCCAACAATTTCTTGTGCTGATGTTGTATTAGTACAACTAGAAAATAATTTGCAAGCTATTGAACGTGTGATTGCCATTGGCAAGGCCAATAATGCCTTTGTTATTTTAAACCCCGCGCCTTGGCAACCAGTGACAAATGAAATGTTGCAACAAGTTGATTTAATTACACCTAACTCAACTGAGGCTTGGTTAATTACAGGATGTAAAGTAGAAGATTATGAAAGCGCGAGCCAAGCTGCTGATTTAATTCATAAGAAAGGATGTAGAAACGTCATTATCACTATGGGATCGTTAGGGGCATTATTATCTGACGATGAGGGAAAAATGGTTATACCCTGTTTTCCTTCACAACCGATTGATACAACAGGTGCTGGAGACGCGTTTAACGGAGCATTAGCAGCAAGACTGGCAATGGGGGACTCAATTCGCTTAGCGACTCGTTTTGCATCTGCATATGCTGCGGTGAGCGTTGAAAAATTAGGTGCAGGCACATTACCTGATTTATCTGAAGTAGAACAAAGGTTATTCGTTCAGCCTATTTAAATATTAATAACATTAGTAAAAACTAGTCGTCATATAGTTATCAAATTAATAGAAAGTACCCTCCCTACATATAAAGGTAAATATAATGAAAGCTATTAATAAATTATTGCTTTGTACTATTGTTGTATCTGCATTTTCAACAGGTTTTGCTAGCGCTGAAGATAAAATAAAAATTGGTTTTGCGAATAGAACATTAAATGGCGCATTTTTTAATGGCCTTGATCAATACATGCAAAAACATGCTAAAGAAAAAGGCTATGAAATTATCACGACAGATGCTCGTGGAGATTTAAATAAACAAATTTCTGATGTAGAAGATATGTTATCTCAAGGAATTAATTATTTAGTTTTAAATCCACAAGATCCAGAAGCTGGCATTCGCATTACTAATATGGCCAAAAGTAAAGGTATTCCAACTATTATTTTAGACAGTGATATTCCATTAAGTGCACCTGTTGTGACTCGTGTCCAAGCAGACAATGGAAAGAATAACGTATTAATGGGGGAATATGCGGTAGATTTATTTGGTAAAAATCCTATGAATTGCGTTTTTATTAGTGGTAACCAAGGTAATTTGGTTGGTGAAGCTCGTCGTGCAAACTTTGTTCGTGGTGTGATGGAAGCACAACTTAGAAAATATAATCAAACAAATTTAACTGTATTAAGCCAAGGTTGGGGTAACTGGGATCAACAAGGCGGCCTCAAAGCGATGGAAGACTTACTGGTAGCACAAGGTGATAAGATTAACTGTGTTTATACCGAATCTGATGAAATGGTGTTAGGAGCAGTTTTATCTTTGAAAGCTGCAAACAAATTAGATAATGTGAAAATTTTCTCAAATGATGGTTACAAAAAAGCATTAGAAGCTATTTCACGTGGTGAATTACAAGCAACATCATCGAATAACCCAGACACATTAACATCTGCCGTTATTGATGTAATCGCTAAGCATAAAGCAGGGCAGACAGAATTCCCTGATTATTCTTACATCACTCCAATTGTTATTAATAAAGATAACGTTAAGAAATATTATGATGAAAAAGCACTGTATTAATTAAGTGTCTGAGGTGCGGTAAATGAATAACCGCACCTTGAAAAATCTATCATAGTTAATAAAGTAAAAGGTATTTATGATGGAAGAATATGCAATTGTAACAAAGGGTGTGAAAAAAAGTTTTGGTGGAGTTCATGCCTTAAAAAATATTAACCTTAAAGTTAAGCGAGGTGATATACATGCAATTGTAGGTGAAAATGGGGCTGGTAAATCAACATTAATGAAAATCCTATCTGGCATATATACAAAGGATGGTGGGCAAGTTTTTATTAATGGTGAGGAAGTTAATTTCACAACACCAAAGCAAAGTAGGCAACATAAAATTGGTATTATTTACCAAGAACTTGCTATTTCACCTGAGCTAACTGTTGCTGAAAATATTTTTTTAGGTGACCTTGGGTTTGGAAAAGCGACGATAAATCGGAAGTTATTAAATAAGCGTGCCAGTCATGTCTTAAAAAATTTAGGTTTTGATATTGATCCAACAGTTAAGGCAAAAACACTTAGTGTTGCGTATCAACAAATGGTTGAAATAGCCAAATCATTGGCTCGTGATGTCAACATATTAATCTTAGATGAGCCATCGGCTGTATTGTCTGAACGTGAAATTAATATTTTATTTAGTCAGTTGAAATTTTTAAAGGCACAGGGTGTCACTATTTTATATATTTCACATCGATTAGAAGAAATATTTAGAATTGGGGATGCGATTACTGTAATTAAAGATGGCGAAACAACAAAGGAATTAAACCCAAAAACCTGTACTGAGGATGATATTATCACTGGTATGGTCGGGCGAAGCTTTGAAAATTTATACCCAACTAAGAATATACCAAATAATGAGATCGCTTTACAGGTAGAAAATTTATCAACCAAAAGTTTACTTAAAAATATTCATTTTCATATTAAAAAGGGTGAAATAGTAGGTTTGGCAGGGCTTGTTGGTTCTGGACGTACAGAAATCGCAAGATGCTTATTTGGAATCGATAAAATCGCTTCCGGTAAAATTATTAAAAATCATAAAGAAATTACCATCCATCACCCAAGTGATGCGATGAATAAAGGTATTGGATTAGTTCCAGAAGATAGAAAGATGCAAGGCGCTATTTTATCTCGACCTATTCGTGAAAATATTAGTTTGACAAAATTAAGTTCTATTTGTCGATTAAAAGGCATCATTCGGATTAGTAAAGAACGCATGTTAGCTAACGTTTTTAAAGAAAAGCTAAAAATTAAATTTAACAATATGGATGATCCTATTTCCAGTTTAAGTGGTGGAAACCAACAAAAAGTCGTTATTGCTAAGTGGTTAAATACAAATTGTGATGTATTAATTTTAGACGAACCCACCCGAGGTGTTGATGTTGGTGCAAAAGTTGAAATTTATCATTTAATTCATGAATTAGCGCAGAAAGGTTTTTCAGTACTTGTTATTTCTTCGGAAATGATTGAAGTCATTTCGCTCTCTCACCGTGTTTATGTCATGAGTGAAGGTCGCATTACCGCAGAGTTACAACAACATGAACTATCAGAAGAAAATATTATGCGTCACGCTATCGTTAAGCATGAACAAACATCAGCAATGGTCAATTAATTCATTTTTAAATGTCACTCTGTAATTTAGGTAACAGATAAAAATAAAAAGGATACACCATGGAAACACTAGAAAATTCAACTCTGAGTGTAGAAAATAAAACCAATGATCAACCTTCTATATTAAGAAAAATAGCAAGATTGATTGGTGAAAATTCAACATTACTCGTTTTCATTATCATGCTAGTTATTGCTGGTTTTTTATCAGATCGTTTTTATAGCGCAGATAATATTACTAACGTATTAAGGCAAAGCGTTCCTCTTGGATTAGCAACATTAGGCATGTTGTTTGTCATATTAACAGGCGGGATTGATTTATCAGTTGGCGCAATTATGGCGTTAGTTTCTGTAGTTGTTGCATTAATGATCCCTGATATTGGTTTGTGGCCAGCTTTAGCCGTTGGTGTCATTATGGCCACCATAATTGGTGCTTTTGCGGGTGTATTAGTGACATGGTTTAATATTGCACCGTTTATTGCAACACTAGCAATGATGACCATTGCACGGGGCTTAGGGCTGATAATATCAAAAGGGCAACCTGTATTTATTGATGATCCTGCATTAATTGAATTTGGAACAGGTTATTTATTTGGGATCCCTTTGCCTGTTTATGTGTTTGGTCTTTTTATTTTATTGGCTCAATTTTTATATAAACACACGGTATTTGGTCGCTTAGTCGTCTCAATTGGCTCAAATGAAACGGCTACACGTTTTGCTGGTATCCGAGTGAATTATTATAAATTAGCTGTTTATGCATTAAGTGGATTGGCGTGTGGCGTTGCAGGTATTTTAGCAACAACAAGAACAGGCGTAGGTTCTCCTGTATTAGCGGTTGGTTTTGAATTAGATGTCATTGCTGCTGTAGTTGTTGGTGGTGCAAGTTTAGCAGGTGGCAGAGGCACTGTTATTAATACTATTATTGGTGTTTTAATTTTAAGTATTATTTCTAATTTAATGAACCTGATGAACATCTCTGGTTATAACCAACAGGTTGTTAAAGGTATCATTATTATTATTGCAGTGATGCTAGAAAGTATTAAATCAAAAGTGAAATTGTAAGAACCAATGGCAGTGAGTTAAGTAAATTAAGTTCATTGCCTATGAAAACGACGAATAAAAAATCATCCATTATGGAGAATGTTATTATGCGTAGTGATATTTTTTCTTTAAAAGGGAAAGTTGCTATTGTAACTGGTGGTAAGCAAGGTATTGGAAAAGTCGTTGCACAATATTTAGCAGATGCAGGGGCTGATATTGCTATTTTTGATTTAGTTGATGCCAGTGATGTCGCTGAGCAATTGGAACAAAATTATCATATAAAAGCAAAAGCATATTGCTGCAATGTGGTTGACCCTGAAAATGTGAAAAATTGCATTGAAGCAGTTGGTGCTGATTTTGGTACTTTAGATTTATTATTCAACAATGCGGGAATTTGCCTGCATAAAGCGGCGATTGATTGTACTCCCGATGAATGGCGTAAAATTGTTGATGTCAATTTAAATGGCGTTTTCTTTGTCGCTCAGGCATTTGCTCGTTATTTAATTAATAATAATAAAGTAGGTAGTATTGTTAATACGGCATCCATGTCTGGAACAATTGTTAATATTCCACAAGAACAGGCATCGTATAATGCATCGAAAGCTGCTGTCGTGCACTTAACCAAATCATTAGCGGTAGAATGGAGACAACATGGTATCCGTGTTAATTCAATCAGCCCAGGTTATATTCGAACAGAAATGACGGCAACAGTCAGGCAGGATTGGCAAGACGAATGGATTAAAATGATCCCATTCAAAAGAATGGGAACACCTGAAGAGCTTGCTGGCGCTGTAATTTATTTACTCTCTGATGCGGCAAGTTATACCTCAGGTGCTGATTTAATCATTGATGGTTGTTTTACTATCGTTTAATTAGGCACATGTTAAGTGAGGCACGCCCCAATATGATAGACTCACTGGGGCGTGGGGTTGTTGACAAAGTGGGATAAAAGCATGGTTTCCCACTTTGTATTATCAACCGAAAATCAACAAGTTGATTTTCCTAGTCTATTTTTAAAATCTATCTACCTGCTGGCAAACCTCACTCATTTTTATACTTATTTATTTTATCTAAAGAGATGTATTATAGTTGGCTGAAACCGATGCTTTTATTTGCTATGCGAATATATTAATGCGGTCCCATAGGCTAATATAGTTGTAAAAATTGTTTTTTACTTTTGCTGTCTTTTTTGTGAGCCATTTATGCGTGTTTTATTAGCTCCTATGGAAGGAGTTTTAGATCCCCTTGTTCGTTCTTTATTAAGTGAGGTCAACGATTACGATCTTTGCATTAGTGAATTTGTGCGAGTTGTTGACACATTGCTACCCGCAAAAACATTTTACCGTTTATGTCCCGAACTCAAATACCAAAGTAGAACTCCGTCAGGGACCTTAGTGCGTGTTCAATTACTGGGTCAGCATCCTCAATGGTTAGCCGAAAATGCAAATCGCGCGATTGAATTGGGATCATGGGGTGTTGATCTCAATTGTGGATGCCCTTCGAAAACGGTTAATGGTCACGGCGGTGGAGCAACATTACTAAAACAACCAGACTTGATTTACCGAGCAGCTAAAGCAATGCGTGATGCTGTGCCGAAAGAATTTCCGCTATCCGTTAAAGTACGTTTAGGATGGGATAGTATTTCATTTTCCCATGAAATTGCGGATGCAGTACAACAGGCAGGGGCAACGGAATTAACCGTTCATGGGCGTACCAAAGAAGATGGTTATAAAGCGGAGCGTATCAACTGGCAAGCAATTGGTGAAATTCGCAGTAAGTTATCAATTCCTGTAATAGCGAATGGTGAAATCTGGGATTATGATAGCGCTCAGCGTTGTCTTCAGGTTACAGGTTGTGATGCGCTGATGATTGGTCGAGGTGCCCTTAATACTCCAAACTTGAGTCGAGTGATTAAACACAATGACGTTAAAATGCCTTGGGGGCAAGTTGGGGGATTATTGTTAAAATACACCGAGCTCGAGAAACAAGGTGATACAGGTCATTATCATGCGGCTCGCATCAAACAATGGTTGAGTTATTTACGTAAAGAATACCAAGAAGCGGATGAGTTATTTTCACAGGTTAGGACGTTGAAAAATGCCGAGCAAATCGCTGCTGTGATTACGCGTGTCGTTAGTTAATAACGGAAAAAGTGTTGTTTCATTATTATTTTTATTTGCGAATTTAACCTATAGGGTCTTTACTTAAACTATATGATAGGTATATCTAATGCCTATGATTGAGCGTTTTTCAGTCATTTTTAAATAGAGACCTAGTCTTGGGAGGCTTTATATGGGGGTTATTGCGTGGATCATTTTTGGTTTGATAGCCGGTATTTTAGCTAAGTGGTTAATGCCTGGTACTTACCATATGGGATTCATTATGACGACAGTGTTAGGGATCGTTGGGGCTGTCGTTGGTGGTTATATCAGCACGTTTTTTGGCAAAGGCAAAGTTGACGGTTTTAACTTTGGTAGCTTTGTCGTTGCAGTGGTTGGTGCCATTGTTGTGCTCTTTTTAGCCGGGATATTTGCCAAATAGCACTTGTGGTTCAAAATTTTTCTTAAATAAGCCACTTACAAAGGAGTGGCTTATTCATTTATAAGCTAAAAAATCAAGGTTCTATTGGCAAGCCATTATCTTGCCCCCATTCTGCCCATGAGCCGTCATATAAGCGTACATTTGAGTTACCTAATAGCGTTAATGCCATAAGGACGACTGCGGCAGTCATTCCAGAGCCACAGGTAGTTATTGACGGGGCTTGGATATCGACACCTTGTTCTGTAAAAATCGCTTTTAAAGCTTCTGGTGATTTAAATTCACCATTAGTGACTAATAAATCCCAAGGGACATTTTTGCTTCCCGGAATGTGACCCATGCGTAAACCAGGACGAGGCTCAGGTGCTTCGCCATAAAAACGAGGTGCAGCGCGGGCATCAATAATTTGGATTTGACCTTCATTAACAAGATCAAGAAGTTGCTGCTGGTTTACCGCGTTAGTGCCTTTACGTGATGCTTTAAACTCTTTATTTTTCGGTGGGGGGACTTCACCTGATTGGGTTGTAAACCCCGCGGCTTTCCATGCTTCAATACCCCCAGCAAGGATTTTGACATGCTTGCATCCCATGGTGGTGAACGTCCACCAAGCACGTGGTGATGAAAACAAATTGTTCTGTGAGTAAATAATAACTTGAGTGTTGTTATCAATCCCCATTGCTCCAACCGCTTGGCTAAATACCTCCGCACTAGGCAACATATGAGGTAGGTCACATGTTTTATCAGCGATTTCATCTTGGTGGAAAAATTGCGCGTTAGGGATGTGCTCTTCAACATAACGTTGACGGCAATCATAAGGAGCGGTTGGTGGAGGAGACGAAGCATCAAGTACAATGATATTACCATCCGATAAGTGCGTATTAAGCCATTGAGGGGTTACAAAATAATCGTTGTACATAAGCTATCTCCGTCCTGGGGTGTTAAATCACGCGAAATTATTGAACTTGGTTTGGCGCAGGTACTAATGATGGCGATTGTGGTTGCCCTTTTTCTATCGGGGTTGTGGAACGTGTATAGATATTCATCCCTGCAAGAACGATGCCGCCTACGGAACCAAAAGCGCATAATGCGCAAAGTGCGATAACAATCTTTTTCATTTTTTATAGCCTGCATAGAAATAAGAACTCAAAGTATAACTGGATGAGTGTTGCAAACAAGTTAAAAGCAACTTTTTCTGTTAGTGAGTTGGTGTTTTGCAAAAGGCTTCCCAATTTTTATGTATAATGGTTTTTAATACAGTAGTTTTGCGAAACGGTTGGTAAAAGTGATTTTTCGTGTTTCCTTGCCATGGCTGTTTTCGTTACCTTACATCTCACATTTGGTCATCAGCGTAATTTATGTCCCTATCAAGTAAAATTAAAGAACAAATAACCCAGTGGTATAAAGGGTTGTCACTCCAAATTGATGGGTTTGTTTCCCGTGCACCACAGCGCCAAATGATCGCGGAAGTTGCTAAAAACTTAGCCGGTGACGGCGGTCGCCATTTGGTTATTGAAGCACCAACAGGGGTAGGAAAAACACTTTCATACTTAATCCCAGGTATTGCGGTGGGTAGGGAAGAAGGGAAAACCTTAGTTGTGAGCACAGCAAATGTGGCACTACAAGATCAAATTTTTAGTAAAGACCTGCCGTTACTGAGCAAAATTATTCCTGATTTAAAATTTACCGGGGCGTTTGGGCGTGCACGCTATGTTTGCCCGCGAAATTTAGCGGCAATTTGTGCCGCTGAAGGGGAGCAAATCGATTTAATGCTGTTGGTGGAGGATAAAACGGAAATAGCCAGTAGCGAGGAACGGGCTATTTGTCAGCAATTACGTAATGACTTTAATTCTTTTGTATGGGATGGCTTACGTGATCACCATAAACGCGCTTTTTCAGACAGCTTATGGCGTAAAGTCAGTACGGATAAAATGAATTGCTTAGGACGTAATTGTCAATTTTATCAAAGATGTCCGTTTTTTATTGCTAGGCGAGAAATCGACGATGCGGATGTGGTCGTGGCAAACCACGCTTTAGTTATGGCTGCGATGGAAAGCGAATCTGTGTTACCTGATCCTAAAAAGCTTTTATTAGTTTTGGATGAAGGACACCACGTGCCAGATGTTGCAAGGGATGCGCTTGAAGTCGAAGGGGAAATCACATTAGTGCAATTGACAGCACAAGTGGATAATTTCATGAGTCATGTAGGCCAGTATTTAGCGCAATTTCGGCCAGCCAAACCGCCTAAATTGGCAAACCCAGAAAAATTACAACTGCACGCAGAAAAACTGCGTGAGACGTTTCGTGATTTTTCTTTGCTTGCTAATGCATTATTGCCCGAAAAGTCAAAAGATGACGAGTATCTTTTCCCGCTTGGGGTATTACCTGAAGCAATGCAGTTGTGTTGCCAAGATCTTTTTAAACAAACAGATGCCTTAAAAGGCCTTGCAGAATCAATATTAAATGATTTGACGGAGCAAACTGCAAAGCAAGATATTGTACGTTTACATCGCTCTATATTAACCATGAGTCGCGCGATGGGCTATTTTGAAAATATGGCTAAACTTTGGCGACTAGCCGCACTCGATCAAAGTTCAGGTGCGCCAGTGTCAAAATGGTTAAGTCGACGTTATGAAAAAAATCAATCGCGTATTTTTATGCATTGTGCGGGGATCCGTGTGAGTGAGCAGTTACAGCATCTGTTGTGGCGCAATGTGCCACATATTGTTATTACATCAGCCACACTTCGCTCCTTAAATAGCTATTCAAGGTTTATGGAATTAACAGGGTTATCTGAAAAGAATGATGATCATTTTGTGACATTGTCTTCGCCGTTTAACCATGTTGAGCAAGGGAAAATTATCATTCCGCAAATGGAGTATGAGCCAACAATATCTAATGAGCCACAGCATCTTGCTGAAATGGCCGCATTTTTCCGTGAGCAATTTACCCAAGGTAAGCACCGTGGTGTTTTGGTTTTATTTAGTAGCCAAAGAGCGATGGAAGGGTTTCTTGAACACGTAAAAGATTTACGTTTGCAGTTGTTGGTCCAAGGGGATCAGCCACGCTATCGTTTGGTTGAGACCCATTGTGATAGAGTCAGCAAAGGTCAAGGGAGTGCATTAATTGGTTTACAATCATTTGCAGAAGGACTTGATTTAAAAGGCGAGTATTTGACACAGGTGCATATTCATAAAATTGCATTTCCTCCAGTGACCAACCCAGTCATTGTGACTGAAGGGGATTGGTTAAAATCGTTAAAACGTTATCCTTTCGAGGTACAAAGTTTGCCTAGCGCATCATTTAATTTAATTCAGCAAGCAGGGCGTTTAATTCGCAGTCATGAATGCTATGGTGAAATTATTATTTATGATAAACGGCTATTGACAAAAAACTATGGGCAACGCCTATTAAATGCTTTGCCTGTTTTTCCAATAGAACAGCCTAAAATGCCGAAGATCATAAATAAAAAATAGCTTTATATTAAAAATAAAGCTAGAAAATAAATTGTTAGGTTATGTATCTGGTTATAAACATAAAAGGCCACAATAGAATGTGGCCTTCTGGTCAATGTATATTGACTCTATTGCTCGACATTACTCAATATTCGCTTCTAAGAACCAAAGGAATTTATCCATGTCGCGAGATGCCGCGGTAAACATATCCGCAGTGTCTTCATCTTCGACTTCATCAATGGCTTTACGAATATCATTTGCGACAACTGCATAACGGTCTGCAAGGGCTTTTAAGTGATCTTGTACGCTATGAATGTTAATTGGATAAGCTTCTAGTGACGTAAAGCGGTTGACTTCTTGTGTTGTGCCAATTGCAACGCCACCTAGTTGTACAGCACGTTCTGCAAATTCGTCTAAATGCTCAACTAATGTGGTTCTAAAGCCATCTAACATTTCATGGACTGCGATAAAATTACGACCTCGCATATTCCAGTGAGCCTGTTTAGTCATTAAAGACAGATCTGTAAAATGAACAACCATCACATTTAAAATACCAATGGTTTCTAATTTTACGCTATCTTCCAAGTCGTTACGTGTATATAAAAGTTCAGTTGAAGATGTTTTAAATAATTTAGCTGTACTCATGATCCATCCTCTTTTTAATATTGAAATTGATTAATAACCTCATTTGCTAATAAATATAAAGTATTCAGTTTAATCTGTCATAGTGTAATAAACGATTAATTTAATAGGCTAACTCGATATGACTTACTGTACTTAAATTTATTGTGGCTGCTAGAAGTTAATTGTTTTTTGCAATAAGTGCGATAGGTGAAATTAATATTAAATTAAAGCAAGTTGGAGCAATTAATATTACAAATAGATGAAGTGTTAATGACAAGATAATAGGTTAATAAACAGAACTAACCCGTTTATTAACCTTGTTAATGCTTAGAAAAAAGCATTATTTACGCTATGAGACTTCCTCTATTTTTGATTTCGGCGTAGCGGTGGATGTAGAACCAATAGAAGCACAAACGATGCATAACAGCGCTAACCATTGAGTTGCAGTGAGGTGCTCTTGTAAGAAAATAATACCAAGGAAAGCGCCCATACAAGGCTCAAGGCTCATTAATGTACCAAAAGTTTTTGCTGGCAGGCGTGTTAAAGCTATCATTTCAAGGGTATAAGGAAATGCCGTTGATAAGATAGCAACAGCTAAAGCAAGGGGCAATATTGCAGGGTCGAACATCACCTCAAAACCCGTTTGCATCAAACCAATAGGAAAGAAAATTAGGGCAGAAATAAAGGAACCAATGGCCACAGTTGCTGCACCGTAACCTGCACCTGCACGTTGACCAAAAATAATATAAATCCCCCAACATACCCCCGCACCTAAAGCATAAATAGCGCCGATGGGGTCGATGGCATTAATATTATCACCGATTGGCAGCAAAAAGAGTAAACCAATAATCACTAGCCCAATCCACAAAAAATCGATAGGTCTGCGCGAAGAAAACATCGCGACAGCTAACGGGCCTGTAAATTCCAGTGCCACTGCGATCCCCAGAGGAATGCGTTCAAGGGACAAATAAAAAAGGTAGTTCATTGTTCCAAGTGACAACCCATAGGTTAACAATGGCACTAATGAGCTTTTTCTAAAATTTAAGCGCCAAGGCTTAAAGATAACAAACAAGATGATAGTAGCCAGTAATAAGCGTAAACCTGTTACGCCGGGGGCACCGATAAGAGGAAATAATGTTTTAGCTAAGGACGCTCCACTTTGAATTGAGGTCATTGCAAGGAGTAATAACCCTATTGGTAATAGCGGAAATGCGCTTTTTTTGGTATCGGCAGACATAATTAATAAAACCCCAGAAAAACATTACTAAGCCATAAACACAGAATTAATTAATTTGTGTTAAATAAAAATAAGGTAGAACAATGAAAAACAAATTCCTCATGATTATCTCATAGAATAGGCCTATTTTATATTTGTTTATTGCTTAATAGCGCTTATTTATGAGGGATAAAATGCGGTATAGGAAAGCCGATATTGGTTTAGTGATATAGCAGTGGTATAACAGAGATTAGAAAATTGTTTATTATGGTCAATAATTTGGCTTGAGCTTCTTTATTGCTCTCGTATAATCCTTTTTTCGTAAAAACGCCATAATAAAATGAAAAAATGAGGACGTAATGGGAAAAATTAAAAGTATCGCGGTGTATTGTGGCTCAAGCATGGGCAAAAATGGAATTTATCAACAAAAAGCGATTGAATTTGCAAAAGAAATGGTTAAGAGAGACATTGCTTTAGTGTATGGCGGAGCCAGTGTCGGCATTATGGGAACAATTGCAGATACTGTTTTATCCCTCGGTGGAAAGGCGATAGGTGTCATACCGTCATTGCTCGAAGAGCGTGAAATTTCACATAAAAATCTGACTGAGCTGTATAAAGTTGAAACAATGCATCAACGCAAAAGTAAAATGATTGAGCTGGCGGATGCGTTTGTTGCTTTACCGGGGGGATATGGCACGTTAGAAGAGTATTCAGAAGTGTTTACTTGGAGCCAGATTGGCTTACATACCAAGCCTTGTGCCCTATTTAACATTAATAATTATTGGCAACCATTAATTGACATGACAAATAAAATGGCGGACGAAGGTTTCCTACATGAAAAGTATCGCCATATGGCGATTGTCAACGATTCGCCAGCGGCATTGATGGATAGTTTTGAGTCCTATATTGCGCCATCGGTGAAAACATACGATTAAACAACTTAAAAATTCGAAGGAAATGATGATACGAGAAGCAACATATGATGATTTAAACGCTATTTTATCTCTCTATCAAACCTTGTTTAGTGAAATGGCGTTGCTTGATCCTGAACGGATGAAGCCTGCTATGCAATCAAAAGCGTTTATTGAAAATGCCATTGTTGATGATAAATTTCATCTGTTAGTCGCTGAATTCGAAGGGGAAGTTAAAGGGTTTTGTATTGCGCAGCATCAATCAGCCGAACCATATAATTGCCTAGTTCCACGGGACTTTGCTTACGTTTTTGATTTGATTGTTTCTCCTGATTTTCGCGGTGAAAAAATAGGGCATCAATTACTTGATAGCATGAAATTATGGGCAAAAAGCAAACAATTTAGCCACTTAGAACTGTCTGTTTTAGCACAAAACCATAATGCTATCCGCTTTTATGAACGTGAAGGCCTATCTGAAATTACGCGTACTATGGGTATTAAGCTGTAATTTTATTTCAAGTCGGTCGAATACGGCCGATTAGTACCCTTTTAAAATACTAATTAACTACCTATTACTAACATTATTATATTTTTAATATATTGTTTTATATTAACTTTATTATTTTTGATATTTTTAAAACGCCTAATCTAGATTAATTTCATTTTTACATTAAAACTGAAGTCATTAGGGGTTATATGGAATATCCTTTTCAAATAAAGCGGATAACACCCACATTAGGTGCTCTCATCAGTGGCATTGATTTATCTCAAGCAATAGATGATAAACTTTTCACTGCACTTAATTATGCTTTACAGTCATACCATGTGCTTTTTTTAAGAAATCAACCTATTGAACCCATACAGCAAAAACAATTTGCAGAACGATTCGGTTTATTACACACACATCCAATTTATCCACATACACCAGAATGTGAGGAAATAACGGTACTTGATACGGATGAAGATAATCCACCAGATAATGACAATTGGCATACGGATGTTACATTTATTGAAACGCCGCCAATGGGGGCAGTTTTAGCTGCGAAACATATTCCAACGTTAGGTGGGGATACATTATGGGTCAGTGGTATTGCAGCTTATAACGCATTATCTGTTCGGTGGAAGCATATGCTAGCTGGCTTACAGGCAGTGCATGATTTTACGAAATCATTTCCAGAGTACCGCTTTAACCATTGCGAAGTCACTTATTCAAGATGGCTAAAAGCCAAAGAAAATAGCCCGCCGGTATTACATCCCGTTGTTAGGACTCACCCTCTTTCAGGGCGAAAAGCTTTATTTGTTAATGAAGGCTTTACAACTCGGATCATAGGGTTAACACCAAAAGAGAGTGAGACCACACTGGCTTTTTTATTCCAGCACATTAATAAGCCTGAATTTCAGGTGCGTTGGCAATGGAATAAAGACGATTTGGTTATTTGGGATAATCAAATAACACAGCATTATGCCACAGCGGATTATTTACCTGAGCGACGTATTATGCACAGAGCAACAATAATCGGTGGCATACCATATTAGGGGCTAATATTTGAACAAGGATAATGCTTAAATGTTGCTTTATGGCACGTTACACTTATTTGATGCTACGTTGAGAGGCGCTTGTCGAGTTTATTAGGCGGCAAACCTCTCGCCTTGACTAAAACGAACTCAATTAGCATGAAAATTCACCACGAAAGATAAATAACGTCAAGAATGATTGATGAGTAAAGATTATCAAAACAGCACAAGATCTAAGCGTTCGATTATGGCATAATGCGCCGCTATTTATACCCGTCGTTTTACAGGTCATAGGGATCTCTGATTGCATTGCTGTTTAAAGCAGTGTTATCCGCTTTTGCTATGATGAATACTCTTTAAGGCGGGTAACTCTACACCGTTTAATTTAAGGCTTAGCAGTGTTAACAACCAACAATATCACTATGCAGTTTGGCAGTAAGCCACTGTTTGAAAACATTTCAGTCAAATTTGGTACGGGCAACCGTTACGGTTTAATCGGCGCAAATGGCGCGGGTAAATCGACGTTTATGAAGATCTTAGGTGGCGATTTAACTCCAACATCGGGTAACGTCAGTACTACGGATCCGAATGAACGTATTGGTAAACTTCGCCAAGATCAATTCGCATTCGAAGAATACACGGTTCTAGATACGGTCATTATGGGCCATAGCGAATTGTGGAATGTGAAGCAAGAACGTGACCGTATTTATGCGTTACCTGAAATGAGCGAAGAAGATGGTTACCGCGTCGCTGATTTGGAAGTCGCCTATGGTGAAATGGATGGTTACAGTGCAGAAGCACGTGCGGGTGAACTATTACTCGGTGTCGGTATCCCTGTTGAGCAACATTATGGCCCAATGAGTGAAGTTGCTCCGGGCTGGAAATTGCGCGTATTACTCGCTCAAGCCCTATTTTCGGATCCCGATATTTTGCTACTTGATGAGCCAACCAACAACTTGGATATTGATACTATCCGTTGGCTAGAGCAAGTGCTCAATGATCGTAATTGCACAATGATCATTATTTCCCATGATAGGCACTTCTTAAATACCGTTTGTACGCATATGGCGGACTTAGACTACGGTGAGTTGCGTTTATTTACCGGTAACTATGATGAGTATATGATAGCAGCGACACAAGCTCGTGAGCGTTTACTTGCTGATAATGCGAAGAAAAAAGCGCAAATTGCCGAGCTTCAATCTTTCGTTAGCCGCTTTAGCGCCAACGCATCTAAATCGAAACAAGCCACCTCGCGTGCTCGCCAAATTGACAAAATTCAATTAGATGAGGTGAAGGCGTCTAGCCGCCAAAACCCATTTATTCGTTTTGAGCAAGAGAAAAAGCTGTTCCGTAATGCACTTGAATTAGAAGCGGTAACTAATGGTTATGATCAAGGGCCACTCTTCAAAAATGTGAATTTACTCCTTGAAGTTGGCGAGAAAATGGCGGTTATCGGTGCGAATGGTATTGGTAAAACGACTTTCTTAAAAACCTTAATGGGTGAGCAGCCAGCAACAAGTGGGGTGGTTAAGTGGTCGGAAAATAGTCGCATTGGTTACTATGCTCAAGATCATGCAGAAGATTTCGAGACCGATTTGACTGTTTTTGACTGGATGAGCCAGTGGAAAAATGAAGGCGACGACGAACAAGCGGTGCGCAGCATCTTAGGTCGTTTACTGTTCACGCAAGATGACATTAAAAAGAAAGTGAAAGTGTTATCAGGGGGTGAGCAAGGGCGTATGCTATTTGGTAAGTTGATGATGCAACAACCAAACATTCTAATTATGGATGAGCCAACTAACCACTTGGACATGGAGTCCATTGAGTCATTGAACTTAGCACTTGAGTTGTACAAAGGGACGTTGATATTTGTCTCCCATGACCGTGAGTTTGTTAGTTCACTGGCAAGCCGTATTTTAGAAATCAAAGAAGATAAAGTTATTGATTTCAAAGGTACTTATGATGAGTACCTAATAAGCCAAGGTGTGGTTTTGTAAAAAATAATGGCGAGTTAAGCTGAAGCCTCAGAATATCTCTGAGGCTTATTTATATGCGTTAATTATTTTTAAGGCAATTTCGTTATTCGGTACGGATTGAATAAAACCATCTTCTGAGCGTATTCCACTTGAGATATAGGTGTCTGAAAGAAGGGTTTCCCCACCAAACTGTACAGAAAGATGTTTACCTATATTGTTGAGTAACAAAGCATTTAGTTTACCTGAACAAGATGGTGTTTCTTTAAGCTTTAACCAAATTTGTTGAGTATCCGATTGTGAATTGTATTGTTGAAGTTCTAATATACACTCATTATTTAAAACCACGTGAGCATCTTCTACGGTATAAGTTAGTTTGTTTTTCTCCTTTTTATTAATACAGCCGCTGGTAACTAAGCTTATTAACAAAAGAACAAGTATTTTTAAGTTGCCCATGGTTATTTTTTCCATTCTTTATTCAGAATATGAAATATGACTATAGCCAATGAGGTAGCTCAAGGATAGTCATTTATACGATAATCAGAGTAAATTAATAGTATATATCGATTAACATACAGATATGGGTATCTTGCTTTTTTTCATTGAATAAAATATCTTTTAATCAATTTATTGAGAATAATCTACTAGTAAAATGCAGAACAGCAATTAAATTAACTATGTTTTATCAATAAGACTAAACATTGCATACTATCTATCTGTAAGTGAGCGTGCCGAATGGCAATGGATAAAATTAAAGAGTTATTTGTTAATAATAGAGAATGGGCTACGTCAATAAAAGAACAAGACCCAAGTTTCTTCAAAGCATTATCAAAAGATCAACAACCCAAATTCTTATGGATTGGTTGTTCTGACAGTCGCGTACCTTCGGAAAAATTAATTAAAGTTGGACCGGGGGATCTTTTTGTGCATCGCAACGTTGCGAATTTGGTGATCCACACAGATTTAAACTGTTTATCTGCTATTCAATATGCTATTGATGTTCTTAAAGTTGAGCACATCATTGTTTGTGGACATTACGGTTGTGGGGGTATTGAAGCCGCGATAGAAAACGACGCTCTAGGTTTAATTGATAATTGGTTGCTACACATTCGTGATATTTGGTTTAAACATAGCCGTATGCTTGGTGAGCTTAAGCCGACAGAACGGATAAACCGCTTATGTGAATTAAATGTCGTCGAACAGGTATATAATTTAGGGCACTCCACTGTACTTCAATCTGCTTGGAAACGAGGGCAAGATATCATGGTGCATGGTTGGATTTATGGTATTTCGGACGGTTTTTTAATTGATCTTGATATAACAGCAGACAGCTGTGCGAAACTCGAACTTTGTTACCGTGAGGCTATCGCTGCATTAACAACAAAGACACCATTTACAACAGGTTGTTCAGCGAAATAATAAAACGGAAGGCTAATTTTATTATTATGATTAATTGGCCTTCTTTAAGTGACTAACTTGGGCAATTGGTCGTATTTTCTTATAGTTATCTATAAGTGATTAATAGCTTTATTCTATAAACGTTTCATTATGATAGCGTTCTGCTTATCATAAAGATATTTTATTTGGTATTTTAGTTTCACTATATTTTAATATGTTCTGGGTATTTATTATTTTTTTAGATTAAAGTGAGCAGTGCGCGGGTTATTGGGAATAGAAAATCAACGCGCTCAATGTTATTGGGCAACTCAGTCACCTCAACATGTGTTTAGGACCTTTCTAGCATGTATAAACATGTCGAAAAATGAACCATGCGGCTTTTGCCGCATCGCTTTTCACAGGCAAACAACATTTGTCTTATCGCTCCCCTTGTGTATCGACCAATAAACGCTGGTTAATGTATTCGATGGTTTCTTCTATTGTCATGATTTTATTCACTACATTAGTGATCCCTTGCCCAATAATGACTTCTGCTTGGCGTAAATTAAATAACTTGCCACTTGGAATGGAAGATTCACGGATCCCACGGTTAATTTCTTGGTAAGCCAGCGGCATCCAAGGGTAACGATGGCATATTTCTTGGTTATGACTGAAATCTTGATGATTACTGTTTCCACCCAATAAAATAAGGTGATCCATTACGATAGGGGAATAGAGCCAACGATAAAATTGCTCTGCATAGTGTGATTTTTGGCTATAACGGGAGACGCCAAGTGCCCCGCCACCTAGTTGAGGGAGCCCCCCTGGAACAGGTGCATAACCAATTTTAGGGAAGATATCACTGTGGGCGACATCATTAAACAAGTTCATATAAGCGATCAACATAGCCAACTCTCCCTTCTCAAATTGCCTAATTGACTCGCTCCACCATTTTTCATGGATATTTTCAGTGACTGAAACTTGATATAGATAATCACTTAATACCTTACCTGCCAAAGGCATTTCTAATCGAGGGATATCATCTACCCCGATTAAACGACCACCTTCGGCGTAGTAGCGCAATAAATATTCACTTGCGATCAACCCTGCACTTCCCAATGTTGTTGATGCACCAATAGGACGAGAAAAATGCCCTTTTTCATGATGCTCTGTAAAAAATTGGGTGACTTGGTCATATTCAATAAAATTAGTCGGTACGGTTAATTCATTGCCTGTTTTTTCGTAATACATTCGTTTTAGAATGGGGTCTTCAAAAAGGTCTTTTCGATAAAATAGCAACTGTGCACTCGCATCAAACGGCATGGCATAAGCAATGTCTCCCACTAAACTAAACTTTTGTTGGGTGGGGAGCGAAAAGCTACTTAATAAATCGGTCAGACCGCTCCCAACTTTATCTAGAGGTTGTAATATACGCTCTGCAAACCAAGGAAAGCACGCCATATCAATACGCAATAAATCATAATAAGGATGCAAATGAAGTTGCCCTAATATTTGGTAAACTTCATCATAGGGGTGTATTGCTAAATTAACTTTTATACCTGTTTGCCGATAAAAATGCGGCAAAAGCTTTTTGAGCGCATTTGTTGAAGGGCTTGGTAAAATAAGGAGATTCAAGCTTGGTTTATCGTTATGGGCGGTATTGAGCGCAGGCGTGGCGGTATAAAGGTTGCCACTTTGGTTACGAACATAAACGGTGTTTGTAGAGACGATCTCATTTTTCTGCACTTCCTCTTTCATTAACTCATCGACAACCTCTAACCCTAGCTGTGCATAGTTCATCGGAAAACAGTGTAATCCTTTTAATATTGGAGGGATATTACCACTTAAGGCGAAAATAGCGGGGCAATCATTGTGACTACCAAAAAAGCTGGCTTGAGTTAAAAAGGTTGCTTTTTCAATATCTTCAGCCACGAACAAATCGGGTATTTGATCTAAGGTGAAAAAATCAAATGCGGCTTTGTACGACTCGTCATTAGAAGCGCGGATCACAATGTATTTTTTATTTGGCGCACGTTGTTTAAGACTACGTTGTAACTCACTAACAAACGTTGAACGTTCTAACTCACCATGTTCATCACTAAAGATACCAACCAGTTGGCTACGACTTGTCGCAATTTGCTGACAAATAGCGTCAGCGGCTTGAGAAAAATCTAACGTAAAAAAATGATGGGCATTGGCTGGCTGGCGATAAATAAACACTATTTGAGACGCTGGCAATTTTAACGTGTCAAAATAGAGGGTTGCGTCTTGCAAACAACTTACTGCAACAACCTGTTTATAGCCACCCGCAGCGATCTTTTGTAATGCATCTAGTTCTGTTGTTTCGAGATCATCCGTCAAAAACAGATCATAGGTTATCTCAGGGTACAAAGAGATTGATTGCCTAAATGCATTAAAAAATATTGCGTATTTATCAGAGACTAACTGCGGTAATAGTATCGCAATTTTATGGCTCTTATTCGTTCTCAATAATTGGGCTTGTGTATTGAGCTGATAGCCCATCTGCTTTGCTGCTTTATAGACGGCTTCAATTTTCTCTACACTCACATTTCCTCGTTTATTCAAAACGTTAGAAACCGTTCCGTGGGAGACGCCCGCCAATTTTGCAATATCTTTAATGGTTGCCATTTTCTTTTTCACCTTAGTTGCTTCTGTCCATAGCATACCTGAATTTTTTATCACGACTACTGATAATTAATTTGAACGTTCCAAATAAAAATTGCCAATAAAACAATCAGCTAATAGAAAGCCCATTTTTTTGCATAAAAACCAATTGGTAAAAAATACTGTTATTAATCAATATATTATATATTTGTGTTTGAATGAGATCACTGATTTGAATATCTATTATTGGCAAAATAAGTTGCTCACATTATTATTGGAACGTTCAAATAATCAATTTATTGATTAAATACCAGCACCAGGGATTTAGTAAAAGTAAATAAAACAATAAGATAAAGGTAATTGTCATGAAAATTCATTTTTTAGGAACTGCGGCTTCAGAGGGGATACCAAACCCTTTTTGCCGTTGTGAGCACTGCCAAAAAGCGAGGCAACTGGGTGGTAAAGATATCAGAACGCACTCATCTGCCCTTGTGGATGATCTTTTGCTGATCGACGTGTCTCCAACATTTAGCTATCAACTTATGCGTGATGGAATGGATGCGACCAATTTTGAAAGCTTGTTATTTACCCACACTCACCCCGACCATTTCAATGTGGGTGACCTGTTCAGTCGAATGGAAGGCTATGGTTTTGAAATTCACCATCCACTTCATATTTTTGGCAATGATCGTGCGATCAATGGTTGCCTTGAAGTGCTACCAGGATACAGTAAAGAGCGCTTCGCTTTTCACTGCCTAATTCCTTTTGTCACTGTTGAAAGAAATGGATATAAAATTACGCCATTACTTGCAAATCATGCCAAATGGGAACTTTGTTATGTCTATCATATTGAA
Organism: Providencia rettgeri; assembly: GCF_041075285.1. Classification (NCBI taxonomy): domain Bacteria; kingdom Pseudomonadati; phylum Pseudomonadota; class Gammaproteobacteria; order Enterobacterales; family Morganellaceae; genus Providencia; species Providencia rettgeri. The sequence goes on along the minus strand of NZ_CP163512.1, from coordinate 2,381,452 downwards.
AAAGACGGCAAAGCGATTTTCTATGGTCACGATTCAGGTTGGTTCCCCGAACTGACTTGGCAATGGCTTGAAAACAAACCACTGGATATTATCGTATTCGAATGCACCTACGGTCTAAATGGTCATAACCGTACTGATAACCATATGAGTTTAGAGACTGTTTTTGCAGCACAAGAACGACTTCAACAACAAGGTTGCTTGCACTCTGAAACTCAAATTGCTGTTTCTCATATCTCCCACAGTGGTAAATTACTGCATGATGAATTAGTGGCGGTTTGTGCTCCTTATAATATCCGTGTTGCCTATGACGGATTAACGTTAGAAACACATTAAGAGGGGCACAAAAATGGATATGAAAATAACTTCCCGCTTACTGATCATGATGTTTGTGCAATATTTTATGCAAGGTGCATGGAATATGACAATGGGGTTGGTATTAAGCACCTATGGTATGGCGAATATCATTGGTAATGCTTATGCGTTATTAGGTGTTGCGACCATTATTTCACCGTTATTTATTGGTATGGTTGCTGACCGCTTTTTTGCATCACAAAAAGTGATGGGGATCCTCCACTTAATTAATGCCTTAGTCATTTTATGTGTGCCTCAATTTATTGAAGCACAAAACAGTGGTATGACCCTGTTTCTGATCTTTATAATTGGTTTGCTTTTTTACCCAACGACTGCACTGTCAAATAGTATTAGCTTCTCCCATATTAATGGTGTGAAATATTTCCCTATTATTCGTGTATTCGGTACGTTTGGTTTTATGGCTATTGGGTTTATTTTAGGGGAAATGGGCTTCTCAGGTAGTACGATGACGTGGTATATCGCATCAGCGGTTGCTATATTATTAGGTTTTTACTGTTTTACATTGCCAAATACGCCACCAAAAGCTAAAGGCAAACCTTTTTCTGTGCGCGATATTTTATGCTTAGATGCACTGTCATTATTTAAAGACCGTTATTTTGCTATTTTAATGCTTAGCATCTTTGTATTAATGATCCCAAAAACAGCTTATTCCGCTTATATCCCTGTGTTTATCAAAACGCTAGGGTTCGATAATGCGGCTTCTATTATGCAAATTGGTATTGCCTGTGAAGTTCTGTTTATGTTCTTCCTGTCATTCTTCTTAATGAAGTTTGGGTTTAAAGTCACTTTATTGCTAGGTGCTATTAGTTGGATTATTCGTTCAACATTATTTGCCTATGCCGCAGTTGATACGAGTTTATATTTTATTGTTTTTGGCCTGATGCTTCAGGGATTATGTTGGGACTTTTTCTTTACTGCTGGCGATATTTATGTCGACCGTAAAGCAAAACCAGAGATCCGCGCACAAGCTCAAGGATTACGCTTTATTGTTTCCAATGGCTTTGGTTTATTATTTGCCTCAACTATCTGCGGACAAATATTTAACTCAACGGTCACCGAAAAAGGCAGTGGATCCTTACCACAGTGGGAAACGTTCTGGCATTACCCAGCCATCGTTGCTGCTGTCGTTACTGTATTCTTTATCTTCTTCTTTAAAGATGATATTTCTCAAAAGAAAAATAGCCAAGATAAAAAAGCTCCGGAGGGCGCTGTAGTACCGTAATTTAAAATATACAGAGGTAAGCCATGGATGTTTTTATGCAGTTTGTCGACACTATTGGCCCTTTGTCACTGTCAAGTATTGCTAAATTACTCGCCGCCTTTATTTTAGGCGGCTTTATTGGCTTGGAGCGTGAATCAAAGGGAAAACCTGTCGGCTTTAAAACCTGTGTCATTATTGCTGTTGCCAGTTGTTTATTAACGATTGTTTCCATTCAATCTGCTGAATATTACGCAAATATATCGGATAATATTCGTAGTGACCCAATGAGATTAGCTGCACAGATTATTAGTGGTGTCGGTTTTTTAGGTGCAGGTGTTATTTTACACCGCCGTGATGATGCTATTTCAGGATTAACAACCGCAGCCATTGTTTGGGCTTCAGCAGGGGTGGGAATTGCTTGTGGTTCGGGCTTTTACTGGCATGCCTTTATTGTCACTATTCTTTTTTTCTTGGCAATTCAACTGAGTCCGCAAGTGGCGTTATTTCAGATGAAAAATCAAAAATTAGGTAAGATTAAAGTTCGAATGTTGTTTACCCATGAGGATGGCGTTCCCTTACTTATTGAGTATTTAAAACAACATAAAGACATTATTGAAAACTTGACGATACGAGACATTAAAAAAGAGCGAGTTGAAGTGAATTTAAAACTCGTGGTACGGCAAAGGACTACATTACCTGAGTTTTATTGCTCTTTAAAACAGTTATCTTATGTTCATTCTGTTTCTTTAGATCACTAATATTCAATTATTATCTTACATAAAATTTATTGCATATCAGTTTCCCCCCAATAATTGAATAATCAATTGCTGGGGGGATGTTTAAAACAGTGCTAGCTTTAACTTAGTTTTTCTTCACAAATTCAGATTTTAGCTTCATTTGTCCAAAGCCATCAATTTTACAATCGATATTGTGGTCACCTTCGACTAAGCGAATGCCTTTTACACGTGTACCGATTTTTAACATCGATGAGCTACCTTTGACTTTCAGATCTTTAATCACAGTAACGGTATCCCCATCAGCTAAAAGATTACCGTTGGCATCTTTAACAATCAGCTCATCAATATCAGCCACGGGTTCTGCGTCATTCCATTCGTGCGCACATTCAGGGCAGATATACATATCGTTATCAGTATAGGTGTATTCAGACTGACATTTCGGGCAAGGAGGGAATTGCATATTCATACTCTCAGTAACATTATCAAAATAATAAAACGTGGTGATGTTTATACGTACAGGCACCACAAAAGAGAGATAGTATAAGCTTAAAGGGGTATTAAATTGCTTTTTCGGAATAATCCGAGTTTTTCGGATGAAAACGATTAAAAAGGCGAAATATTTTCGCCTAATTGAGAGGGTAAATAACCGGTTAGCTTTGGCAGCAAACTTCACAGTGAGGATCTTTGCTCAATTTAAATTGGCGAAAATCCATTGTCATCGCATCAAACAGTAATACTTTGCCTGAATTCACCTTGCCATAGTTCGCTAGCAGTTTAATGGTTTCCATGGCCTCTAACGTGCCGATGGTGCCGACAAGGGGGGACATCACTCCAGCTTCGACACAGGTCAAGCTATTTTCACCAAATAAACGACTCAAACAGTGATAGCAAGGGGCATCATCTTCATAAGTGAAAACGCTAAGCTGCCCTTCCATACGAATTGCCGCACCCGAGACCAAGGGTTTTTTCTGCGCTAAACACAACCGGTTAAGTTGCTCACGAATTGCGACATTGTCAGTACAGTCTAAAATCACATCATGGCGAGTGATTAACCCATTGAGTTGTGCATCATCAAGCTGTGCATTAACCGTGTCAATATGAACATGGGGGTTAATAGCACAAAGTTGAGATTTGGCAGATTCCACTTTCGGTTGGCCAATTGTCGCGTCGCGGTGCAAAATCTGTCGTTGTAAGTTAGAAAGCGATACTGTATCAAAATCAACTAACGTTAAATGGCCAACACCTGCCGCTGCAAGGTATTGGGTTGCCACACATCCCAACCCACCTAAGCCAATGACCAGCACCTTACCAGCTTTGAGTTTTTCTTGCCCATCAAAATCAAAGCCGCGAAGAATGATTTGGCGGTTATACCGCAGCATTTCGTTATCGCTAAGTTCTTGCACAGTAATTATTCGCTTTTTAATAAGTAGTTAAACATTTCGACTTCAACGATTTCACCTGCGTCTACACGACCCCGTTCTCTTTCCAGTACAATGAAACAGTTCGCTAAACTAAATGAACTAAACACATGTGAGCCTTGATGACCGGTGGTGGCAACCTGAAGTTGCCCTTGCTCATCGGTGCTTAAAATACCCCGTTGGAAATCCAAACGACCTGGCGTTTTCTTTAGCGGCGTGATCACGGGGACTTTAAAGCGTAACGGTGCACGCCATTGGCTATGACCGGCAAGGCGCGCGATTAATGGCTGAACCAGTTGATAAAAAGTGAGTGCGGCAGAAACAGGATTGCCGGGTAATCCACAGAACCAAGAATGGCTGAGTTTTCCGAAAGCAAAAGGTTTTCCCGGTTTGATAGCAAGTTTCCAAAAACCAATGGTGCCTAACTCATCAAGAATTTGTTTGGTGTAGTCAGCCTCACCGACAGAGACACCACCACTGCTGATGACTAAATCCGCCTGTTGATCGGCTTCAATGAAGGTTTGTTTTAGCTTTTCAGGGGAATCAGGGATCACCCCTAAATCCAGTACTTCACAATTAAGTTTTTCTAACATCAAACGGACGGTAAAACGGTTGGTGTCATAGATTTGCCCTTCTGCGAGTGGCTGACCTACTGCTTGTAACTCATCACCTGTAGAGAAAATAGCCACTTTGAGGCGGCGGTACACGGTGACATCTGAAATGCCTAATGAAGCAATTAACGGAAGTTGAGATGTGGTGAGTAAGGTTCCAGCAGGGAACACAGTACTGCCTTGGGCGATATCTTCACCAGCTTTACGGATATTACTGCCTTTTTTAATTGGCTGGGTGAATAGGATGCCATTATCTGTCTGCTCGGTTGATTCTTGCATCACAACGGTATCAACACCCTGAGGAATGGGGGCACCAGTCATAATACGCACACAACACCCCGATTTGAGTTCACCTTCCATCGGATTACCTGCGAATGATTTACCGACGACAGGCATTGGCGTTTTTCCGTCCCAATCTGTAAAACGTAAACCATATCCATCCATTGCCGAATTATCAAATGGAGGGACATTGATAGGAGAAATAAGGTCAGTGGCAATAATGCGCTGCGCTGATAAAGTCAGAGGAATAGTTTCTGTTCCTGTCACAGTTTGGGTTTGAGCAAGGAGTTTTTCCAATGCAACGTCTAAAGAAATCAAATCGTTAGTTTGACACTGATCCATAAATAATGATCCTCATTATTGTGATACGCCTTGAGGCTTAAAATGTGTTCGTCATGCACATTATGGCAGAAATCATGAGTTGGGTGAATGAATAGAAATTGATTACAGATAGCTTTTAGGCAGATATTACGCAGATGAAGAACAAATAAATACACAAAACGACAAAGTTGTTTTTGTTGGGCTAATGTTAAATAGTAAGAAAGTAAACTATGCTATGCGCAATGTTTCTAGTGCTGAACTTTGATGGTCAATTTTCATTCGAATCACCGCCATTTTAAGCAAGGGGAGAGGTTTGCCGCCGAGTGAACTCGGTAAGAGTCCCTATAACCCAACGAATGTACATGGTGTTAATAAAGTCGATGTTACCCCCATTAAGTCGCAGTGTTATCGCTTTTTATATTGTTTTTACAGGCTTTCTATCATTAATCGTGGTGATGTGAGAGGGGGATTGCGGGGAGAGCGTCGTGGCAACAAACATCATTGTTAAAAAATATTTAGCTAATCATATTTTATAAATGATGGTAGTTTTCAACAGTGAGTTTACCATAGTGAATAACGTTGTTGATGCGAATGCAAATATTTCATCCCCGTTGTTGCAGTTGTACTGGATTATCTGCACCTGCTGTTTTAGAGTACGGCGCACACCTGCATTTTTATAAAAATAGTTACACCATTTGTGGAGGATCACATGTCATCTCTCAGTAAAGAGGCCGAATTAGTTCACGCTGCGTTGGAAGCCAGAGGGCTAGAAACCCCTTTGCGTATCCAAGCAAAATCAGGCGAAGAGCGTAAGCAACTGATTGAAGGGCACATGACAGAGATCATGAAACTGCTCAACCTTGACTTAACGGACGATAGCTTGGCGGACACACCTCGACGTATCGCAAAAATGTACGTTGATGAAATCTTTTCAGGGTTGGATTACGCCAATTTTCCTAAAATCACATTAATTGAAAATAAAATGAAAGTGGATGAAATGGTGACGGTTCGTGACATCACGTTAACCAGTACATGCGAGCACCACTTTGTCACTATCGATGGTAAAGCGACAGTGGCATATATTCCGAAAGATAAAGTGATTGGGCTATCGAAAATCAACCGAATTGTGCAGTTTTTCTCCCAACGACCGCAAGTTCAGGAGCGTTTGACGCAGCAAATTTTAGTCGCATTGCAAACATTGTTAGGAACGACTAACGTTGCTGTTTCTATTGATGCTGTACATTATTGTGTGAAAGCGCGGGGTATTCGTGATGCAACCAGCGCAACCACCACCACATCGTTAGGTGGGTTATTTAAGTCGAGTCAAAATACGCGACAAGAATTTTTACGTGCCGTTCGCCATCTGTAATTTATGACAACTAGCCTATCATCAGGTCGCATTAAGCAACTTGATACCGTTCGTGGCATAGCAATTCTGGGTATTTTTTTGTTGAATATCTTTGGTTTTGCTTTGCCATTGGCGGCCTATTTAAATCCCTATTACACTCCCAGTACATCCTCTTCAGAAGCCTTTATTTGGATTATTTTCAACTTGTTTTTCCAAGGAAAAGTCCTCGCCATTTTCGCTATTTTATTTGGTGCAACATTAGCATTATTACAGCCAAGAACCTTACGCTGGAATCATCGACGCTTGTTTGTTTTAGCCTTCTTTGGAGCGATTCATGGCATTGTTTTTTGGGATGGTGATATTTTACTGGCATATGCATTAACGGGGCTGGTAGCGACGTATCTATTGGCACAATATGACGATGGCGCGTTATTGAAAATAGCGGTATCTATTTATTTGATTGGTTTGGTCATTTTGTTTGTTTTAGGTTGGGGAGTCGATCCCCAAAATTTTTGGCAGACGTCTGATGAGCAAATATTTTTCGAATATAGCGCGAAAACCATAGGGGGGATTGAGGGGGTGATTTATCGCATGAAAGAAATTCAAGCGATGCTGCAAATGTTATTTATTCAGTACGGTTGGCAGCTCACTGCCTTGATGCTCATTGGTGCACTATTAATACGAAATGGTTGGTTGTGTGGCCAATTTAGCCCGATGCATTATCGCCGAATGGCGGTTGTTTTCATTGTTCCTTCACTGTTAATTCAAGTGGTTGCGTTATATGTGCAGAGCCTGTTTGCTTGGAGTTACTTTTCTACCTCAATCATTGGCTACATCATTAATGAGTTAGTTATTCCTTTTCAATCACTGGGTTATATTGCCTTGGTATACGGTTTTTGGGGCAATATTCAACATGCAGCGGCTAGTTTATGGCTACAAAATATTGGTCGAATGGCATTGAGTAATTACATTTTACAAACGCTGATTTGCACCACGATTTTTTATCACTTTGGGTATTTTGCACAATTTACCCGTTTTGAGTTATTGGCTTTTATTCCGCTGGTTTGGTTAGCAAATTTTCTGTTTTCGTATTATTGGTTACGTTTTTTCAACCAAGGCCCACTTGAATGGGCGTGGCGAAAACTGACAGAAAAACTAAATCAAACGATTGGGTGAAAAAGCCTATTTGTTAGTTTAATTTGCTCACTTCATCAGGGGATACCGCAGGGTAGCCTTTAATGCCATCTGGCATTTTTATTGGGGCAGGAATGGATTCTGGCTCCCCTAAAAACTTCGGTTCACGTTTTAAAACATAGACATCAGCGAGAGCACCTAGCCGTGCAAACGCTTCGCGGACGCGGACTTTGAACATCCCAGCAGGTGCAGGGACCGCATAACACTGCGCATTAATGCCTTTATGCTTGGCAATAAACACCGCCCGTTCACAATGGAAACGCTGGGTGATAATCGTGAAATTATCGGTATCAAACACTTTTTTGGTGCGTACTACAGAGTCTAAAGTACGAAACCCAGCAAAATCCATCACAATTTTAGAAGCAGGCACACCCGCTTTGATTAAGTCTTTGCGCATATTAATCGGCTCATTGTAATTATGAGCGCCGTTGTCACCACTGAGTAGCAAATATTTTACTTTACCACTGAGATACGCCTCAGCTGCGCCTTTAATGCGATTGGTATAATAGAGATTTGTGGCACCAGACGTATAGTACTTAGATGTGCCAAGCACCATACCAACATCACGGGCAGGGAGTTGCGCTACATCTTCATAGATATAGGGTGCTGTATCCCAGCTAATCCAGCGATCAAGCAGAATAATGGTCGTTACTGCTATCCCTGCAAGTATCAGAAGACCAATAATCAGACGTTTCCTCATGTCCTAGCCTTGAAAATAAAAATCATAATATGAAAGTATTAGCCCAGTAGACCCGCTTCTAGGGTCTGTTTATCTTTGATGGTCAATTTTTATTCGAATTAAAGCCATTTTAGGCAAGGCGAGAGGTTCTCTACCTAGCGAACTTGGCAACAGCCTCTCAACGTAGCAGCCTCTCAACGTAGCATCAAATGAGAGCAACGCGCTTTAATCGAACTCATGGACAGCGTTTAGTGACAATAGTTGATTCAAATCGTCGCCAGTCAGTACGACGGACACATTTATCCATTTTTTGGATTGTTTTTTGACCTTTTTATCGCTGTAAAAATCAGCAGCAAAGATAAACAGCCTCTAGGCTACTTGACTTAAATTAGTGACGCAAGTCGCTCAACGTAAAGTCATGTCAATGTTGAGGGGGGATTTAAAGTTGACTGCTATTAAGCCTGATAATTGATTTAAAATTAATCAGATATTAGATGAAAAATTGGAGTGTGAAGAGGGGACAAAAAGTGAGTTGCCTCACAGAGCGTCATTTTTTATCGCAATTGGCTATTTATTTTGAAATTTTAATTCTATATTTTGTTTGATTGATGAAATTTCATTTCTTTTTCGGTGAAAGCCATCAGCCCATAAAATAAAGATGAGAATTGGATACGTGAGGGAAATATGAAACTAACCACATTATTTGCAGCTAGCGCAATGCTTATCACTGCGAGTGTTGCGGCAAAAGAGTACCAGATTAAACATACTGACCAATTAAAATCATTAAATGATGCAAAAAATGAAGCGGTTTGGCAGCAAGCTGAAGTGCTAACTGATTTTATTTATCCGTGGGAAAAAGAAACGCCACCAAAAACAGATTTCCGCGCACTTTGGAGTGATGAAGCACTTTATTTTCGTTTTATTGCCGATGACAAAGACGTTCAGCTAGGTGATAACGTTGATAAAGACCAAGCCGTGTTAGATTCTGATCGTGTAGAGTTGTTTTTCGCCACCAGTCCCGAACTTAAGCCTTACTATACCGCAGAAATGGATGGGAAAGGGCGTACCTTCGATGCAAAAGCCAATTATTATCGTGAAGTTGATCCAAGCTGGAACTGGGAAACCCTGCAAACAGTTGGTGAAATGACCCCAAATGGTTATGTAGTAACAGGGAAAATCGATCTGGATGAATTCACGCGTTTAAACCTGTGGCAAGACAAAGACCAGCAGACACTCATGTGCGCTATTTTACGTGGTGAATTTAGTGCGGGCGAAGAAAAGCAAGTCCGTAAATGGATCAGTTGGGTTAAGCCTGATTCTGTGAAACCAGATTTCCATATCCCATCAGCTTTTGGTACCTGCAAATTCGTTAAGTAACTCGCTAGCCGGTCTTTAATGGCCGGCAACCACCTGATTTTCTTTGAATGAACTGTGAGAACGATCATGTTCGCTGATGAAATGATTCATTTATCACGAATTGGTTTGAAATTTAAATTCATATGTAGTAATTTTTAATGAAATATAATTTCAATAAAAGGGCGATTTAATGTCTCTAACGGAAAATACACTGAATGACTGTCTACAAAATGAGTTCAACCATGAAACATTACAGTTTTCACGGCTGGAGACATTGTCGATGGTCACCGCGATTAACCAAGCAGATGCAACAGTTGCTGGGGCTATTCAACAGGTTTTACCGAGTATTGCTGTGGCGGTTGATGCCATCGCACAGTGTATGAAACAAGGTGGACGGCTATTTTATATTGGTGCAGGTACCTCCGGTCGTTTGGCGGTGCTCGATAGTGCCGAGTGTCCACCTACGTTTGGTACATCCCCTGAATTGGTCCAATCCATTATTGCTGGTGGTCAAGATGCCATGCTAAAAGCGGTTGAAAATATTGAAGACTCATTAGAAGCCGCCGTTAATGAATTGAAAAATCGCCAGTTGTGCTCCAAAGATGTGGTTGTCGGGATCGCGGCAAGTGGGCGAACGCCGTTTACGCTTGCTGGCATTGAGTATGCCAATGAAATCGGAGCGTTAACCGTCGCGATCACTACGCGCGGTCATGGGCTGATTAGTGATGCGGCGAAATTGGCCATTGCCCCTGACGTTGGGCCTGAAGTGTTATCGGGCTCGACACGAATGAAAAGTGGTACGGCACAGAAAATGATTTTGGGGATGCTAAGTACTTGTGTAATGGCACGTCTAGGTCGCATTCACACTAATTTAATGATTGATGTTGTCGCTAGTAATTATAAGTTATTGCGCCGAGCAGAACGTATTGTCAGTGAGGTTTGCGGTATTGAAATTGACGCCGCAGCACAATTATTAGCGCAAGTGGAATACCATCCACGGCGTGCCATTTTGATGTATGAGTTACAAATTAATGCACAGCAAGCAACGGAGCTGGTTCTACAACATCCAAATACCACATTGGATAGCTTGTTAGCGACTTGCCGTTAATCTAGGGTAAACAATGTGGGTGAGTTAACGCAATAGCGTCGCCAACATTAGGGGAATGATATGGCTAATAAAATAGAGCATCTGGAAGTACTCGCCAGAGAAATAGAAAAATATGCAGGCGGCTTTGAGAACGTGGCAACATTAACTCATTGTATGACCCGTATCCGTTTAGTATTAAAAGATAATGAAAAATTTGATGCCGAAGCTTTAAAGCAAATTGATGGGGTGAAAGGCGTTATTTTTAATGGTGAACAACAGCAAGTGATTGTCGGTATGGGAACCGCTGCAAAAGTATTTTCCGTCATGAATAAGCGGATGCAAGGCAGTGGAACAACAAGGAACGAAAATTCAGCGCCTGTGGAAAAAAAAGGTTTCTCAATTCGTCGTACCCTTAATACGTTAGCCGCAATTTTTGTACCAACCATTCCTGCGCTCATTGGCTGTGGTCTGATTATGGGGCTGATTAATATCGTCCGTTTAGTTGCACCTGGTGTGGTTGAGCAGTTCCCAGAGCTCTTCAAATTATTGAAGCTCATTGGTAGTGCCGTGTTTGCTTACCTTTCTATTATGATTGGGGTTAATACGGCAAAAGAGTTAGGCGCATCCACATCGATTGGTGCGGTCATGGCAGGCTTGTTGTCAATGCCAGGGTTAGCTGATATCACCTTATTTGGTGCAAAATTAGTGCCAAATAGCGGCGGGATTTTTGCGGTCTTGATGGTGGTAGTGTTCTCCTCCAAATTTGAAGTGTGGTTTAGAAGTATCATTAAAGAGAGCTTAGACCTGATTGTGACGCCATTTGTGACCATTTTAGTGTCAGCGATGGTCGCGATTGTTGTATTCCAACCTGCGGGACATTATTTAAATCAAATTTTGGCCCAAGGAGTCTCTGTTGCGTTATTAAATAGTGGTGGTGGTGCGGTAGCAACGGGGGGGATCTTAGGGGGGAGTTTCTTGTTCTTATTGTTAACAGGGTTACACCAAGGCTTAATTCCAATCCACGCAGAAATCTTACAAACCTTTGGTTTAAATTATTTATTTCCTATCTTAGCCATGGGCGGTATGGGGCAGGTGGGTTCCTGTTTCTGGGTATTCTTAAAAACCAAAAATCCGCGCTTGAAAAAAACCTTAGTCGGTGCGTTACCAGTGGGGATCTTTGGTGTAGGTGAGCCGTTGTTATTCGGTGTGTCATTGCCACTGGGTAAACCTTTCATTGCGGGTTGTATTGGTGGTGCAGCCGGTGGGGCATTAATGGCATTTTTCCATGTGGGGATCATCATCCCATTTGGCACTGCTGGGCTATCGTTGCTCCCATTGGTGGGTGATGGCCAAATCCTTGATTTTCTTATTGCCGTTGCAGGTGCATGGATTGTCGGATTCATTGCCAGTATGATAATAGGCTTCACCGATCCTGAAAAATAATGAAATAAGGAACAGCCATGTCGACACTGACGGTAAAACTGGAAAGCTTACAGACAAGAGGTAAAGGCACAGAACAGCGGATCGCGAAATTCTTACTTGATAATCGCGAAAGCTTAATTGCCATGAATGCGGCTGAACTCGCACAAGCAGCTGGTGTTAGTAGCGCGTCTGTTATTCGCTTTTCACGCCAAATGGGTTACCGTGGCTATCCTGAATTTAAGGTGGATTATCTCTCTGATGAGAAGCAACATAAAGCAGAAAGCCTGTATGGTAATTTGAGTCGTAGTGATGACACTGCACAGATTATTGCCAAAACAGGACAAATGTTTATTTCGGCAATTGAAAAATCCCTTGAACTATTAGAGCCATCAATGGTTGATGAGGTGGCTAAGCGTATGGTCAATGCCAAGCGTATTGTATTATTTGGTATTGGCTCTTCAGCGATAGTAGCCAGTGATATTTTCCACAAACTGATCCGAGTAAATAAACACACCTTATTTAGCTATGATCTGCATGTGCAGCTCAGTTACTCTGCGAATTTAGGGGCTGATGATTTTGCGATTGCAGTCACTGCCCGCGGAAATACGCAAGAAATCAATAGTATGATCCGTGCTGCAAAAGAAGCAGGTTGTTCTACAGTCGCCTTATGCCGTTTTGGGCAGGATGACGCGACAAAATTGGCAGATTTCACTTTACCGTATTTTTATGATGAACAGCACACGCAACTTGGGGTTATTACCCCGCAAGTTCTGCAGATGGTGACGTTCGATACGCTTTTTTTTAAATATCTCACACTCGCAGGTAGTGACGCCGATGCAGCACTGCAAAAAGGGCGGCGAGCCCTGATACAAGGCAAAAATTAATGATTTTAACGGAGTTAGCCATCGGCGCGGTGATCGGGCTGATTATTAGCACTACGGGTGTTGGCGGCGGGGTGATCGTCTTACCGATACTCACTTACTTTTTTGGTTTAAATGCGTTAGCTGCGGTGGCAACGGCAAACTTTTTGTCGATGTTGATGAAAATTTCCTCTTCGTATATGCACTTTCGTCTCGGGAATATTCCATTCAAAGGGGCAATGATTGTATTGGCAATTATGTTACCCAGTACGTTTTTAGCTAGCTTATTGGTCACTTGGCTGGGGGGACTTGCGGGATACGAAAAACAAGTCGAATGGGGGATCAACCTGCTCGTTGCAGCAGCAATTATTTTCTCTCTTTATTTATTTGTTCAGCGAATGTTTTTTGCTGTACCTATAAAAAAAAGAATGGTTCAACCGACCCAATTGAAATCTATGGCGCTTCCCGCAGTGTTAGCGGGGGTAGTTCTAGGCGCTACAGGGGTTGGCGGTGGTGTGGTTGTCTTGCCAATGTTGCTGCGCTATATGCAATTGAATATTAAGCAGGCGATAGGGACATCGATTTTTGTTACAACGGTATTATCAGGATCATCGGCGCTGGCTTATGCACAGGATGGTTATACCGATTTAAAACTAGCACTTATCTTATGTGCTGGGGCATTAATTGTGATGCCCGTAGCGAAGTATTTACTGGTCCATCTGTCAGAGCGTACATTCCAATATATCACTCTGCTACTGATCACCTGTAGTGCCGTTATGATGACACTGAATTTATTTTCATTTTAAACTGATAGCCCTATATTAACGGTATTAATCATAGGGCTATCTCGCTCTCGCTAATCTAAATCCCATTTTTTTAAGTGGTTTAGCTCTTTTTCCATCTCTTGGTAAATAAAAACACGTTCATCGTTAAGATCTTCATCTTGTGAGGACGAATATTGATGCAAGGCGAATATAAGTAATACTGCTGCAATCAATGAAATTAATATACTAGAAAGGTGTTTAGCCAAAGGTGTAGATTGCGGTGCGATCACAAAGGCACCACTAATTAGCGCGCCTAAAATAGCACCACCGATATGTGCCGCATTATCAATACCAGATTGCAATCCATTGACTAAAGTTAAGGCAATCATCCCAATAATATTGTACAGCGGGCGTTTTAATTGGCTTTTTTCTGTAATGGATAAACTGGGATTATTGATGGCTTTTAAGAGATAAATAACCGATGCCGCTGCAAGCCCCATAATAGCACCTGAAGCACCAATGCTTACGGTAATATAAACTGTATTATCAGGGAGATATAAACTATTCCATGAACTGATTGATGCGCGGTTGGCGGCTTCTCGAATACTTTCATTGTATTGCCAATAAGCGCTAAAGAATGCCGCACCAATACCAGAGAAAAGGTAGATCGCGAGGTACCTAAATTTACCGTAAGTTCGTTCACACTCGATGCCAATGACAAATAATGCCAAGGTGTTTAGGGCAAGGTGAAAGCCCCCTGAATGTAACACCATACTCATCGGATAACGCCACCAATCTCCCGTTAAGGAAAGTTGATAAACATTGGCACCAAATATTAATAAGTTATTCTCTTGGGAATCAAGGGGGGCGGCGTAGATTAACTGGTAAAAATACACGGTAATATTGATGGCAATTATGAATAGGGTAAGTGCCATAGCCCAAATCGAAAATTTTGTCTTATGGGAAGTTTGTGTCTCTAAAGGGTTAGCCATTTCAATATCCTATCTCTGCGTTATATTGATATATTAAATAAGCTAAGCAGTTACCGCAATTTACAGTTGTCCGAACTTGTTTTTTCGTTTTTCGGATTAACGAATTAATAAAAAAGGCGCAATCTTATGCGCCTTCAGACTGCTGACAAACATAACATGTTTGGCGGCAGGTTGGATAGGTTTTGAAAATAAACAAGGAAAATCAATATATTGATTTTCGCCTGATAACACAAAGTGGGAAAAACCACGCTTTTATCCCACTTTGTCAACAACCTCAAGGCGCAATCTTATGCGCCTTTTACTATTAAAACAATCAATTAGAATGAAGTGCGTTTATAGCTACGGTATTCCGGTTTCCAAAAATTACGTTCAATCGCCTCATCTAATGCGCTGTCAGATGTGACCGTTGCCACACCTTGAATTTGCGCTTCTTTAGCGACTTGTTTTGCAATAATACGAGACACTTCTTGGATATCAGACAGCAGTGGCAATAAAGCACCTTCGCCGTTTTTCGCCAATGGTGAACAACTTGCTAATGCACGACTCGCGGCCATTAACATGCCATCAGTGACACGTTTGGCACCTGATGCGATAACCCCTAAACCAATACCTGGGAAAATATAGGAGTTGTTGCACTGGGCAATAGGGAAAACTTGCTCCTTGTAAGTTACAGGACTAAATGGGCTTCCCGTTGCTACCAACGCTTTTCCGTCAGTCCAATTGATGATGTCTTCTGGGCGAGCTTCAACGCGTGAGGTTGGGTTGGACAATGGCATCACAATCGGACGTTCACAATGCTTGTGCATCTCTTTGATGATCTCTTCCGTGAATAAGCCCGCTTGACCTGATACACCAATCAAAATGGTTGGCTTGGCATTGCGAACCACATCCAGCAGAGAAATTGAGTCGCTGTCTACATCCCAGCTAGCTAAATTGGCGCTGTTTTGCGTTAATTTTGCTTGGAAATCGAGCAAATTAGGCAATTTATCCGTTAATAAACCAAAGCGGTCAACCATATAAATACGTGCACGCGCTTCTTCATCGCTTAACCCTTCGGATTTCATCTGGGCAATGATTTGCTCAGCAATACCACAACCTGCGGAGCCTGCACCTAAGAAAGTCACACGTTGGTCACTCAGTTTACTGCCCGCTGCATTGCTGGCGGCAATTAAGCTACCTAAAGCCACGGATGCAGTGCCTTGAATGTCATCATTAAAGCAGCACAGCTCATCACGATAGCGGGTTAATAACGGCATCGCATTTTTTTGTGCGAAGTCTTCGAATTGCAGTAAAACATTTGGCCAGCGACGTTTAACCGCTTGCACAAACTCATCGATAAATTCGTTGTATTCGTCGCCTGTGATACGTGGATGACGCCATCCCATATACAGTGGGTCGTTTAGGCGTTGTGGGTTATTGGTCCCCACATCAATAACAATTGGTAACGTATAAGCAGGGCTGATACCACCACATGCGGTGTACAGCGATAACTTACCAATTGGAATGCCCATTCCGCCAATACCTTGGTCACCAAGACCTAAAATACGCTCACCATCGGTTACAACGATAACTTTTACGTTTTGTTTCGTGGCGTTTTGTAGCATATCGTCAATGTGTTCACGGTTTGGATAAGAAATAAATAAACCGCGGGCACGACGATAGATATCAGAGAAATGTTCGCACGCTTCACCCACCGTTGGGGTGTAGATGATTGGCATCACTTCGGTTAAGTGGGCATCAATCAAGCGATAGAATAAAGTCTCGTTGGTATCTTGAATATTTCTTAAGTAAATGTGCTTATCTATGTCACTTTTGAAATCTATTAATTGGCGATAAGCACGCTCAACTTGCTCTTCGATAGTTTCAACTTGTTCAGGTAACAGTCCATGCAGATTAAAGTTAGCACGCTCTTCTTCAGTGAAGGCGCTTCCTTTATTCAATAAAGGGAATTCAAGTAAAATTGGGCCAGCGTAGGGTATATAGAGAGGGCGTTTGGTTTCGTACTCATGTTCCATGAAATATCACTCTTCGAACGATTAATCAACAAAGTCAGGGTAGATCCTAAGCTAAACAGAAAATATGTACAGTAAATAATGATGCAAAATCGTTAAAATTTCTGTAGACATAATAAAGAATTTAGTTAAGGAATGAAACTAAAGCATCGTTTGACGTTGCAATTACGACGGGGAGATCACGGTTAGTCACACTATGGTTTTAATCAACTTTTTAGATTTAAAGGCGAAAATGACGTGTTTTATTATTTTCAAAATTTTTTAATTTATGTTTATCTTTCGTCATATAAATGAGTTTTTAACTAAATGCCAGTAAAACTATATTTTAAAGTATCATATATTGCTGCATGTTTTTATTTTTCATAAGTTATTAAGGCTGTTTTGTCTTAAATTACCCTTAATAAGGAGTATTGTATGATTGGTTTAATTTTAAAATATAAAAAATTATCATTATTAACCTTTGTTTTATTTTTGAGTTTTTTTAATTATTCGAAAGCTAATTATAATTTGGCACGAACAATCAGCGAGGTCGACCATTATCTTTATGAGAACAAATATGGCTCATCCATTTTTGGTCGCATTGTGGCAGATTACTTTTATTTGGTCATGAAAGAAAAAGGTAAGCCTATCAATAAAAAGTTAATGGATAAACTGCACTATGACCATGCGTTAGAGACGCTCACCGTATTAAACAAAAAGATAATAAAGCAAAGCTTAGGGAAAAGCGTGTCTCATGATATGACATATAAAGAAGCAGATGAGTTACATTATCTGGTTATGTTACGTAATAAAATACCAGAAGAGGCTTGGGTTTTAGGTGTTGTGTTTTCGGTATTAGACGAAAAAGAAAAAGAGCATTATTGGCAAAAAATCATGGCGGCATCTGGAGATAGAGACCATGAGTTATCGGTACTATACAGTTTGATGAAAGTGATGTTAGAAAAGGAAAAAAAAGCCACTAATAAACAAAAAGTCATTATTAATAAATGGTATGAACGGATGAATAAAGTGTTGTCTACGGCTAAATAATAACATCTAATAAATGTGATTCTAATAGTTGAAAATTATATAAATTATAAGGTAAAAAGATGTTATGAAATTATATTTTAGCTTAATTTTGCCGTTGTTATTATTCTCTTGTATTGCGAATGGGGAAAACCGACCTGGATTTGTGTGTGGAAAGTTTAATGGCAATATTGTTGAAGTACCGCAGGAATATGTTGATTTTATTGCTGAATATGAAGGGTATGGTTATTTTGATCCGAGGTTTATTAAAAATAAAAAGGGGTGTGAGGCTAATTTTCGGGTATTGCCATTGAGAATGAGTTGGCCTGAAATGAAACCTGTTGATTATGATGAAGTTACAACAAAGAAAAAAACGATAAGAGTCTCTATTGAACCATTAAATGACAAGATAAAGGGGTATCTAGAGCATAAACGCTATATATATCTTGACTGGGGGGAGGAGAAAATAAAAGGAGATATTGTATATGATGAAAAACTAGGGTTGTATTTTAGTGAGGTTAAATTAAAAAAACTAACTAAATATAGTGATCCTGAAAATGATAAGTTTGGATATTATTGGAGGATAGATAACGATGAAATAACAGACTTTTTTAGATGTATTTGGGTGATTCCTAAGAAAAAATATAGTAGATGTAATGGTTTTTTTTTAGTTCCTGAATATAAAATAAAAATAGAGGTTAAGCTCAATGTAGAAGAATTAATTATTTGGAATGAAATGAAAAATAGGATAAGGAATTTTATCGAACAACATATGAAAAAATAGGATAAGGAATTTTATCGAACAACATATGAAAAAATAGGAATAATATATGGATAGAGAAAGTAAAAGACAAGGAAATATGAAGTTAAATAGAAAGGATATATCTATGGCTTCTAGAATATTGAATATGACCAATAACCCAGAGATAATGTATACATATTTAGAAGTCAAAGGAGATCGTTATGCAGCATTAGCAAATAGTGTGGTAAAAGAGGACTCATTTTCAGGTGCTTTTGCATTAAACTATTTAGAAGAAGTAATGGAAGAAAATGGACTAGAATTTAATATTAATACTCTTAATAAAATAAGGATGGATATGGCTTATGGTTATATAGAAACACTCAAAAGTCGATTTAAAGATGGCGAAACAGAAATAAACGGAGATATAAATCATGAAGAAGCAATGGTATTTCATGAAGATGTTTTTAACAGATATGGACTGCCAGCGGAAACCTGGACTTTGCAACCTTTTTTCGATGTGCTTCCAGATAAAGAAACGCGAGAGTTTTATTGGGAAAAATCGCTAGATGCGGTAGGAAATACAGAAAAAGAAGCTGAATTAAGTTTGGGGATCTTAAATACGATGGTTGAGAGTATGTATGATGCACCTGCTAGTAAGCAGCCTCAAATACACCGTTGGCTACGAAGGGTTGCAGATATAGACAATGTCTATGACAGTGGAATCATTAGCTTAAAAAATACCTATGATTTTTTTGACTCACCTAAAGTGTATGCGGATATAGACTACATTAAAGGGTTAACATATGAAACCGGTAACCCACTAATCGATAGGGGAACTAACAGGTTCTCATTCTGGGATTTTCCATCTGGCGATAATAGCCGATTTTCTGTACAAACTGATTGGCGAGGGCAAACTGAATTTGAACATAAAAATCCTCTTTCAGAGTATTATCTTGAAAAACCAGATTATATATTGCCTGAAACGGGACTATTTGATTCGCCATCGATTAATTATAAGCCTGATGTGGAACAGTACGATTGTATGATTGATAATCTAAGAGATAGTATGTCATCAATGGATAATTCAATGAGTTCATTTGATGATAGATATTCAATGCCTTCAATGCCGAGTGTACCGGAGTTTAGTTATAGTGGTTATTCTTCTGGGGCATCTTTTAGTTTTAACTAAAATTGATAATAATAAAAGATAAATATGTACTATGATAACTTGTTACAATAAACGGTTATTGCCTTATATTCATATTATTAGTAATAACCGTTATTTTTAAATAATATAAAATTAATCCAAATAAGCTAATTCAATATTCTGGCAACCCAATGCCCGTAATGTATTTTCAGTAGTACACCACTGTTTCACTATTGCATCTTGCTTTTCTACCAACTTAGCTTGCTCAATCGCATGAATATCTTTACCAGCAAGGTTGATCATAATTAACGCAGCTTGCAGTGGCGGCAAACTTGGGTTAAATGCGGCATTTTCAGCGTAGCGACCCGTAAACAATGAACCATCTTTGAGCTGCACAGCAATACCTGAATGCGATTCGCTATAAGGGGCATGGGATTGATTAGCTGCGTCAATAGCCGCACTTAACAACCGATCACGACTTTGGTTGTTATAACCATGCTGAACAGAATCAAGTAATAGCGTCTCAATGTTTAAATCGGCAGGGCCAAATGAATCAGGTAAATAGTGGTGTAATACCGCGGGCTGACGACCCGGCAAATGCACCATAATCTTTCCGCCTTCACGTAATTCATTCATAAATTGGCGGCAGTGACCACAGGGTGTGTAATTCACAGTGATTGAGATAATTTGTTTTTCACCCTTCATCCAAGAATGGGTAATCGCACATTGCTCAGCGTGGATCACTTGCCCCATTGAGACATGGCTAAACTCCATATTGGCGCCGAAATATAAATTACCACTCGCACCGCAAGCGATTGCACCGACATGGAAATGGGAAATGGGCGTAACGGCATAGGCTGCTGCAAAAGGGAGTAATGAGAAGGCGAGTTCAGAGTCGCTAACGCCACTTTGTGCTTTAATATGTTGCACTTGCTCTGCCGTTAGCATTCCCGGGAAATCAGATTTATCAATGATAGGTCTAAGTACAGATTGTAGCTTCTCTGGAAGCTCGGCCCAAGCGGCCTTAAATCGTGAATGCATGAGTTACCCTCCCTATTTAATTGTTTTTATTCTATTCAATAAAGCATATATCAATATGTGATTCACATCACTAAATCAAATGAAACATGTGAAACAAATTCTTTAAATGAGAGATATATCTCATGTTTTTCCGTCGAGTGATAAGTAAGAGAAATTGCGCACTCTTACTTATCAGATTTAATCGGATAGTTAACTAATAAGATTAGCTAAAAAGATGTAAAATGATAGGAAATATAAATGGGGCACTTAACGAGGTGATCACTCCACAGGTCATTAATGCGAGCGAGCTATATGCGCCTTCAATATAGTTCACTTCAGCACAACGCGCGGTGCCTAATGCGTGGGAAGCTGTTCCCATTGCAAGACCACGAGAAGCATGGGTACGAACACGTAAAACATCAAATAAACTGTGCCCAAACATGGCACCTAAAATACCCACAAACAAGACGCAAGCAGCGCTAATCGCAGGGATCCCTCCAATTGAATCAGCCACTGCCATCGCTATCGGTGTTGTGACGGATTTCGGCAATACAGAGGCGGCGATATCGGGTGTTGCCCCTAACCAGAATGCCATTGCTGCGCCGCTGAACATGGCGACTATGCTACCTGCAAAGCAGATACTAAATAGGGACTTCCATTGGGCTCGGATTTGGTGCATTTGTTCATACAGTGGGAAGGCCAATGCCACAACTGCGGGTTGCAGTAAATCGTTCAGAATTTTACTTCCTGCGAAGTAATGTTCATAGGGTGTATTAGTCATCACCAATATGGCAATAAGCACAGCAATAGTCATTAATAAGGGGTTTAATATTGGCAGCTTAAATTTTACAGATAAT
Source organism: Providencia rettgeri (assembly GCF_041075285.1). Taxonomy (NCBI): domain Bacteria; kingdom Pseudomonadati; phylum Pseudomonadota; class Gammaproteobacteria; order Enterobacterales; family Morganellaceae; genus Providencia; species Providencia rettgeri. The sequence continues at coordinate 2,360,028 of NZ_CP163512.1, read as the reverse complement.
TTGCGAGCAAGGTAAAAAACCACAATGGTTAGCGGTAATGACCACCAAATATGCGTTAACATTAATCTTTCCCCTTAGTTTTATCATTATTAATCACCGAAGAAAGAGGATCCTCAGGAGGAAGGGAAACTTCATCAGGTTTAGCCCCCACGACAGGGCGTTCTTTGTGAATATAGTTGGAGCTGATGGCGACAACAATCATCACAATTAAGGTACTGACAACGCAGGAAACCACAATTGGGATCAACTGCTGACTCAGTAAGTCATAATAATTCATGATACCTACACCGATAGGCACAAACAGAATGGTCATATTTTTCAGTAAAATACTGCATCCGGGTTGTGCCCAGTGAGCAGGGATAATTTGCAGCGCTAGCAATGCAAATAAAATTAACATGCCGACAATACTGCCAGGAATGGCAAAAGGAAGTAGGGTAGAGATAAGGTTTCCGACTATCAGGCAGAAGTAAAGTATTGCGAAAGCTCGCAAGTACTGCCACCCCGTTATCAGCACCTGTTTAAATGACATGAGCGTTGCCTCGTAGCTTAACATCTATTCATCATACAATTAACGCTTTTATTGTGCTACCGATCACAATAAAAAGGCAATAAAAAAGTGGAGAGCTTTGCTCTCCACTCAGACTGCTGGCAAACCGATTAGGTTTGCCAGCAGGTTGGATAGGTTTTAAAAAAATAAGGAAAATCAATATATTGATTTTCGGCTGATAACACAAAGTGGGAAAAGCCACGCTTTTATCCCACTTAGTTAAGAACCTCAGTGGAGAGTTTTGCTCTCCACTTTCACAGGCTAAAAAGGCTCTATAACAAATCAGTGTTACTTAACTTGCATACCTGGCTGTGCCCCACTATCAGGGCTAAGCAGATAAATATCTTTACCACCAGGGCCCGCAGCCATCACCATGCCTTCGGATACGCCGAAACGCATTTTACGTGGTGCGAGATTAGCCACCATCACCGTTAAACGACCTTCTAAAGCTTTTGGATCCGGGTATGCAGAGCGAATGCCAGAAAACACTTGGCGAGTCTCTCCACCAATATCCAATTGCAATTTCAGAAGCTTATCGGAACCCTCGACAAAGTCAGCCTGTTTGATTAATGCAATTCGCAGATCAATTTTTGCAAAATCATCAAAGGTGATTGTATCTTGAATTGGGTCGTCAGCAAGAGGACCAGTCACTTGCTGGATTGGCTTGATGCTTTCTTTTGATGCTTCAACCATCGCATCGACTTTCGCCATTTCAATGCGGTTAAACAGAGCCTTGAACGGTGCAACACTGTGGTCAAGTAATGGTGTGTTAATCTCATCCCAAGACAGTTCAGTATTTAAAAAGGTTTCGGCGCGTTTGGTTAGGCCCGGCAAAACAGGTTTCAGGTACGTCATCAGTATGCGGAATAGGTTGATACCCATTGAGCAAATATCTTGCAACTCTTGGTCTTTACCTTCCTGCTTAGCCACGACCCAAGGGGCTTTCTCATCAACGTAGCGGTTAGCAATATCAGCTAATGCCATGATTTCACGGATAGCTTTATTGTACTCTCGATTGTTATAGTCTTCACCGATCACTTTGGCAGCATCGATAAACTGTTGATATAAGTCAGGCTCAGCTAAGTTTGCCGACAATTTACCGCCAAAGCGTTTAGCGATAAAACCTGCGTTACGTGACGCTAAGTTAACCACTTTATTCACGATGTCGCTATTTACGCGCTGAACAAAGTCTTCAAGGTTCAAATCAATATCATCAATACGGGAAGATAATTTCGCCGCATAATAATAACGTAAGCAGTCTGCATCCAAATGGTCTAAATACGAACGTGCAGTAATAAATGTGCCGCGAGATTTAGACATTTTTGCACCATTAACCGTAACATAACCGTGAACAAACAGATTAGTTGGTTTACGGTATTGGCTACCTTCTAACATGGCAGGCCAGAACAGGCTGTGAAAATAGACGATATCTTTACCGATAAAGTGGTAAAGGTCTGTTTTTGAGTCCTTATTCCAGAATTCATCAAAATTCAGATCATCACGTTTGCTACACAAGTTTTTAAATGACCCCATGTAACCAATTGGGGCATCCAACCAAACGTAGAAATATTTGCCCGGCGCATCAGGAATTTCAAAACCGAAATACGGTGCATCGCGGGTAATATCCCACTGTTGTAAACCTGATTCGAACCATTCTTGCATTTTGTTGGCAACTTGTTCTTGTAGCGCACCCGAGCGAGTCCATGCTTGTAACATGTCGCTAAATGCAGGTAAATCAAAGAAAAAGTGTTCTGAATCACGCATCACAGGCGTTGCACCAGAGATGACCGATCGTGGATTGATTAACTCTGTTGGGCTGTAGGTTGCGCTACACACTTCACAGTTATCACCGTATTGGTCTTCTGCTTTACATTTCGGGCAGGTGCCTTTAACGAAGCGATCTGGTAAGAACATGCCTTTTTCTGGGTCGAAAAGCTGAGAAATTGTGCGATTTTTAATAAAACCGTTATTTTTCAGTTTTCCATAAATCAGTTCTGATAACTCTTTATTTTCTTCACTGTGTGTAGAGTGATAATTATCATAACTAATAGCAAAACCAGCAAAATCGTTCTGATGCTCTTGGTTCACTTCGGCAATCATGGCTTCAGGTGTCACACCGAGTTGCTGTGCTTTAAGCATGATAGGCGTTCCGTGCGCGTCATCGGCACAGATAAAATGAACCTCTTTGCCGCGCATTCGCTGATAACGGACCCAAATATCAGCCTGAATGTGTTCCAGGATATGACCAAGATGGATTGAACCGTTAGCATAGGGTAACGCACAGGTTACCAGTAATTTATTCGCGACTTGAGACATAGTAACTTTCTGACTTCCATTATTTGAAAAGGGTCTTTGATGTTAACCGATCAAAACCATCGCTGCTAGGGGTATAAAGGATTAATTGGAAATTTGTTGGAAAAAGAAATTTTTGCCTGTTCGAGGCTTTTGCGTGCTAGGGCTGTTTATCTTTGCTGCTGATTTTTACGGCTAGGAGCTGATTTTTTTGATGGTGAGTTTTTATGTGTATTAATCGAAACCAAAGGGCTGTCGTATTGCAATATTTTAAATTATTTCAATAAATTGAATCTAGTGAATTGTATTAATACGCTATTTTTGATCTATCTGTGCTGTAAAAATCAGTCATGAAGAATAACGCTTCGATATCGTCACTATTTTTTGTGTTCTCTGTTATGATTAACCTCAGTCAAAGTATATCCATTTAATCTCAGGTAGCTTATCGAGTGATATAGGATATCTATAGTTCAAAAATATAAATAAAGGAGCCGGGATGAACGATAAATCCCCCGAGCAGAACAAACCAGAACTGCTGACTGAACAAGTCTCCAAAGTTTTGGCTTCATTTACACACCCAACACTGCAACGTAATCTGATTTCTATCAAAGCGTTACATCATTGTGCTATGTTGGATAATGTGCTGCACATCGAATTAGTTATGCCATTTGTTTGGAAAGGGCCTTTCCAAACGTTGATTAGTGAAAAAACAGCAGAGTTAAAACAACTCACAGGCGCTCACGCTGTCGAGTGGAAGCTACGTCATAATGTAACGACACTAAAACGTGCGAACGATTTACCGGGCATTAATGGGGTGCGCAATATTCTTGCAGTGAGCTCGGGTAAAGGTGGGGTAGGTAAATCCAGTACATCTGTAAACTTAGCATTAGCACTGGCACAAGAAGGGGCGAAAGTCGGTATCCTTGATGCGGATATTTATGGCCCGTCTATCCCAAATATGTTAGGTACAACGTTAGAGCGTCCAACGTCCCCAGATGGTCAGCATATGGCACCTATTATGGCGTATGGCTTAGCAACTAACTCAATCGGTTATTTAGTCACTGACGATAACGCGATGGTATGGCGTGGCCCAATGGCCAGTAAGGCACTAATGCAAATGCTGCAAGATACCTTATGGCCTGATTTGGACTATTTAGTTATCGATATGCCACCGGGAACCGGGGATATCCAATTAACACTGTCACAAAATATCCCTGTAACAGGGGCAATTGTCGTCACAACGCCACAAGATATTGCCTTGGTTGATGCGATGAAAGGTATTGTGATGTTTAAGAAAGTGAATGTGCCAGTTTTAGGCGTAGTTGAAAATATGAGCGCACACATTTGCAGTAACTGTGGTCATGTCGAACCTATTTTCGGCACGGGTGGTGCAGAAAAATTAGCAGAGAAATATAACACGAAACTGTTAGGTCAAGTACCGCTGCATATTTCTTTGCGTGAAGATCTCGACCGTGGTCAACCTACTGTTATGCGTGATCCTGAAGGGGAGTTTGCGGATATTTACCGTGAAATCGCTTCTGGTATTTCTGCGCTAATGTATTGGGAAGGGGAGAAAATCCCAACGGAAATTTCATTCCGTGCTGTGTAATTTACAGTAATTCAAATGTAGGCTATTTAGTGATTAACGCTAAATAGCCTGAGGTTGTTGACAAAGTGGGATAAAAGCGTGGTTTTTCCCACTTTGTGTTATCAGGCGAAAATCAATATATTGATTTTCCTTGTTTATTTTCAAAACCTATCCAACCTGCCGCCAAACATGTTATGTTTGTCAGCAGTCTGAGGCTATTTAGTGTTTAACACTAAATAGCCTTTTTATTTGTATGAGTTACTGGTTATCAACTTTCTCTTTTTCTGATTTATGTGTGGATTGTTTTTATATTGCACGATGATCGCGTAGAATAGGGGAATATCTGTGTTGATGAATTTTCTTCCTATGGGTAAGCCCTAAAAGGTGATTATGAAATTTTTAATTTTTATTGTCGTAGTAGTGCTGATCGTTATTTATTTTTATAACCGCATCGTGGCATTACGTGAAGCTGTAGTTTCTAGTGAAACGGAAATTTCCGTTCAATTAGATCGTCGCGGAAAAGTGTTTGATAGCTTGCTTGCGACAGTAAAAAAATATTTAAGCCATGAAACGGAAGTATTCAGTAAAATTACTGAACTACGTACTCAGGCGCAAAATGCAACAGGGGATAAAGCACGTGAAGCGGAAGATGCGTTATCCAAAATGGTGAGTAGTGGTGCGATTAACGTCGCCGTTGAAGCCTATCCAGAGCTGAAATCCGATGCAATAATGGCTAATCTACAAGAAGAAATCGTTTCTTCAGAAAATAAACTTTCTTTTGCAAAACGTGGTTATAACCGTTCATTAGAAACCTATAATGCTTATATTGCTTCTATGCCAGCCGCGCTAATTGTTGGCATTATTCCGAGCTTAAAAATTTCGAAAGAATACTGGCGTCTTGACGAAGATACCATTAAGTCTGAAGAGTCTCGCCGTATTAATTTCGACTAGTTATTGGTTCATTGTTATTTGAAAAAATTATCGGAACAGCTTAGGACGTTCCGATAATTATCTGTGATAGAAAACAGGGTACTTTATGGATTTTCGTAACGTCATACGTAAAAATAATATTCGGACACGCTTTGTGGTAATGAGCTATGTTTTTATTATGCTTATTATTGGGTTATTAGCGGATATTGCTACTCATCCAAATGAACAATTAGATTTACTTCAGAACGCGATAGCGTTTGTGACGTTAAAAGAAATGCCAATTGCAACCTTGATCGTGTTAGGCTTGACGTTTCTTGGGTTGATTTATATTCATTTCCGTGGTCATAAAATGATGTTGGCTGGCATGAATGCAAAAGAAATTAACCAAGAAAATGCTATTAGCTCAGAAGAAAAACAGTTAGTTAATATTATTGAAGAACTCAGTTTAAGTGCAAGCTTAGGCTATATTCCTCGTTTATATATTTTAGAAAGTGACGAGCCAAATGCATTTGCTGCGGGCTGGAACAGTCGTAATGCGTTAGTTGGGGTGACGCGAGGATTGTTACAAACACTAAACCGTCAAGAAGTCCAAGCCGTTCTGGCACATGAAGTGGGACACATTATTCATGGAGATTCGAAACTGACTCTGTATGTGGGGATCTTAGCCAACGTAATTTTGACTGTAACCAATTTATTTAGTCAAATTTTTATCCGTACCGCAGGGCGAAGCCGTAATAATGCCGCCAATAAAGCCCAAATGATTTTGTTAGTATTGAATTTTGTTTTGCCATGGATCACGCAAATTCTGTATTTTTATTTATCCCGTACCCGGGAATATATGGCGGATGCGGCGGCAGTTGATTTGACATCTGATAACCAAGCGATGATCAGTGCGCTGAAAAAAATTTCAGGGCAACATGAAACCCATGAATATGATGAGAGCAGTACAGGGCAAGCTTACCGTAAAGCGGCCTATATTTTTAATAAAGGGGATTCTATTTTTTCCACCCATCCTTCTATTGAGAATCGCATTGCTGCATTAGAAGGTAAGAAGCCCTTTTAGCCCCACTAAACTAAAGCGTTGATCGGCGATTGATGGTTTTTCATCGAATAATGGCGTTTTTTTAGCTAACTTTGTTGTGGGACGCTGGAACAACACGCCATTACCCCCTATAATCCCGCCAACGTAACATTTAGATGTTATGCCTTTTTCATTTCTAAAATATTTAACCAGGTTATCATTTTATGACTGACATAGCGCATCACTGTACCATTGTAGGTATATCGGGAGCCTCTGCATCTGGCAAAAGCTTAATTGCCAGCACGCTATATCGTGAATTAAGAGAAAAGGTCGGTGATCATAATATCGGTGTTATTCCAGAGGACTGTTATTATAAAGACCAAGCAGATGTGCCAATGGAAGAACGCCTTAAAGTGAACTATGATCATCCTAATTCAATGGATCACAGCTTACTTTATGAACACCTAAGATCACTAAAAAGTGGTCAAGCAGTAGAAATCCCACAATACGACTATGTCGCTCACACTCGCAAAGAAAAAACCATTACATTCAAACCTAAAAAAGTCATTATTATCGAAGGTATTTTATTGTTAACCGATAAACGCCTACGTAGTGAGATGGATTTTTCGATTTTTGTTGATACACCACTCGATATTTGCTTGATGCGCCGCATTAAACGTGATGTAAATGAACGAGGCAGAACATTGGATTCCGTGATTGACCAATATAATAAAACGGTTCGTCCAATGTTTTTACAGTTTATTGAGCCGTCAAAGCAGTATGCGGACATCATTGTCCCTCGCGGAGGTAAAAACCGTGTGGCCATTGATATTTTGAAGGCGAAGATCGGGGAATTTTGCCAAGATTAATCAAGGCAGAGACTAACATTATGATGGGGGAAACAGCCATGCGTCTTTGTGACCGCGATATTATTCAATGGATGGATGATGGTAAATTAGAGATTAGCCCACGCCCACCTATTGAAAGGATCAATGGTGCGACCGCAGATGTCCGTTTGGGAAATCAATTTCGTGTTTTCCGAGGACATACAGCGGCGTATATTGATTTAAGTGGCCCAAAAGATGAAGTGAATGCCGCACTGGATCGTGTGATGAGTGATGAGATCGTGCTAAGTGAAGATGAACCCTTTTTCTTACATCCGGGGGAATTAGCACTTGCGGTCACGCTTGAGTCTGTTACGCTCCCTGATAACCTTGTCGGTTGGCTGGATGGTCGCTCTTCACTCGCGAGATTAGGTTTAATGGTGCATGTTACAGCGCATCGTATTGATCCTGGCTGGAAGGGGCAGATAGTATTAGAATTTTATAATTCAGGTAAATTACCCTTAGCATTACGTCCTGGCATGGTGATTGGCGCGCTGAGTTTTGAGCCGTTATCAGGCAGTGCGGACCGTCCTTACAATAGTCGCCAAGATGCAAAATATAAAAATCAACAAGGAGCTGTTGGTAGCCGTATCAGTGAAGACTGATACTCGCTAAACTTTGCGAAAATTGCGTTATTAATGGATTTTAATAGCGTGATTTTTGCCCATTTTTAGGGAAAGCAATGGTGTGAGTTCACGGTGGTGATGGTCGCAGACAAAGTTTAAGAGAGGGAAGCATGAAACGTTTTTTAACGACACTGATTATTTTACTTGTCGTCATCGTTGCGGGGTTGACAGCATTGGTGATGTTGGTAAATCCGAATGATTTTCGCCATTATATTGTCGAACAAGTAGAGAAAAAAAGTGGCTATCAGCTTGAATTTAATGGGGATATGCGTTGGCATGTTTGGCCGACCTTAAGTATTATCACAGGCCCTGTTTCCTTAACTGCCCCGAATGCTTCCAAACCAGTTTTAAGTGCTGAAAACATGCGCTTAGATGTTGAACTCTGGCCTTTAATTTCCCATCGTTTATCTGTTGAACAAATTGTTATTGATGGTGCAGTGATCCGCAAAACACCAGAAAGTGAGCCACAAACACACAGCAGCGCACCGATTGCGCCCGGGGGAACAACGCCTCAAACAGCGTCAGTTGATAAGAGTCATTGGCTGTTAGATATAGAAAAAATTGATATTTCTAACAGTTTAGTGATTTGGCAAACAGCGAAAGATGAGTTTAACTTGCGCAATATTAATCTGTCATTGAAAAAAAATAATCATCAACAAGTGGCGGTAAAATTCAGTGGGAATTTAAACAAAAATCAGCAGGAGTTTGTGTTTGATACTCGTGCAGATGTGGACTTATCCTCGATTAACCAAAAGATTAGCGGCCGATTAACCCAGTTTGACTATACCTTTAGTGGCGTAGACTTACCCGAAAGTGGTATCGCAGGGCAAATCACCACGGATTTTCTGTATACCAAAGGGCAAGAGCCTAGCGCAAATTTAACTCATCTATCAATTAAAGCCAATGAAAGTCTACTAACCGGGGATATCAACGTTAAATTAAGCGAAATTCCTCAACTGGCAGTTAAATTTGCATCTGAAAAACTCGATTTAGATAATTTGTTAGGTACGTTACCTGCAACGTCAACTTCTGATGCGCAAACGAATAATAACCGAGTTGGTGTTAAACCTGTTATTTCTGGAGCGAGTACACAACGATATGACTTGTCCGTTTTAAAATCATTTACTGCGGATGTAGAGTTAACGGTAGGCAATTTAATTTACCGTGGTATGTCGGTCAATGATGTGGTGATCAGCGCTCAAAATCAAACACCGCGTTTAACGGTGTCTAAATTAGAAGGAAAAGCATTTGGAGGGGACTTTTCATTACCTGTTACCCTAAATTACAGTGCGACACCCGTGACAGTTTCGGCAAAACCTAACTTTAAAAACATTGACTTAACACCGTTATTAAAAGCATTCAATATGCCGCAAAAATTAAGTGGTATTATCTCCCTCAACGGCGCATTGTCGGGGGTGGGGTATGACGATTATGCGGTGAAAAACCAATGGCAAGGCCCTATTAATTTTGAACTTAGAAATGCTAAATTGCATGGTTTGAATATTCCTCAATTAATTCAGCAGTCTATTTCCCGTGTGACCAATAAAATTAACGCCCCTATAAATACCGGAAATTATACAGAAGTTGAATTATTTACCGTCAAGGGATACTTAAATAAAGGCAATATGAATATTTCATCAATGAATGGGAAATCCAACGTGGTGAATATTCAAGGTCAAGGCCGTGTAAATATTCCAAATGAAACTATTGATGTGAATTTGGGGGTCAATATTTTTGGTGGCTGGGCAGGGGATTCACGCCTTGTTCAGCAACTGCAAGGCATGAATATTCCACTGCGTATTTATGGAAATTGGCATAGTTTGCAATATCAACTTGATGTGGAAAAATTACTGCGCAATGAGCTGCGTACACAAGCTAAAGAGGCGATTGGTAACTTCTTGAGAAAAGAAGAAAATAAAGGGCTTAATGAGTTATTGAATGCGCTTTAGACTTAATGATAGAACCGCCGAAAATTGGCGGTTCTATCATTATGGTTGGGTATAAACTAACTTAGTAACTAATATTATTGGATATCAAATTTAGATGGCTTCTTGTTTCCATTAATAAAATCAATGTGGGCTTGTTTATTATCAAGATATGCTCTGCTGCTTCGTTCTATTTTTGTTTTAAAAGCTGTATCCGCTAGTTCAAGATGCTTGGTGGTTTTTTTAGCATTATCTTGTAGTTTCGTGAGCTCTTTTTGTTTGAAACTAGCATGGTTGTATGAAGAACTATCTAGCAGCTTTTGGTACCGTGTGATTGAGTTTTTTAATTTATCTAAGTCTGCTTTCACTTCATTAGGGGATAGTACCCAAGCTGAACGATCGTTTGTTATGATGCGATTAATCTTTGATTCAATGTTTGCTAACCTAGATTTCAGACCGTTGATGTCTTTTTTATGAACTGTTTTTTCCGTTGTAATTTTAATGGAAGGAGCTTTAGTCATGGAGGACATTTGTCTAAGCTCTGGATTTCTAATTTCTTTTTCAGCAATTACAGGGCGGAGTTCAGCATTGTTTTGCAGGTGACTTGCTTTATTAGCGACACTACTTGGTGATTTATTTGCGCTCTGATTAATATTCGTTTTTTGAAATGTATTGATATTTGATTGTTGAACTTTTAACGACATAACATGACCTTTTATTAAAGTTAGATATATTTAATGTGTCAAATTATTCATTATTACAATGTTTGTTTCTTTTAAAAAACGATGCCACTTTTGTCTTTATCAGTTTGATTTATTTACTTCTTAATGGAGTTGTATGTAAAAAAATACCGGCCTGATAGACCGGTATTAAATAGCAATTAGTGGTTAGTCATCTTCATACTCATAACCCTCTCCTTCACCGGATGGAGGGGTGATCAGGACTTTATTTACGCGATGGCTATTGACTTCAAGGGGTTGGAATACACAGCCATTAATGGTGACCTGTTCTCCAACCTCGGGAACACGTTGTAAATGCTCCATTAAGAGGCCAGCGATGGTTTCGTATTCACGTTTTTCATCCAATTCCATCGGCACAAACATGATCAGGTCTTCCAACGGCATAAAGCCATTGGCGATCCAAGTCCCGTCATCCAGCTTTTGAATATCATGACGTGAGTCGTTTTCTTCTTCACCGACAGGCAGGTTACCTGCGATAGTTTCCATCACGTCGGTTAAGGTAACGATACCTTCAATGGAACCAAATTCATCCACCACAAAGGCGAAATGGGTATGAGCTTTACGGAACTGTTCAAGGGCTTTTAACAGTGATAAACCCTCAGGGAAGATCAGCGGTTGAGTGATTAACGCACGTAAGTCCAGAGGGTTACCGCGCAGTTGCTGCTTCACTAAGTCCATTACATGTACAACACCAACAGGCTCATCGCTGATCGTTTCATCAATAACCACAAGGCGCGAGTGTGGGTTTTTCTCCATCAATTGCAATAAATCGCTAGAGGACTTATTGATATCGAGATAGTCCACATCGTGGCGTGAAGTCATGATGCTTTCAACGTTGCGTTGTGCCATGCCGAGCACACGAGCTATCATCAAACGCTCTTGCGGATCAAAGACGGGCTTGTTATCTGCGATAAGATCAGACGTCCGTGGGTCTAGTTCCCCTCTTTCGGTATTACCACTTAAAATACGTAAGACGGCTTCTGCCGTCCGTTCACGCAATGGGCGCGAACCTTTAAGGAATTTACGGCGGTTAAATTGGGCGAATTGGTTCAAGACTTCAATCATAATCGAGAAGCCAATTGCAGCGTACAGATAGCCCTTAGGAATGGCGTAACCAAAACCTTCGGCGACTAAGCTGAAACCAATCATTAACAAGAAGCTTAAACAGAGTATGACAATGGTTGGGTGGTTGTTGACAAAGCTGGTCAGTGGTTTGCTTGCCCAGATCATCAGCAGCATAGCAATCGTGACTGCCGCAATCATCACACCGATATGGTCAACCATACCGACTGCTGTTATGACAGAGTCTAGAGAGAATACTGCATCAAGCACAATAATTTGTGCAACAACAGCCCAGAAATTCGATGTCTTTCGCTGAGTATTCGTGTGTTCGTCTTTACCTTCTAGCCGCTCATTCAATTCCATAGTGGCTTTGAACAAGAGGAACAGCCCCCCAACCAACATGATTAAGTCTCTGGCACTAAAAGGATGCTCAAAAAGCGTTAATATTGGCTTTGTTAGGGTAATAAGCCATGACAGGCTAAATAGCAGCACTACACGCATAACTAAGGCTAATAAAAGTCCAGTTACACGGGCTCTATCACGCAGCTTTGGCGGGAGCTTATCTGCCAGAATGGCGATGAAGACGAGGTTATCAATACCAAGAACGATTTCTAGAACGATTAGGGTAGCGAGGCCCGCCCAAATCGAAGGATCTGCGATCCATTCCATACAGTTTGTTTTACCTTCTGATATGACGGCTTATACCGACTGGTGAATAATGCGGTTTGTTGAAAGAAATATCAATAAAAATTCACTTTATACTCGAAATCCTTCAAGTTGCAGCGCTGTTGATTACGCAACGCTCACCGAGTCACCTCGTTTATCTATACTCGCCGTCTATCTTGGCTTGTCGTCTACCTGCAACTCGAATTATTTGGGGGATAGTTGGACAATTCTTGACAAAAATGGTGTTGTGTACGTTATCGATTGCATCAATAACTACCATGCTGCACAATCCTAGGTTAATATGTGATCCCGTTAACAGAATGTCAGCGCTTTAAGGCTGACTTGGTCCTAATCAGACAGGAGTTGTTCATGTCAAAGCAGCAGATTGGTGTTGTCGGAATGGCGGTCATGGGGCGTAACCTTGCGCTCAATATTGAAAGCCGCGGTTACTCAGTATCTATCTTTAACCGTTCTAAAGATAAAACAGATGAAGTCATTGCCGAAAATCCAGGGAAAAACCTCGTTCCTAACTATACAATTGAAGAATTTGTAGACTCTCTGGAAAAACCACGTCGTATCTTATTGATGGTCAAGGCGGGTGAAGCAACGGACAAAACAATTGCCTCCCTGACGCCTCATCTTGACAAGGGTGATATCCTTATTGACGGTGGTAACACGTTATTTACGGATACTATCCGCCGTAACCGTGAATTATCTGCGCAAGGTTTTAACTTCATTGGAACCGGTGTTTCCGGTGGTGAAGAAGGGGCATTAAAAGGTCCTTCCATTATGCCTGGTGGTCAAAAAGAAGCTTATGAACTGGTTGCGCCAATTTTAAAAGAAATTGCAGCGAAGGCAGAAGGTGAGCCTTGTGTAACCTATATTGGTGCAGATGGTGCAGGCCATTATGTGAAAATGGTGCACAATGGTATCGAATACGGTGATATGCAATTGATTGCTGAAGCTTATTCGCTGTTAAAAGGTTCATTAAACCTAAGCAATGAAGAGCTGGCAGACACCTTTGCAGAGTGGAACAAAGGTGAGTTGAGCAGCTACCTGATTGAAATCACAGCAGATATCTTCAAGAAAAAAGATGAAGACGGTCAATACTTGGTTGACGTGATTTTAGATGAAGCGGCAAACAAAGGGACAGGTAAATGGACAAGTCAGAGTGCGCTGGATCTAGGCATTCCGCTGACTCTGATCACCGAATCTGTCTTTGCTCGTTATATTTCTTTCTTAAAAGATCAGCGTGTTGCAGCTTCTAAAGTGTTAACGGGGCCAGTATTGAAAGCGGTTGAAGGCGATAAAAAAGCGTTTATTGAGAAAATTCGCCGTGCACTGTATTTAGGTAAAATTGTTTCTTATGCGCAAGGCTTCCAGCAGTTAAAAGCCGCGTCAGATGAATACAATTGGGATCTGAACTACGGTGAAATTGCTAAAATCTTCCGTGCAGGCTGTATTATTCGTGCGCAATTCCTGCAAAAAATCACCGATGCTTACAACCAAGATGCGAAAATTGCCAACTTACTGTTAGCGCCATATTTCAAGCAAATTGCGGATGAATATCAGCAAGCACTGCGTGATGTTGTGTGCTATGGCGTACAAAATGGTATTCCAACACCAACCTTCTCTGCGGCTATTTCTTATTATGATAGCTACCGTTCAGCAGTATTACCTGCAAACTTGATCCAAGCGCAGCGTGACTACTTCGGTGCTCACACCTATAAACGTACCGATAAAGACGGTGTTTTCCACACCGAATGGATGGAGTAATTCCAACCTCATCCTTACCGATGATGCAAGAAGGCGCTATATTTAGCGCCTTGAGGTTGTTGACAAAGTGGGATAAAAGCGTGGTTTTTCCCACTTTGTGTTATCAGGCGGAAATCAATATATTGATTTTCCTTATTTTTTCAAAACCTATCCAACCTGCCGCCAAACATGTTATGTTTGTCAGCAGCATGAAAGCGCTATATTTAGCGCTTTTTTTGCCTTTTACAGGTCGCTAAAAATAGCAGAGATAAATGATGAGTTTATTCATTTTTGTGTGCTTTTTTGTTAACAGATAAATGCGTTCTGCTAAATTATTTATCTAACTTTGGGTTATATCACTTTTTATCACGGTATCTGGGCATAGTTTTATGCGTAACTTTTTGCTTTTATTACTTTTATTAGTCCTACTTGGCCCATTGGGCATTGATTTATACCTGCCGACAATCCCAGATATTGCGAAGGATTTAGGTAGCAGCGAATCGATTATTCAATCGACCATCGCGCTTTTTATTTTAGTATTAGGTTTGGGACAACTGATTTCTGGACCGCTGGTGGACCGATATGGGCGTAAGCCTGTCGCGATAGTTGGCATGGTACTCTATATTATCGGATCGGGTGTTGCTATTGCAGCGACTACACCAACAGTGTTTATCGCTTCGCGTTTGCTACAAGGCGTTGCGGTGTGTTGTACTTCTGTTGTGGCATTTAGTTGCGTGCGCGATCGTATGAACGGTACTGAAGCGGCTCGCGCATTCGGCTTTCTCAATGGCACACTCAATATTGTCCCTGCACTTGCACCACTATTGGGTGGCTTGTTGGCTGAAGCTTGGGGCTGGCGCGCACCGTTTTGGTTCTTAGCATTATATGCGGTTATTATACTGGGGTTAATCGGGCTATTTTTGCCCGAGACACGGCCAACAAACTTACCAAAAGTTAACATTATTCCGTTGAAAACGTATTGCCGAATTTTAGGCAATCGGCAATTTATTATTTTTGCGCTAGTGAATGCAGGTACTATGGGAATGGCGCTAACTTATGTTTCCCTTGCCCCAACAGTGTTGATGGGGGATGCCAAACTGAGCCCACTCGCGTTTTCCATTGTCTTTGGTATTAATGGTTTTTGGATCATGTTTGCCAGTTATATTGCAAACTATTTTATTCATAAAATTGGTCGTCCTGCATGTTTATTAGTGGGAAGTTCAATGATGGCAATTGGCTGTTTGGGATTGGTATTTAGCTTTGTTGTATTGCCAGAAGTGATCCAAAGCCATTGGCTGGTTTATATGTTACCTGTCGCTTGTGCCTGTACTGGGCTGGCTTTTATGATGGGTACTGCAACGAGTTACGCTTTAGAGCCTTTTGGTAATGAAGCAGGAACGGCATCTGCATTGGTGGGATTTGTGCAAATGGCAGGGGGAGCCGCCTTAGGCCTTATCGCTATTACATTACCTATCGCACCTAAGTTATCTCTGGCAATAGTGATGCTGATTGGGTGTATTTTTGGATTAGTGGCGAGAAAAGCTAGCTTAAAATTAGTGGGTTCTCATTAGTTTTTTAAGAGCAGGTACGATAAGCCTGCTCTTACCAAGTCATTTAAACGGTTAGGCCATTAATTGTAGTGGGCAATGTTAGGCTTCTTCTTTCAATATCTACAGAATCTTTAAGTTCTCCGTTAATAAAGATTTTTACTTTAGTCGGGTTTAACTCTCTCTCAATATTAATATGAAATCGATTCATACGTGATTTATTGAAATTAGTTCCATAAAGTTTATATTGCCGTGTTGTCCCATCTTCAAGATCAAATTCAATATAAGAAGAGCATGCATCTAGCCCGTCATTCGCTTTGTAAACCATTCCTGATGATCCATATAAAATATCCTGTATGTGATTTGATTTTTGTTTGCTTGGATCAGTGACTAAAATCTGGTTTTCAGGATCGTAATAACCAAGGACCGTAATGACAGGGACATCTTGTTTTATGGGGGGACGATAAAACCCTACATCCTCTGTTTTATTCCATGTTTTACCATCAGAGACATAGGTAATTGTTTCATTTTGCTTAATTTCTTCTTGTATCCCATTGAGAACAATGTGACTGCTCCATTCTGCAAAAGTTTTAATGGTTATTGTATTACCTTCATTTCGCGGCTCTGCTCTAGGTAAATAGATATTTGGGCTATGATAGCCATTCCCTAGCTGGATTTTTAAACTATCATATTTTTCCAGCATTTTATAAAGGTCACATTGAGAAATATCCTTTCCATTCGTAACAGGGACATTAAATTGCAGAAAGTGAGGTAATGCTAAATGGGTATTTTCCATGCGTTGGGTGGCAGGATCCCATTTTTGATAGCCAGTAGAAGCCTCAGGGGCAAAAGTATAAAGTTTTTCGAGGCGTTTTTGGATTGCTGCTAATGTATTCGGCGTATAAAGGGTATATGCATTATTATCGTTGTCATTTGGACTCCCCCCATTCATCGCATCACGACTCGCCCTTCCAGATCTATCAAAGTTTGGGAGAAACATATTATTATCCGCATCCCAACCCCACGTTGAATTTCTCTCATGAGATCTGCGGTGGATACCCAGTTCGCGACCGCCTCCATAAAAATCGATAAGGTCAAAATTATGACCCAGTTCATGACTAAATTCATTACCGACAGAATCTTCTACAGAAGCAAGGCCACCAACATAGCTTCCTGTTCCACCATGAACAACCAGACCATTTTGATATCGACCAATGGCATTGTAGATAACCATTTGGGGAGTTGGAACGAATGTTGGCCCGTTATCTGGTGAGCTATTAATTCCTGAGGTGGCCATATGGATGCCTTCCCCATATATTTGTCGCGTAATGTTGGCAATTGACCGTTCATGCCAGCCACCATTTTCAGGAATGACATTCTGTAAAATTGTTCCATCACCAAAAACGACACTATCTACATAAGTTGGGTCATAGCGATTAACCTGTAATGTTGAAACGGGAATATTTTGATAAAATTGGCGATTTAATTCAGCCGTATCCATAAAATCGAAGTTATCACGTGGCGGTGTAAAGACACCGATATCAAGGAGATGTAAGGTTAATTTTGTAGGTGCACCAATAGTGATATCAGATAGGGTTCCTGTCTTATCATTATGGATAAACTCAAGCTTCAGATTGGGTTGAATATACTCTTTTGAAATAGATGTAGACCAAGTTTCCTCCATATATTCGAGGTTATTTATCTGTTCAGGGAGAACAACCAACGGATTGCTTCGCCACTTTTTGTCTTGCATAATGAAGTCAAGGTTAATGGGGGCTCCTTTTTTTAACTCTATCTGCTTGTTATCAAAATAAATATTAGTGGGTTTGCTGGCGGTGGTATTAAAGGTAATGTAACAGTAATGATTACCATCTGGGAGTTTTATTGAGTCAACCCAGTTATTATCATCAATATCAACTCTGATCTCCCGTTGGTTATGCGCTAATAAATCCTTCATAAACTGAGTACTATGTTTCATTTTGATTAAGTTTTCTTTTTCATTTATGACTTCATCATATTTAAAGTTTTCATTGAAGTTGCTTATTGATATATCCGTTGATTTATAATCAAGTTTATTAGGGGCACTTTTTTCAGCAGCGCGTTTTTTTAGCTGTTTTGTATCAGATTCAGTTAGCCATCTTCCATTTACATCACAGATAAACTGAACAGTATCTTGCTGTTTCAGTGTATAATTTTTGTTGCTGTATCTAATTGATATATCAGAATTAGTATGGTTTTGTAATACAATGTTTTTCCCTTGATATTTAGGGTCTGAGTTAATGTGAAGGGGTTTAACCCAATCATTTAAAATGATATTGTTAAAGTCAATTTTAATAATATTCTGTTGTTCTACCAGTTTATTAAAATAATTGGGGTTTGTAAGTATTTGAGTTAATTGCTCAGCATTGTCGATTTCAACATCAAAAGATCCTGGATTGTGAAATTGAGTTGCTTCTAAATTTGTTTTATACACATTGCGATAGGATACTTTCGGGAGCATTGATGGTGGTAATAGTTTTTGTGTATGTATTTCATTGCCTTGTGGGTCGATAACTTTCACATAAACATTCTCTTTTGATGAAATAGCGTGTTGCGGTTTAAACATAACTAACGTTTTTCGATGAGGGACTAAAGTTGATTGTCTATCTCCTTCAATTCTATTTATTGCAGGGATAATTGAATTTTGAGCAAAATAGACGACCCCTTTTAAATCGCCGGATGTATCACTGACTTCTTGATGAGTTAAGGGGTTAATAAATTTATTTTGATTAAAAAAATGCGTATTAGCATTATGGGGGGGAGTCAGTAAGCTAAGAGGTATAATATCAATAAATTCTTTTAATTTATTTGGTTTAAATATATTTTCTATATTTAAATCCATTTCTTGTTTTTTTTCATCGATGAGAAAATTGAGATTATCAAAAAGTGAGTTGCTATTTAAAGTTGAATAATAATTTGTAAAATCAACAGGAGTTTTATTGATAACTTGAAATGGAATAGTGGTATATTTACTCATTAAGTCCCTTTTTATTTGTTTGTGGTTGATAATTATTTTAAAGTTAATTTATATAAAGCAAATTAAAATGATAAGCCTTATTTGCTGAAGTTAGTCTGAAACTAAAAATAACTAACCTATTAAAATTAATGGAATTTTTGGTTGTGTAACTTTTTATGATATTATTGATAAGCAGTGTTGAAAATGACTTTAAGAGAATAAGATGGCAAGTCCTTTATTAAAGCAGCCTCGAGTGGCTAAGTGTGATGTATTTTGAGCGCGAATACATCACCATAGAAAGCGTTCTATGGTAATCATAAACAAATTAAATAGGTTTATTACCATGAGTGAGAAACATTGGTCAAAATACCAGTTATTACATGAAGTTGTGCAAAACCCCAATATCCATATTAAAGGCCACCATAGTTATTATAGTGATTGTTGGGATGACGGTTTTGAAAATTCCGTTGTACGTTATTTACAAGGGGACGAGCAAAGTCGTGATTGGCTGCTTTCATGGGATGTTGACCAACTGTATATCGGCGATTATGTTTGTATTGGCAGTGAAGCCGTAATTTTGATGGGGGGAAATCATACTCATCGAATAGACTGGTTCTGCTTGTATCCCTTCCTTGAATATATTGAAGAAGCTTATGTTGGGAAAGGGGATACAGTGATTGGGGATGGAGCATGGATTGGCATGCGGGCTTTTATCATGCCGGGTGTTAAAATTGGTGAGGGTGCGGTGGTAGCGGCGAATAGCATGGTGGTTAAAGATGTTGAGCCTTACTGTATCGTGGGGGGTAACCCAGCAAAGCCAATTAGTTACCGTTTTTCGCCAGATATTATCAGTGAATTATTGGCTCTGAAAATCTATGAGTGGCCAGAACAGAAGTTTAACGCATTAAAACGGCTTATTTGTGGTTCGGATTTTGTGGCATTAAAAAAAGCTAGCCAAGAGTATGATCGACGGCTAATAAGCTAGTTTTATCGAGTTTGGGGTTATTCTGCGGAATAACCCTTTTTACGATTAGGTGGTTAGCTTTCTTCTGTACGAATAAATTCGACCAAAGTGGGAGCGGCTATTCTTTGGTAATCTTCCGTATTTAAAATAATAGAGCGTTCTAATGTACCCGCATTAAAGGCAAGCTCCTCAAAGCGTTTAAATAACAGCGGATCTGCAATTAATTTTAAATTAGGGTGAAAGCTAAATGGGGGAATAGCACCGAAGACACACTGAGTCAGTTCGTCCACTTCTTTTGGACTCGCTAAGGAAGCACGAGTGCCACCTATTGCTAACGCAATCTTGCTTAAATCGGCTTGTTTATCAGCGGGTAAGATGGCTAGGACATGTTGGCGAACCCCATTACCTTTTACATGGCATACTAGCCCCTTAGCACCTTGGCCAAGTTGCGTTCCACGAATTTTTGCTACCTCTTCTGACTTCCCCGCGCTAGCGTGTTCCATCACACGGTATTTGGCACCATTATTATCCAATAATTCGGTTAATTGCCTAAAAATTACGTTTTCTGACACCGTTTTTTCCTTTAAAAACCACATCTATATCAGGGAGATGATAGCAAGATTAGATTGAGATACAACAGAATAAAAATCAGAAAGTGATTATCCCCAAATCTAGCAATTGATTATATTTTATCAAAAAATAAAGAGACCAGTTAATCGAGATACGGTTCTAGGGGCTGTTTATCTTTGATGGTCAATTTTTATTCGAATTAAAGCCATTTTAGGCAAGAGCCTCTCAACGCAGCATCAATGGAAAATTCACTCAGACATACTGATGCAGTATTAGATAGTAAAGCTGCCAGCCTCGCTGGCAGCTCAGACTGCCGCCAAACATAACATGTTTGGCGGCAGGTTGGATAGGTTTTGAAAATAAACAAGGAAAATCAATATGTTGATTTTCGCCTGATAACACAAAGTGGGAAAAAACACGCTTTTCTCCCACTTTGTCAACAACCTAAGCTGCCAGCCTTGCAGGCAGCTTAAGCATTACTGATGGCGCTCTTTTAGCCGTTTGATAATCGCACTTAAATCAAGGTCTTGGTCTTGCAGTAAAACCATTAAATGGTACATCAAATCCGCGGCTTCGTTGGTTAATTCGGCACGATCATTGACGGTAGCGGCGAGTGCGGTTTCGACGCCTTCTTCCCCCACTTTTTGTGCAATACGTTTGGTGCCACTTGCATATAGGCGAGCAGTATAAGAGCTTTCTGGTGAAGCGGTTTTACGCTCTTTTAACAGTGTTTCTAGCTCAAATAAAAAGCCCCAATCGCTTTGTGCCGGGGCAAAACAGCTTTGCGTCCCGTTATGGCAGGTTGGGCCATCGGGTAGGGCGAGCGCTAATAGCGTATCGCTATCGCAATCAGGGTAGATATCGACTAAGTTTAGAAAGTGATTAGAGGTTTCACCTTTTGTCCACAAACGTTGCTTGGTTCTTGAATAAAAGGTCACTTTACGGCTGTCTAAGGTGACTTGTAATGCTTCTGGGTTCATATATCCCAGCATTAGCACATCTCCTGAAACCGCGTGTTGCACGATAACAGGCATCAGATTGTCGACTTTTTGCCATGCCAGTTGGCTGCATTGTTCTGAGGTTAACATACTCTAATTTGAACTCCATTTTCGGCTAGGTATTGTTTTAAGTCACCGATATTAATAATTTGTTTGTGGAAGACGGAAGCGGCTAAGGCACCATCGACACCAGCATCAGCAAAGGCATCAAGAAAATGCACTTTTTCGCCCGCGCCACCAGAGGCAATCAATGGCACTTGGCATATTTCACGTACTTTTCTCAGCTGTACCAGATCATACCCTTGGCGTACACCGTCTTGGTTCATCATATTTAATACGATTTCACCCGCACCGCGTTGTTGGACTTCTTTTACCCAATCAAGGGTTCTCCAGCGTGTTTGCGTCGTGCGTTTTTCATCCCCCGTAAATTGGTACACCTGATACTCATTGGTACTCTCATCGAACCAAGTATCAATGCCCACAACGATACATTGTACGCCAAAGCGGTCGGCTAAACGGGTGATCAAGGTCGGATCAGACAGTGCCGGAGAGTTAATTGAAATTTTATCTGCACCAAAAGATAAAATTTGCGATGCATCTTCCACGCTTTTGATCCCGCCCGCAACGCAAAACGGGATATCAATCACTTCTGCAACTTTAGCGACCCAACTTTTATCAACAACCCGGCCATCAGACGATGCGGTAATATCATAAAAGACCAGCTCGTCAGCGCCTTCTTGTGCGTAGCGCTGTGCTAACGGCACAATGTCGCCGATGATCTCGTGGTTACGAAATTGGACACCTTTAACGACTTGTCCGTCGCGAACGTCCAAACAAGGAATTATGCGTTTTGCCAACATTCGATTGCCTCCGCAACGGTAAATTTACCTTCGAGTAATGCTCTGCCCACGATAACCCCTGCGGCACCTGAAGCAGGAATGGCTGCGATATCATCTAAATTACCAATCCCCCCCGAGGCTTGAAAGGCAATATCAGGGAATTTTTGGCTGATTTCTTGGTATAGATTGACATTAGAACCTGCCAAGGTGCCATCTTTTGAAATATCAGTACAAAGCACATGTTTTAGCCCGTAAGGACGATAGATTTCAATGGCTTGCTCCAAGGTTAAATTGGAATTTTCTTGCCAGCCACTGATAGCAATTTCTTTCACCCCTTGTGCATTAATGCGCACGTCTAATGCCAGAACAATGGCTTCCCCGCCATAGGTTTCAAACCAAGTTTTCACTAATTCAGGTTGGGTGACTGCGGTTGAACCAATCACCACACGAGTTGCCCCAGCTTCAAGTAACGCTTTGACATCATCTTCGGTACGAATACCTCCGCCAACTTGCACTGGTACGCTGACACCTGCCAATAATTTTTTTAATAATGGAATTTGGCGTTTTTGTGGGTCTTTCGCCCCGGTTAAATCCACCAGATGTAGGAGTTTTGCCCCTTCTTTTTCATATTGTTGTAAGCGAGGAAGTGGGTCAGTGCCGTAATCTGTTTGCTTAGCGTAATCCCCCTGATGTAAGCGCACTACGGTGCCATCAATTAAATCTAATGCAGGAATGATCATGGTTTTTACATCTCCAAAAAGTTTTGAATCAAGCGAGCGCCAGCGGCACCTGATCGTTCAGGGTGAAATTGCACGCCGTAAAAGTTATCGCGATTCACTGCACTGCTAAAGGGGTTGCCATATTGGGTTTGCGCAATGGTATTTTCTGAAATTGGCATTGAATAGCTGTGCACAAAATAAAAATAGGCGTCATCACCAATTCCTTTAAATAATGGGTTCCCTGCGAGGGCTTTAACTTGGTTCCAACCACTATGGGGAACCGGTAAGCCATTGGCATCCATTTTGCGTACAGGGCTATCAATCAGACCAAGTAATGGAATTTCTGTTTGGCCTTCTTCACTGATACTACCCAGTAATTGCATACCCAAACAAATCCCTAAAACGGGTTGAGTCAGGGCTTTAATTAAAGGCACTAATTCACGCTCTATCAGCTTTTCCATCGCTGCACTCGCGGTTCCAACCCCCGGTAAAAACACTTTATCCGCTTGTAAAATGGTGTTGGTATCACGGCTAACAACGGGGCGATAACCAAGGCGTTTTACCGCATAGGTTACCGAGGCTAAATTAGCACAACCAGTATCAAGGATAACAACGTTCATCAAAGAACCCCTTTTGAGCTTGGTAATGTATCTCCTTCAACGCGGATGGCTTGGCGCAGGGTGCGACCAAACACTTTAAATAAGCTTTCCGCTTTGTGGTGATCGTTTTTCCCTTTGGTTTTCAGGTGCAAGGTACAACCCATGGCGTAAGATAGTGAGCTAAAGAAGTGCTCAATCATTTCAGTGCTTAAATCTCCTACACGCTGGTATTTAAATTCTGCTTTATATTCAAGGTGAGGACGACCTGAAATATCCAGCGCACAGCGTGCTTGGCATTCATCCATTGGCAGTACAAAACCAAAGCGTGCGATACCTCGTTTATCACCCAGTGCGACTTTCAACGCTTCACCTAAAGCTAGACCCGTGTCTTCAACAGTGTGGTGATCATCGATAAACAGATCTCCTTTGACTTCAATATTTAGACGGAAGCCGCCGTGTGTCGCAATTTGGTCTAGCATGTGGTCGAAGAAGCCCACACCCGTGTTAATTTTGCTGCCACCTTCTTTGTCTAACCAAACTTCCACGAGAATATGGGTTTCTTTGGTGACGCGCTCCACCCGTGCATGACGGTCGCGTTTGGTTAATTGTGCCGTGATGGTTTCCCAATCGAGATCCGTTGCATTGTAGCGTAACCCTTTGATCCCCATATTTTTTGCCAATTGAATATCAGTTTCACGGTCGCCAATCACGTAACTGTTGTCACTGTCGAGCACATTGCTGTCTAAGTAGCGCTCGACTAATTGCAGTTTGGGTTTGCGACAGGCGCAATTATCCTCAGGTTTATGCGGGCAGATCAGCACCTCATCAAATTTTATCCCTTGTGATTCAAAAACTTGCATCATTAAGTTGTGTGGTGGTTCAAAATCCGCAGTCGGGAAGCTATCGGTACCAAGACCGTCTTGGTTAGTGATCATCACTAAACGATAATTGGCTTTTTGCAATGCAAGTAAGCTTGGAATGACCGCCTTTTCAAAGGCGAGTTTGCTTAAGCTATCCACTTGAAAATCAGTGGGGGGCTCGGTAATTAATGTTCCATCACGGTCGATAAATAAAATTTTCTGGCTCATGAGTCATTCCTAATTAGCAAAGTGCTTTAATAGCTTCAATAACACGGACATTTTCAATTTCGGTCCCAATCGTGATACGCAAGCAATTTTCAAGCCCCGGCTGCTTGCTCTGATCACGCAGGATAATGCCTTGATCCCACAGGGCCTTAAATACCTTATTGCCATCGGTAAAGCGCACTAAAATGTAGTTGGTCTCACTGGGATAGACTTTTTCAACAACCGATAAGCTCCGCAATGCTTCAGACAGGGCAATACGATTTTCTGTTACGGTTGCCACACGACTTTTCATGGTGGCGATACCTTGTGTATCCAGAGCTTGTGCAGCAATCATCGCAACCGGTGTTGATAACGGGTAAGGGGCAATAACTTTTAATAAAACCTCAATGATGTCCGAGGATGCTAATGTGAAACCGCAGCGCAATCCTGCTAAAGCAAAAGCTTTGGATAAGGTTCTTAAAATCACCAAATTTGGGTAGTTTGCTAACCAATTTGCGACACTGTATTGTGGACAAAACTCAATATAGGCCTCATCGACAACGACCAGCGCACGGCCTGCGGCCATATCTAAAACTTCCTGCAATGCGTTGTTATCGATAATATTGCCAGTTGGGTTATTTGGGCTGCAAATATAAATTAATTTGGTATTGGTGAAATTTTCACGAATAGCGGCCACATTTAATGACCAATCTGGCAGCGCCATTATTTTTTTCTGTTCGACACCGAAGGTTTCCGCACTGACGCTGTACATGCCGTAAGTGGGGGGACAGAACATCACTGCATCTTTGCCGGGTTCACAAAATGCGCGGATCAGCAGTTCAATGGATTCGTCTGCACCACGACACACTAAGACTTGTTCAGGCTCAATACCCGCGTAGGCTGCATAATTGTTGATCACCGCCGCAGGTTGGCATTCTGGATAGCGGTTTAGGTTGCGTTCACTGAATTGGTAATCAGGGGCGATGGGGTATTCGTTAGCGTTAAGCCAGACGTCTCCATTTCCCCCTAAACGGCGTGCAGACATGTAAGGGGTCATGGTTTTCACATTTTCACGTGCAAGGCTAGCGGCATTAAATTTTTGGCTCATGACTTACTCCTGATTTTGTTTTTTAAGTTCTGCGACACGTAAAGTCACCGCATTTTTGTGGGCAGTCAGTTGTTCCGCCTGCGCTAACGTTTCAATGGTGTTGGCTAAGCCTAATAACCCTTGTTTAGACAGCTTTTGCACGGTCATGCGTTTCATAAAATCCGCAAGACCGAGGCTTGAATATGTTGCTGTATAACCATAGGTGGGTAAAACGTGGTTGGTACCCGATGCATAGTCCCCAGCGGATTCAGGTGACCAATCACCGACAAACACCGACCCAGCACTGGTGATGGCCGCCACTAAATCATCGGCATCACGGGTTTGCAAAATCAAGTGCTCTGGCCCGTAGCGGTTACTGATTTCCACACATTGTGCTATGGAATCAGCAATAATGACGCGACTGGCACTCAGGGCTTCTCTGGCAATATCTGCACGAGATAGCAGGGCAAGCTGTTTTTCTGTTTCCGCTATTACACGTTGGGCAAAATTTTCATTATCAGTTAATAAAATAACTTGGGAATCAGGACCATGCTCTGCTTGGGATAGTAAGTCAGATGCGGTAAACGCGGGATTTGCTTGGCTATCGGCAATCACTAACACTTCAGACGGACCCGCTGGCATATCAATGGCTGCGCCTTCGTGGCTTTGGCTCACTTGGCGTTTCGCTTCCGTTACGTAAGCATTGCCTGGGCCGAAAATTTTATCTACCGCAGGGATGCTTTGCGTTCCGAAAGCCATCGCAGCAATCGCTTGCGCACCGCCAACTTGGAAAATCTCTGTAATGCCACACAGCTTTGCCGCATACAGAATTTCATCCGCAATAGGGGGTGGTGAACACAAAATAATTTTTCGGCAACCGGCGATATTGGCCGGGGTTCCTAACATCATGACTGTCGATAATAACGGTGCTGAGCCACCCGGAATATACAAACCAACCGCATCAATGGGACGAGTGATTTGCTGGCAAACAACACCTGCTTGGGTTTCTACCGTAATTGGTGCGGGGATCTGTGCTTCGTGGAAACGGCGAATATTACGGATCGCGGTTTCCATCGCTATTTTAATCTCATCCCCTAAGCGTGCTTCTGCCTCATTAATGGCGTTTGCCGTAACTTTTACTGAGTCGATTTCGGTTTTATCGAAACGGCGGCTCAAGGCTTGGAGGGCAATATCGCCCTCACGACGGACTTGGTCGATAATGTCACTGACCGCGGTACTAATGCTGCCAGAGGCAGCAATAGCAGGGCGCATCAGTAATGCATTTTGTTGTTTTTCGTTGCAATCTGCCCAGCGAATTGGCTGGTTAAATCCCATTTCCATGACGACTTACTCCATCATTTTTTCGATTGGCAGAACAAGAATTGAACTTGCACCTAATGCTTTTAGTTTTTCCATGGTTTCCCAGAACAAAGTTTCTGAGCTAACCATGTGCATGGCTACGCGGTTATTATCACCTGCTAATGGAAGAATAGTTGGGCGTTCAGCACCTGGCAGTAGGGCAATGATTTCGTCCAGTGTTTCACTTGGCGCGTGTAGCATGATGTATTTGGATTCACGAGCTTGGATAACACCTTGAATACGGGTCATCATACGGTCGATAAGTTGTTGTTTATCGGCAGACATTTCACCATCGCGCTGAATTAAACAGGCTTTAGAACGGTAGATGACCTCCACCTCTTTCAGACCATTGGCTTCTAGGGTCGCGCCAGTAGAAACGAGATCGCAGATGGCATCCGCTAACCCCGCACGTGGTGCCACTTCAACGGAACCATTCAGTAAGCAAGATTTAAATTGAATGCCTTTTTGGTCGAAGTAGCGTTTTAACAAATGAGGATAAGAGGTTGCAACGCGCGCCCCATTTAAACATTCTGCGCCCGTATAGTTAAAATCTAATGGTGCGGCTAAAGATAGACGACACCCGCCGAAATCCAAGCGACGCAATGTTTTGTATTGCGGATCTTCGCCTTGCGCACGACGGTTTAATAACTCTTCTTCAAGAACATTTTCACCGATGATCCCTAAGTCCACGACACCGTCCATAACCAGACCCGGAATATCGTCATCGCGAACGCGAAGTAAATCAATAGGCATATTTTCTGCATAAGCAATCAAGCGTTGTTGTTGTAAATTGATTTTGATCCCGCAGCGAGCCAGTAACTCTCTTGATTCTTCGCTTAAACGACCTGACTTTTGAATTGCAATACGTAAACGTGATTTATCCAACATAACCTTACCCCATATTCCTTTAATAACTTTTTGTTTTAATATAAAAAAACCCTCGGAAGATAATCTTCCGAGGGTTCTCTCATTTGCATTTCAGCCACCGGAAGATTCGTTGATCGTCTTCCAGCACACATCGCCCGAAAGACTAATCAGGATGATGGTGATGATGATGGTTGCGTGAAATACAATTCATAATGTCTTCCGTTCTCTTAATATAACTGAATGACTAAACATTCATTGTGCTAACTAAATACTCATTGGTATTCAACCTATCCGATTTCCCCCTATGAATGCAACCTTTTTTTAAAAAATAACCAATAATAATTAGTTGAGCGAGTTTTATAGTGATTAATTCCCCAGAAAATCTATTCGGAAGTTTTATGGTTTTCAGCTAATCTAAGAAAAATATCAGCCAGTTAGCCGAGTTGGAGTCAAAACATGAAAAAAGTCACAATTATTGGGCTAGGTTGGGTGGGATTGCCATTAGCACAAGCACTACTCGCCAGAGGCATTCAAGTGGTAGGGACGAAAACAACCACGGATGGTATCGATGCGGCTCGTGGTGTCGGTATTGAGTGCTATCCGTTGAAACTGACGCCCAAATTAGAATGCGAAGAAGATGACTTAATACAATTAATGGGATCGAGTGATGCATTAGTCATTTTGTTGCCACCTTCTAAAGTGAATGTGGAACATTATGTGTTCGCTATTGAGGAGTTGGTCAATAGTGCAATGGCGTTTCAAATACCTAAAGTTATTTTTACGTCTTCAACTGCGGTATATGGGGAACAAAGTGGCGAGATGACCGAAGATTCTCCACTTGAAGGGGCGACAGCTTCTGCACAGGCGCTGATTGATACTGAAAATTGGTTGCATCAACTGCCAAATATTTCTGTGGATGTGTTGCGTTTAGCAGGGCTGGTGGGGGAAAAGCGCCATGCAGGGCGTTTTTTAGCAGGTAAAACGGGGGTTAAAGGTGCAATGCAACCTGTCAATATGGTACATCAAGATGATGTGATAGCAGCCATTTTGACATTACTTAACCAAACAGAAGGTGGGCATCTTTATAATTTGTGTGCACCAATTCATCCAACACGAGCCGAATTCTATACCCAAGCCGCGAATTCACTGGGGTTGATTCCCCCTGAATTTATCGATTCAGAGAATAACGCTGACGGTAAGGTCATAAACGGAAATCGGATTTGCCAAGAACTCGGGTTCGAATATCAATATCCAAACCCGAATAATATGTTGATGACTATTTAATTGGCGTCATCACAACTTTTTGGAATGCAGGGCGTGTGGTGAGTTGTTGGTACCAGCGCTCTAAGTGGTTAAATTCAGGGCGTTCGGTCGCAATTTCGTGCCATGGGTAAAATAGTGGCGCAATCGCGATATCGGCAATACCAAATTTGTCACCGCTGAAATAAGCTTGATGGGCTAATGCGTCATCGGCAATTTTCAGCAGTCTGTTGATGTTAGCGTAAATCCCTTTTGCTTGTTCTGGATCTCTATCGGCTTCGGGGACACGAACAATTTTGTTCATCATCTGTTTGATATGATCGAATAAATTGGCGTTGCTCCAATCCATCCATTTATCGGCTGCTGCTTTTTCTTGTACATCCTTTGCAAGCAATAAGTGAGAATGATCAAACTTTTCCGTAAGGTAACGTAAAATCGAGTTTGATTCCCACAGCGCAAAGTCATCATCCTGTAGAGTTGGGATTGTGCTGTTTGGATTGAGTTTTTGATATTCAGGTGTATCAAGTCCACCAAATGGACCTCCTACATCTTTTTGATTATAAGGCACATTTAATTCTTCTAAGCACCAAAGTACTTTTTTGACATTGGAAGAATTGGCACGTCCCCAGACAGTTAACATTGCAGTCTCCTAATTGATTTTTTGTCATTAGCCAGCGTTAAGATAGATTAAATTCGCTTTCAGGCAAATCTTTATTTCCTATTGGTGGTCTTAGTGGAAATAAAGCCTTATATTATGATGAGTTAGCAATTTTTGTCACAGCGAAGGGTTCATCGTTTAGTGATGTGAGTAATCGGATAGTTATTTTAAATAGTTAGCATTAAGTGAAGGAATAACCGATGAGTAAAAATATGTTGCCCCTAAAAACCCGTCGAGCAGGTATTGGGTTGAGTCTTTTGATAGCCGTTAGCACCAGTGTTTACGCGGCAGAGACACCGGTTGCTCCTCAAATCGATGCAAAAGCGTATGTCTTGATGGACTACAATAGTGGGAAGATTTTAGCGTCAGGTAATCCTGATGAGCGTTTAGATCCTGCTAGCTTAACCAAAATCATGACAAGTTATGTGGTTGGCCAAGCGGTAAAAGCGGGGAAAATTACACCGCAGGACATGGTAACCGTCGGGGAAGATGCATGGGCGACAGGTAACCCTGTACTAAAAGGCTCATCATTGATGTTTTTGAAGCCAAAAGACCGTGTTTCGGTGCTGGATCTCAATAAAGGTGTTGTGATTCAATCAGGTAATGATGCCAGCATTGCCCTTGCGGATTATGTCGCAGGGAGCCAAGATTCATTTGTGAGTTTGATGAATCAATATGTTCAACAGATAGGTTTGAAAAATACACATTTTAAAACTGTTCATGGTCTAGATTCTGAAGGGCAATACAGTACAGCACGGGATATGGCATTATTAACACAAGCGATGATCCGCGATGTCCCTGATGAATATGTTCTGCATAAAGAGAAAGAATTTACGTTCAATAAAATCCGCCAACCTAATCGAAACCGTTTGTTATGGA
The DNA here is from genome assembly GCF_041075285.1 of Providencia rettgeri. Lineage (NCBI taxonomy): Bacteria > Pseudomonadati > Pseudomonadota > Gammaproteobacteria > Enterobacterales > Morganellaceae > Providencia > Providencia rettgeri. Next base: position 2,329,587 of record NZ_CP163512.1, on the reverse strand, counting down.
ATCAAAACTTAAAAGTTGATGGCGTGAAAACTGGGCACACGAGTGGTGCGGGCCATAACTTAGTGGCTTCGGCAACGGAAGGGGATATGCGGTTGATCTCGGTTGTGTTAGGTGCGCCAAGTGATCGCGTGCGTTTTACGGAAAGTGAAAAACTGCTTACTTGGGGGTTCCGTTTTTTCGAAACGGTGACACCAATTAAAGCCGATGCAACATTGAAAAAACAGCGAGTTTGGTTTGGTGATACTTCTGAAGTGGCGTTAGGGGTAGCAGACGATGTTTCTGTGACAATCCCTAAAGGCCAATTGAAAAATTTGAAAGTCGATATTCAACTAACGAACGATTCGTTAGAAGCACCATTAGCGAAAAACCAAGCCGTTGGGACAATTAACTTTATTCTTAATGATGAAGTGATTGAGCAGCATCCACTCGTTGCAAAAAACGCAGTTGAAGAAGCAGGCTTTTTTGGGCGTATTTGGGATTACATTATGAAAACAATTAGTGGTTGGTGGAGCGCAATTTTTGGTTAATTAAAACTGCGTTTAAATATAAAAAGGCCTCATTTGAGGTCTTTTTAATGTATTAGGCCTGTAATTATAGAAATTAAATTAAAAATAACATTCAGCCAAGTTATCATTTTATTGGTAGCACTCGGCGATTTTACAGATAAACTTCAATTGAAATATATTTAGGGGTATTTAATAATAAACCCAATCATTTGCCTTTTAATGATTAATAAAATAATTTTTGTTTCAATATGGATTTTAAATATAAAATTAAATGGAGTTATATCTATGAATACATCCTCTAAAACTATCGATGCTAGACTTCAAGAGTTATTAGCAATGGGCAACAAACAAACAGGCGATAATAATGTAGGTCACAATACCGTTTATGGTGGAAAGGCAGTAAATCAAGGGATAAATAGCGGTGTAATGCAATCTGGCGATGGCATTGATTCAGGGAATGGTCGTGGAATTGTTAAAGGGGGAGATACCGTCAATGAACATACGAATAATCATGTCATGAAGGGGGCGAAGGCGCGTAATAACGGTACAAATAATGGTCAAGTTGAAGGCGGTAATAGCACCAATAAAGGGCTAAATAATAATGAGTTAGTTGGTGGTACGGCTCAGAATGATATTGGAAAAACCAACGATAAAAACTCTTTTATCAAAGGGGGTAATGCGCTTAGGGCTTTACAAAATGGTATTGAAAAATATGAAGGACTACAAAAGCAACTCGCTGATGCTAATGTTGATTTAATCAAAAAAAATAAAGAATTAGAAATGGCTAAACAACAACTCGATGCTCAAAAAGAGGAATTAAAAAATAAAAATAAAGAATTGGAAATGCAAAATGACAGTAATCGAGAGACTTTGAATAAATTAGATAAATTAACCCAGTCATTAGAGATTAAGGAAAAAGAAGTTGTTTCATTAAATAATGAAATCACCAAAAATAAAAAGCAAATAACTAGCTTAGAAGAAGGTATGGCATCTCAACGTAAAGAAATTGAATCGTTAAAAGTGAAATTAGAAAATGCTAAGTTAGAAAGTGAAGAATTGAAAGTAAAGTTTGATGATGTTAATAAAAAGAAAAATGATATTGAAAAAAGACTAATAAAACAGAGTGACAAAAACAAGGAGCAAGAAAATAAAATTACTGGTCTTGAGTCAAAAATCAATATAAAAAATGAATTGATTCATAATTTAGATAAACAGCTGAATGAAAACAATCAGAATAATGATAAATTAGAAGGCAAAATAGATAAATTAAAAAAAGAGGTGGCAGAATTAAATACTAAACTAGAAAAATTAAAACAAGTTGAAAGCACAACGCGATCTAAAGCCCAAGCACTACAAAAACGCGTTGACGCGTTATCGAAAAAAGAAACTGAGTTATCAGAAAAAATCACCAGCCTAGAAAGTGAGTTAAAAATTTCACAAGAAAAATACGCTAAGTTCGAGTTATTAGTTGAGAAAGAAAAAAAAGATAGTAACCAACGACTCAAACAAATGTTCTCTGAAGTTAGTAAAATTGCGAAAGAAGGAGAGGAAGTATTAGACCAACCTGCAAGTAGTCATACTAGAACGACGAAAGTGATTGAGTTTTCATCAAAAACAGAAACAACGAAACAAGACGCTAAGGAACAAGGAAAATCCTCCGTTTTAGGTGGTTCAGCTCAAAATTTAGGTATGAATGCAGGCTTGATCCGTGGGGGAGATAGTTTTAGTCAGTCTCTTGTTATTAATGGCACTGTGGTTGCCGATGATTCGCGTATTGCCTCTTTAGCAGCAAGTATTAGCGAGTTTAAACAAACTGTTGAAACAACCATTAATAATGTAGCTCAAGACACTAAAAAATCAGTAGAAACAGTATTTTCGACGGTACAAGATCAATCTTTCCCTTCATTATTTTAATTGATTCTTAGGCAGTAATATAAAGCGGGAATAAAAAGGATGTTATCCCGCTTTATTCACAAAACCTATCCAATCTGCCGCCAAACCTTGTATGTTTGTCAGCAGTCTGAAAAATGCCTGCGTATTGCAGGCATTTTTGTCGCGGAATAAATAAAACTACTCACAGTGCGCCAGCTTTATGGCGAGTCCACCTTGTGAAGTTTCACGATATTTTGCATTGATATCTTTACCCGTTTCGTACATGGTTTCGATAACTTTATCGAGGCAAACTCGTGGATCACTGACACGACGTAATGCCATACGAGCGGCGTTAACGGCTTTAACTGAAGCGATTGCATTACGTTCGATGCAGGGTACTTGAACTTGACCGCCAACAGGGTCACAGGTAAGCCCTAAATTATGCTCCATTGCAATTTCAGCGGCGATACAGACCTGTTCAGGACTACCTCCCATCAATTCCGCAAGCCCAGCAGCGGCCATTGAACAGGCAACGCCGACTTCCCCTTGGCAGCCAACTTCAGCCCCTGAAATGGAGGCATTCATTTTATACAGCGCACCAATTACCCCTGAAACAAGGAAATAACGGGTATAGGAGTTTTCATTCACAGGGCGAATAAATTTATCATAATAGGCTAATACCGCTGGAATAATACCACAGGCACCATTAGTTGGCGCGGTCACCACCCGACCACCCGCTGCATTTTCTTCATTGACTGCAAGAGCATACATATTGATCCAATCAATAACCGCCATTGGATCCATATTGGTACTGTCAGTGGTGACTAATTGACGGCGTAAAGCCGCTGCACGGCGAGGTACCCGCAGTGGACCCGGTAATAAACCTTCCGTGGTGACTCCACGTTCAATACCCGCTTTCATCACATCCCAAACGGAGGACAAATACTGTTGGATCTCATCTTTGCTGCGCAATGCTAATTCATTTTGCATAACGAGGGCAGAAAGTGATAAACCCGTTTCTTTACAATGCTTTTGTAAATCAGCGGCATATTTAAAAGGGTATGGAACTTGAACGGCACTTTCATCGGCTTGACCAAAATGTTCTTCGTCAACGATAAAACCACCGCCAATAGAGTAATAATTTTTGCTGTACAGGATGTCATTATTCGCAAACGCGGTGATTGTCATCCCATTTTCATGGAGTGGTAAATTTGTGCTGTGAAAATTCATGCCACCATCGACAGGGAAATCGACTTCATGTTGTCCTTGAGCCAGTAAAAGCTTACCTGTTTGTTCGACGTTGCGCATAAATGCAGGAATAGCGTCAATATCAATGGTATCGGGTAAATTTCCTGCCAGCCCCATGATGATCGCCATATCGGTAGCATGACCTTTACCCGTCAGAGACAATGAGCCGTATACATCAACGGCAATACGAGTTGTACTAGTCAGTAAATTTTGCGCGATAAGGTCGTCAACGAATTGTTTGCCCGCTTTCATTGGACCGACGGTGTGGGAACTTGAAGGGCCGATGCCGATTTTGAAGATATCAAATACACTAATCATATTCAGTGCTTCCTTTTGTAGAAAGTCATTGAAATTAGGTAGCTATCATTCTTAATAGCTACCTAGGGCTTCAATTAGAAGAATAACTTATATGTTGCCGCAGAGATAGCGACCAGACCCATAATAACGATAAATACATTGCTGATCTTACCTGAGTATTGACGCATAGCTGGTACTTTGCTGATTGCATACATTGGCATCAAGAACAGTAAGATAGCAATAACAGGGCCACCAAGGCTTTCGATGATGTCTAGAACGCCTGGGTTTAATGTAGCCACTAACCAAGTGGTCACTAGCATAAAGACAGCTGTACCACGGTTTAATTTACGAATATCAACGGTTTTGCCTTTTGCACGGTATGCTCGTTCAACTAAGCCATTGAAACCTTCACGAGCACCTAAATAGTGACCTAAGAATGATTTGATAATTGCAATGAATGCAATGATTGCGGCTGCGTATTTGATGAATGGCTGATCAAAGTAACCAGACAGATAGTCAAGAATACTGATATTTTGTGCTTTTGCTTGTGCAAGATCAGCGGAAGATAAAGTAAATACACAACTGATGACGAAGAACATCACTGTCAGAACCATCAGGATGTGTGCTGATGCTAAAATGCGTGAACATTTTTGTTCTGCATCATCGCCATATTCTTCGCGTTTTGCGACAGAAAATGCAGAGATGATCGGGGAGTGGTTAAATGCGAACACCATTACAGGGATTGTTAACCAGATGGTGACCCAAATACTTTGTCCTCCAGAATGTGCCGTGGCTTGAGCAATACCATCCCAAGTGAGGGTGCTTAATACATCCGTAGACCAATGTGGGATCATGTATAAAGAGAAAGCCACCAGTACCGCAATGAATGGGAACACCAGCATACTCATGACTTTAACGATGTACTTTTCACCAAATGCAACGATAGCCATAACGCCGCCGACTAGAATCAGCGCCAATAGCCAGCGTGGTGGAGCACCAACGCCTAATAACTCGGTTAAGAATTTATTGACGTTATTGGTGATGGATACACCATAAACGAGCAGAATAGGATAAATAGCAAAGAAATACAGCAGAGTGATCCAGTTACCTGCGGTACGTCCAAAATGCTCTTCAACAACTTCAGTGATGTCACCTTCTTTTTTGGAGCCAGAAAGAACGAAACGTGTTAAGCCACGGTGAGCAAAAAAGGTCATTGGGAAGGCTAGAACAAGCATTAATAGAACAGGAAGTAACCCGCTCATACCGGCATTAATAGGCAAAAACAGAACACCAGCACCGATAGCTGTACCATATAAACCCAGCATCCATACTGTATCTGTTTTACGCCAAGCTTTACTGCTCCCTGTTTGCGAGGCTGTTTTGTCGATGGAACCAACTTTAGTTGCGTCCATAATAGTCTCCAAAAATAAAAGTCAAAAAATTTATTTAAAGTAATAGCGAAAGCTGTTACTGAGTTTTAATCTTTTGGTACGGTTAATCACTTAATAAAAAGAGCTTTCTTTTACGTAACAATCTGATTGGAAATAAAACTAAAATTTAGATTAAATTCATTTTCAATCAGTTTTGTAATTTTATCAGTAATTTTTAAGCTTGGATTTTGAGGGTGTGAATTTATATTTTACCAGAACAAAATGCCGTGATCATCATCTCAAAAGAGAAATATCCCCTTAGATTGCATGAAAACATCAGATTTTATAAAAATGTTAATGGAATTTAACTTAAGTTTATTTTTTGTCGTTTTTTTTAAGTTAGAAAAATCCAATTTATTAAGACAAATAAAGACAGAATAATATTCTGTTAGAAAAATATTATTATATTAATGAATATTATTGTGCTGTTTGCTTTGTAATCTCTATTAATCTCATTATTGAGCTTCACCGTGATACTAGGGTATTGTAAATATAACTATTATGATTTAACTATTTGATAAATAAAGACTATTATAAGTTTATAATAATGATTTAGTGAGTGATTAACTCTACAATTAGGTCATGGGGTTAGGAGTATATATTAATTAATTTTTATTTTTTCAGGTGGTGTTTAGAGCACTTTTTTTGCGTCGAAAAAAATAATTAAAAAGGGTAACAAAATATTTGTTAAATTTTTGTTTATAAAATTATTTGATAAATAAAAATTTATTTTATTTGCAGATAAAAAATAAAAAGAAAAGTTGATTTAGCGCAAACTTTAATAAAGGAAAAAGTACTGGCGTTTTTTGCCACCAGTACTTAAACAGAAATGATTAAGGTTGGAACCAACCCTTACGAATAAGCGAACCAAAAATTGACTGATAGAGTTGAGTGATGGGGGCTTGAATTTTATTGGCGCCAAACGACCACAGTATTTGTGCTAAACCACAAGCAATGATAGCAAGGATAAAGGCCCCCGCCATATCTAAAGGCCAGTGAACACCAAGGTAAATTCGTGACCATGCAATAACAATGGCAGGGATCATCATCACAAGGCCAACCCAAGTTCTCAGCCAGAACAAGAAGGCAAATGCAAAGGTAAACACGATGGTACCGTGGTTACTTGGGAATGAGGGCGTTGCGTCATGATCGGAGAAGTTAGTACCAATCCCCATGACAAACGGACGGTCGTGAGGTGCAAAATAACCAATCACCCATGAGATAGTGAGACCTACCACAATAGCAATCGCCGCTTTACAGGCAAAGGCTCGCTGGCGAGTCATGTTTGGCTGGGCTCCCCAGAACCAACAAGCAACCGTAAATAGTGGGAAGATAAGTACTAAGCGTTTAGCAATCACATTAGCCATCGCAATCGTTCCGCTTGCAGTTTCTGGTGCGGCATTGATCAGGTTAAACAGATCAAGATTGAGTTGTTCCAGCACAGTTTGTACCTCAGACAGAAAATGGGTCAGTAAGACAAAGAACAGCAGAGCTTAAAGGCTCAAGCTTCACAGGTAAAGTCCCTTTGTCTTATTATTGATAGCATTACGCGACAAATTTACGTGTGGTTTAAGAATGACGCAATAATTATTTAACTTATATGATGTTGTACTCAGCAAAAGAAGGAAAAAACCGATGTGGTGGCAAAAACAGATACACCTTAATGGGCGAGAGAGAGGGTTTCATTTAGTGACTGAAGAGATTTTAAGGCAAATTCCTGAACTCAGTTCGGTACGTATTGGAATGATGAATATATTCATTCAACACACTTCTGCTTCATTAACGATTAATGAAAATGCTGACTATACCGTGCGGGAAGACTTTGAACGTTTCTTTAATCACGCAGTGCCTGAAAATGAACCCTATTATAAGCATGATTACGAGGGGAGTGATGACATGCCTGCGCATTTGAAAAGCAGTTTACTGGGGGCGAGCTTAACGATACCAGTGACAAACGGTCGTTTGAATATGGGAACCTGGCAGGGGATTTATTTGTGTGAGCACCGAAACTATGGTGGGAAACGTAAATTAGTCATTACATTACAAGGTGAGGTCGTCAGTAATGGGCAATAAAAAACCCGATAGCATTAAAACAGAGAGTTGGCTATCGGGCTCCTCAATATGGGGACATCAAAGAAAAGCAGTGGCATAAATTAAGACTCTATCTAAAAAGGAAAGTTCGCTTGTTGATGAAAAAAAGTGCAATTTTTTGTGAAATTTAATTTAAATAGCACAAAAAGAACAAGCAAAGCATTTATCCAGCCTGAAAGGTGAGGTGCTTTGCTTGCTGATAATTGAAATTAGACACGCTAATTATTTGTAAAGATTCAAATTTTCTTTTGCGTAAGCTTCAAAATCCGTGCAACCGCCAATGTGTTTTTCATCAATGAAAATTTGTGGAACGGTTTCTACTGGTTTGCCTACTGTTTTAGATAAATCTTCTTTTGAAATACCTTCAGCTTGGATATCGACATAGCGGTAGTCAAAATCTTCACGCTCGTTTTTCAGTTTTTCTGCCAGTTCTTTTGCACGAACACAGTATGGGCAGCCAGGGCGACCAAAAATAACAGTATACATAGTATCTCCTTTTTATCTCAAACTCGGTTTTGGACGACAATGCTCAATACTATGCCTATATAAATTATGAAATAAAAGTTGAATTTTCCTTTTATACCTATAGGTATGTCATATAATTCGTGGAGTAAAACGTTCGGTCACAGTAAAAAAGGGTTTTGAATGAATAACAAACCACAATCGAAGAGAGCCATGCGTTCGTTGGCGGATATGCCAAAACCCATTTTGATCTTAGAAGGTATTGGGATAATTCTGTTAATTATCATTTTACTGGCCCTTAATGGCTATATTTCATTGCCTGAGCCATTAATGCACCAAGGGGTGATAGTGACGATTATTATGGTTGCAATTGGTTGTTTGATCCCGGCAATGATTAATATTGTCTGGCGGGCGATTCACGGGTTAACTTTTTTAGGGATAGATAATAAGCAGTCAGAAAATCCGAGATATAAAAAAAATAACCCTCAAGATGATAAACAGGATGAAAAGCCCGAGTAACCCCGGTTTTACTGGCATTTTCTCTTACAATGTGTGAAAATTATCCGCTTTGCATTAGGGAATATTGTCATTCTCTCACAAACTGTTTTTGCTTTATTATTTTGAGTTGAAGAAGGTTATTGCCCATGGATTCTATTCGTTACCCTGACATTGCACAATTACGTGAATGGTTAGCTCAACTCAAAACGTCCTATTTCGAGTGTGACTCTTGTGCTGCACTGCATTTACCTCATATGCAAAATATTGAGGGGATTTTTGATGCGAAGCTCGACATTATCAGCAATGTGCTGGTGTTATCTGCGCTTGCTGAGCTAAAGCCCACCGCGATTATCACATTAGTTGCCAATATTAGCCAAATTAATGCCAGCTCACTGACCGCAAAGGTTTTTCTCGAAATTAATGATGAAAACCTACCAAAGCTAGTGGTAAGTCAATCCTTTTCACTCGAAGCTGGAATGAGCTATCGCCAGTTTTGTCATTTTATTCAGCAAGCGGAAGAGCAAATCTCAGCGATTGTTTTTGAGATCTTCAGTAATAATTTACTGTATGCAACTCAAGATGCATTTAATGAAGAGAATAATGACGAAGATGAGTCAGAGCTTCTGTCAGATGATAAACCAGCCATTATTATTCATTAAGTTTCAGCGATGCATTGTGAAAAATATATTGCGGGTAAATGCCGTTCTTGCCAATGGTTAGCACTCACTCCAGAGCAACAAATTACCCAAAAACAGCAGCAACTACAGGCGTTATTGCCTACGATTGACCCCGCTATTTTTTCAGCGCCAGTGACGGGGCCTCAAACTGGTTTTCGCAATAAAGCCAAAATGGTCGTAAGTGGGAGTGTTGAACGGCCAATTTTAGGGATCATCGGCAAAGATGGCGTAGGCGTAGACTTAACCGACTGCCCATTATATCCAGCTTCTTTTTCGGCTATCTTCAGTGTGCTCACCCCATTTATTGCAAGAGCAGGGCTTACCCCTTATAACATTGAACGCAAGCGTGGCGAACTGAAATATCTCCTGCTAACACAGAGCTGGCACACTGGTCGATTTATGTTGCGTTTTGTGCTGCGCTCAGAAAAAAAACTGACTCAGTTGAAAAATGCATTGCCTTGGTTACAAGAGCAGTTACCACAACTGGAAGTGATCACTGCCAATATTCAACCAGTGCATATGGCGATACTTGAAGGTGAAGAGGAAATTTTTTTAACGGAACAGCACACGTTGCGTGAAGAGTTTAACCAAGTCCCTTTATTTATTCGCCCACAAGGCTTTTTCCAAACTAACCCTATCGTTGCAGCGAAGTTATATCAAACGGCGAGGGAATGGGTTAATGGATTAAAGATTAATAGCTTATGGGATCTGTTTTGTGGTGTGGGCGGGTTTGGCTTGCACTGTGCTACCAAAGAGACTCGCTTAACCGGTATTGAAATCAGTGCCCCCGCGATTGCCAGTGCACAACAATCAGCGAATGAACTTGGTCTACAATATGTTGAATTTAAAGCTCTGGATTCCACTCATTTTGCAACGGCAACACAGGAGCTTCCACAGCTTATTTTAGTCAACCCACCAAGAAGGGGAATTGGTAAAGTACTGTGTGATTATCTTTCTCATATGCGACCTGAATATATTCTCTATTCGAGTTGCAATGCACACACGATGGTGCAAGATTTACAGTTATTATCTGGTTATGAGGTTTGTCAGGTACAGTTGTTTGATTTGTTTCCTCATACGGCACATTTCGAAGTGTTGACCTTATTAAAGCAGAAGAACCATTAAAAGCTTGGATAAACCCAAGCTTGAGGTTGTTGACAAAGCGGGAAAAAGCGTGGTTTTTCCCACTTTGTGTTATCAGGCGAAAATCAATATATTGATTTTCCTTGTTTGTTTTCAAAACCTATCTAACCTGCCGCCAAACATGTTATGTTTGTCAGCAGTCTGAAGCTTGGATAAAACCCAAGCTTTTTTGTTTAACCTATTGAAACAGTAAGTGTTAATCTCGGTGTTCGAAAGCAAGCGCCTTGCGTTCGATTAAACGCATCAAAATGGTTAAGATTGCATTAACCACTAAATAAATAATCCCGGCTGCAACAAACGCCATCACATCCCATGTTTGACCAAATACTTGGCTACTGTACCCCATGACATCTAACATAGTGATCGTACTGGCCAAGGAGGTACTTTTAAACACCAAGACCACCTCATTGGAATAAGAGGATAATGAACGTTTAAAGGCATAAGGCAGGATAATACGCATAGTTTGCCCTTTGCTCATCCCCAGAGCTTGGCAAGATTGCCATTGTCCTGATGGAATGGCTTTAACGGCACCGTGGAACAGTAACGTCGAATAGGCGGCACTGTTTAATGCCAATGCAATCATGGCACAGAACCAAGGCGTCGAAATTAGCTCCCAAAGCATTGGGTAGTTTTGCAACGACTTAAATTGGTTCGGGCCATTATAGATTAGGAAAAACTGGACTAATAACGGCGTACCCGTGAAGATGGTGATATACACCTTCACAATTTGCGACAAGACTTTGGTTTTAAGCGATAAAATTAAGGTAAATAATCCCGCTAAGAGAAAAGCCACAATTAATGCACTGAACGTCAGTGATAAACTGGTTGGTAACCCCGGTAGAATTTTTAGTATCATATCAATCATTTGGATTCACCTCTCTCAAAGCGCGTAGTGCGCAATTCAATACGCTTTAACACCAATTGACTGATTAGCGTAATAGCAAGGTAAATCAGACCGACGATAATATACCAAGTAAACGGTTCGTGCGTACGGTTAACGATGGTTTTTGTCTGTAACATCAAATCGTTCACACTGATTAAAGAGACTAAAGCGGTATCTTTTAGCAGAACTAACCATTGGTTTCCTAGCCCTGGCAGGGCATGACGCCACATTTGCGGCATAATGAAACGAAAGAAAATCGTGCGTTTGTTTAGACCGAGTGCCAAACCCGCTTCCCACTGGCCATAAGGCACCGCTTTGAGCGCCCCTCTTAAGGTTTGCGATGCATAGGAGGCATACAGGAGAGCAAGGGCAATCACACCACAGATGAACGGGGTATAATCAAATTCACCACTATCGGCAAAGAAAATACTTGGGTCAATTTGTATTGTGGTTTGCCAGAAACCGAGATTGATATCGAAGCCATCACCAAGGAGATTAATGAGTTGCAGTGTCCCAAAATAGACAAATAGGACGACCAGCAATTCAGGTAAACCACGGATCAGCGTCACCCAACAGGTGCCTAAAAAGGCAATAGGCTTAAAGCGAACAGACTCCCATGCGGTAAACAGCATGGCAAGAACTAAACCCAAGATCAGGGCAGAAACAGCAAGGCCGACGGTGATCCCGGCGGCACTTGTTAAAAATAGAAAGTTGCTCATTAATTATGTCGATTACTGTTGAAACCATTTTTTGTGGATAGCATCATAAGTGCCGTCAGCTTTAACTTCTGCTAAGGCTTTATTCATTTTATCCAATAACTCTTTATTCCCTTTACGGACCGCGATACCTAAACCGATGCCGAAGTATTGCGGATCAGTGACTTTCTCACCTACAGGGGCTAAGTTTTCGTTACCTTTGGTTTTTAACCATTCGTCAGCCACTGCGGTGTCACCGAACACAGCATCAATTCGACCATTTTGCAGGTCTAAAATTGCAGATTGGTAGTTATCATAAGGAACAGTCGTCATGCCTTTGTGTTGTTCCATGATGTATTTTTGGTGCGTAGTGCCGTTTTGGACACCAATCCGTTTGTCTTTCAGTTGGTCAATAGACGTGATTTTATCTTTTACTGCGATAAATTCCGCAGAGTTAGGGTAGTAGGTATCGGTGAAATCCACTTGTTGTTGACGCTCAGGGGTAATATCGATACCCGCCATTAAGGCTTCAAAGCGACGGAATTTCAGGCTTGGGATTAAGCTGTCGAAAGATTGGTGAGTAAATGTACAAGTAGCATTCATTTTTTCACACATCGCGTTGGCTAAATCAACATCAAAACCAACGATTTGATTGTTTTTATCAAACATTTCAAATGGTGCGTAAGTGGCTTCAGTCGCAAAACGAATGGTTTCTTTTTCCGCAGCAGTTGCCGATAGGGTTACAGCGCCCAACAGTGCAGCTAATATTATTTTTTTCATTGCTTAATCCTATATCTATTAATGTGACAGATAATTTGCAAATGCGTCAGTTTGAGGTGCTGTGAAATGGCTAGCATCCCCTTGTTCTACGATATGACCGTTTTCCATATACACCACACGGCTAGCGGTTTTGCGAGCAATCTCCACTTCGTGAGTGACAATAACTTGCGTAATGCCTGTTGCTGATAATTCACGAATGATATCGACAACTTGCGCGGTAATTTCAGGGTCAAGCGCTGCGGTTGGCTCATCAAATAACAGCACTTTGGGTTCCATCATCAGCGCCCGTGCAATCGCCACACGTTGTTGTTGTCCCCCTGATAAGTGCAGAGGATAGCGGTCTGCAAATTGGGATAAACGTAAACGCTCTAAAAGCTTAGCGGCTTTTGCATAGGCTTCTTGTTTGGATAATTTTAATACACGGCAAGGGGCTTCAATTAAATTGTCCATCACACTAAGGTGCGGCCACAAATTATATTGTTGAAACACCATCCCAACATTTTGGCGTAATTCGCGAATCGATTTTGCATCTGGTGTCGATGAAAAATCAAATTGTTGTCCAGCGATATCTAAACGGCCTGAACGCGGCATCTCTAATAAATTGAGAACACGTAATAGAGAACTTTTACCTGCACCACTTGGCCCAAGTAATACCATCGTTTCCCCCGCAGAGCACTCTAGATTGATATCAAAGAGTGCTTGATGGGAACCATAGAAACAGTTGATGTTTTTTAATTGAATGCTCATGCTTACCAATAATATCCTTTTTAACTACCAGCGATATTAATCCTGTAAGCATATTTATGCAATAATTTATGCATAAAAATTTGGTTTTTACGCTAGATTTAGTCACCTTTTTCCGTTGGATGATCTGTTTGCTGCTGCTTAGCGAGTTGTTTATCCCGTTCAAATGCGAGTTCACTTATTCGTTTTGCCATGCCTTTGAAGATAAATAGGTGTGCTGGCATCATGGCGAACCAATAGAGTAGACCGCAAAAACCCGCTGGGTGCCACCATGCGCGCACATCAATCGAACGGCGGCTGCCGCTGTCATGGATAGTAAAGGTTAAACGACCAAGCCCTGGAGCTTTCATGCCAAACAATAAACTGAGTTGCTTGTTAGGTTCAAGATTGATCACTCGCCAGCCGTCGATTTCATCGCCAAGTTGTAGTTCTTCTCTGTCGGGGCGACCATATTTCACTTTATTCAACATCATGTCATCCATGATGGCGCGGGTTTTCCACAGGCCATTGGCGTAAAAATAACCATGTTTGCCACCAATTTGTTGCACGGTATGCCATAACGATTCTGAGCTAGCGGTTGTGCCAAGGGTTGAGCCTGCTTGTTTTGGATAATATCCGTAGCCGGGACGCCAGCGTTTTCTCACTTCTGGATCATAACCCCAATCAGCATTATCTACAGCATCCGCTTCTTCGGCTAAAGTAGCTTTTACAGCATCATCAAACGAAATTAACCTTTGTGGGATAAGCGCACGCAGCGCTTTATCGTCAGCGGGAAGGTCATGCTGTAGCCCTTGGATCAGCTCTTTTGCAATAGAGGGCGGAACCGAGGTAATTAAGCTAATAAAGTGTACTGAAATTAGGCTAATTGGGATAGGAATAGGGATCAGTAGGCGACGCTTGCCACTGACTTTGATAAAACGCTTGAATAGCTCTTGGTAACTAATAAATTCAGGGCCACCGGCATCAAAGATGCGATTTTCATGGGATGGAATTTTAGCAAGCTGCGTTAAATAATACAGGATATTCGACAGGGCAATAGGCGATGATTTAGAGCGAACCCAGCGTGGTGGGGTTAAAATAGCTAAGTTGTACACCATATCACGCATGATTTCGAAGGCAGCGGAGCCTGATCCTACAATAATCGAGGAGCGGATTTCTGTTACAGGGATATTGCTCTCGCGCAGGATGTCCCCCGTTAAACGCCTAGCAATTAGGTGCGGAGAATAAGTATGACCATGTTGGAGTGCACTAAGATAAATAACCTGTTTAACATTTGAACCTTCAAGGGCGTGTTGAACGTTACGTGCCGCTGTACGCTCCCGTTCAATCAAATTCGCTTGGTCAGCCATACTGTGTACAAGGAAATAGACAATATCAATCTCCTTCATCACATCTTTTAATGTCTCAGGGTCATGTAAGTCGACAAAGATACAGCGGGTATCTTGCCAGCCTTGAGAAAGCATCCAATCAACACGACGTGCAGCCGCAGTAACGTCATAACCTTGTTCAATCAGTTGGGGGATCAGATTTTGCCCAATATAGCCGCTAGCGCCCAACACTAAAACACGTTGCTTTTCTGTCATGTTAATTTCCTGTTTCACGCAAATTAACGGCTATTGTGACTGAAATTTTACCTATGTAAAGAAGGCCATAAGAATTGGCGTAATAAGACTCAGAACAAAGCCATGAACAATAGCCGCAGGCACAATAGAAACCCCACCACTGCGTTGTAAAACGGGGAGGGTAAAGTCCATGGAAGTGGAGCCGCAAATACCTAATGCCGTTGAACGATAGCGATTAATAATAATTGGGATCAGCATAATCGCAGCCAGCTCGCGGGCTAAGTCATTAAAAAAGGCTGCGCTCCCCATCACAGGGCCGTAGGCATCCGTTAACACAATCCCAGTGAGTGAGTACCAACCAAATCCAGACGCAAGTGCTAGTCCCATTTTAACGGGTAAACCAAGTAAAAAAGCGGCGAGAGCCCCACCGGCTAATGCACTGATTCCCATGACAAAGGCAATGGTTGTTCCACGGCGGTTTATTAAAATTTGCTTAATGCTCATTCCACTGTTACGTAATTGAATACCGACCAGTAATAACAATAGCATCAGAGCGATTTGGCTGCCCTTATCCGCATAGTGTAGAAAATCAAAGCCAGTTAAGCCTACCACAAAGCCAAAAAGCAGCACGCCACACAATTGCAAGGATTCAAACACCATTTTGATGCGTGATGGCGGTTTTTCTTGTTTATGCTGCGGAAGTTTCCATGGATCTAGCTTATCGAGTAATAGCAATGCGATAACATTTAGTGAAAAAATACAGCCAAAGAAGGTAATGGCGTAAATTAAGATGGCAAAGAGGTGTTCACTTAAGTTTTCAAGTAGTGCGAGCGTGATCCCCATTAAAAATAAAATAACGTACACCATCGCGTTTAGTGATTGGTGAACACGATGGAGAATTTGCTTATTTTTAATCGATATAAGATAACCGAGTGTCAACGGTAAAAGAATAATTAAGAGCCCTGAATACATCGCCGCATCCTTAGAGGTTATCCCATTAAATGGTTAATATAAACAATGAGTTATATTTTTGTTTTCGTTATTTAGAATTTAACTCGCCGTGCTAACGGCTTTTTACGCTAAAACTTTATTATTGGTGACTGAATGAAAAATAGGTCAAAAATACTAAAAAAGAAAGTTTTACTATTTTATAACACTGCCATGGCGCACTCAACTCAGTTAGCTATTTTGTTGTAAAGATTTTTTATTTTGCATACATATGTATAGTAAAGGGATGGGTTAATCGATAAGCTCTAATACAGGTTTATCCGCATAAATATTGATAACTTGAATGCAAACTGCTGTGTTTAGAGTATATTAAAGAAAATATGACAAGGAGTGAGATATGTATCTGGAACGTGTTGAAATATACGGATTTAGAGGGATCAACCGTCTTTCTTTAGAACTCAGTAACAGCACTGTTTTGATCGGAGAAAACTCATGGGGAAAATCCAGCCTCCTTGATGCGCTCGATTTGCTTCTCTCCCCACAACATCGAGATCACCAATTTAATTTGCACGATTTTCATCATCCTACGGGGGATAATGCCACTCGATATCGCTCACTGCAAATTGTTTTAAAATTTTGTGAAAGGCATAAAGGACGCCATAAATCTTATCGTTTTCATAATCTTAGCTCAGTTTGGGTCGATAATGGTGATGGCTTAAAACACATCTTTTATCGGGTGAGTGCAGAGCTGCGTGATGACGATACGATTGTGGTAGATAAAAGCTTTTTAAATTCAGGGGGAAATAAACTCTCTCTGGATAACGTAGGAAAATATATCAAAGAAATTGTCCGGTTATATCCGGTGATCCGCTTGCGTGATGCGCGTTTTTTACACTCCCTTAATCCTGAAACCATTGTGGAGGGACAAAAAGAGTTCCGTGACGCTTTTAATGTACGTATCAAAGAATTAACCAGTGCTTTAGTCAACAATCCAGAGCGTTTAAGTAATGAAGATTTAAGCGACGGGGTAGATGCCATGCAGCAGCTATTAAGTCACTATTTTTCAGGGCAAAGCACCCATATGATCAAACTCAGTGACAATATGATAAATATTGAGCCACGTAAGCAAGGTTGGAAAGCGCTGGATAATATCAGTCGTTTGATCGCAAAACCCAACCAGCGCAATATTCGTTTGATTATCTTAGGGATGTTTTCTTCTTTATTACAATCCAAGGGGGATATTCATTTAGATAAACATGCCCGCCCATTGATCATTGTTGAAGATCCCGAAACACGTTTACACCCAATTATGTTGTCGATTGCATGGGGGCTATTGAGTTTGTTCGCACTGCAACGGATCACCACCACAAATTCAGGGGAACTGCTGTCTCAAGCGCCCCTTGAAGACTTATGCCGTTTAGTCCGTGATACCAATAAAGTTTCGGCTTACCGTTTGACTGACAGTGATTTAAGTGCTGAAGAGCTGCGAAAAATCTCATTCCATATTCGCTTTAACCGACCGTCCTCACTATTCGCTCGCTGCTGGTTATTGGTTGAGGGAGAAACAGAAATTTGGTTAATGAGCGAATTTGCTCGCCAGTGCAATTATTATTTTGAAACAGAAGGCATTAAAGTTATTGCTTTTGCGCAAAGTGGCTTAAAACCGTTGTTAAAATTTGCGAATAAGATGGGGATTGAATGGCATGTTCTAACCGATGGGGACGAAGCAGGGCGTAAATATGCCGCAACGGCGACCCATTATGCGAATAAAATTAATTCACCAGATAGAGACCGATTAACTATGCTCACCGCGCCAGATATGGAACATTTCCTATATCGCGAGGGCTTCAAAAGCCTTTATCATGAAATTGCCGATATTCCTGAAAATGCCCGAGTGTCAACGCGCCGCGTGATCCTCAAAGCGATTTCTCGAACCTCGAAACCTGACTTAGCACTAGCCACAGTAAACCGTTCCGCAGAGTTGGGGCCTGATAGCATTCCATTACAGTTAAAAAGTATGTTTTCACGGGTGGCATGGTTGGCGAGGGGAAAAGCATATTAATAATGTAAACAAATATAGTGTTGAGCCACCATTTATAAATGGTGGGGTTTATAAAGAATACGTTTAGTGAAACGATAACTTAAGTGATATAGCATGACTATTTCAGAGAGGGCGTCGCCCTCTTTTTAATTATAGGAAGTGAAGAACGATGAAGGTAAAACCGAAGAATAAGTGGCCGATTTACTTGGTGATACTCATTGTTGCCGTTAGTGCCGCTGTGATTTTCTTTAAAGGTGAGAAAGAAGAGGTTTTCCAAACCGTTGATGTGACGCGAGGCGACTTAGATAAGCAAGTCTTAGCCACAGGTAAGTTAGATGCTGTACGTAAAGTTGACGTAGGTGCACAGGTTAGCGGGCAGTTACAAACCTTATATGTTAAAGAAGGTGACTACGTTAAAAAAGGGGATTTACTGGCGGTTATCGATCCGAAAAAAGCGCAGAATGATGTCACCGAATCAGAGGCGACCACTGGTGAACTTGAGGCTAACTTATCGTTAGCACAAGCTGAATTGAAACTTGCACAGCTTACTTATCAGCGCTATTTAAGCCTTGCTAAAGTGCAGGCTGTTGCTCAGCAAGAACTGGATAAAGCTAAAACCGATGTCGATGTTAAAAAAGCACAAGTCGCCACTTATCAAGCACAGATCAAACGCAATCAAGCAACGTTAGATACGGCAAAAACCAATTTAAAATATACGCAAATTACCGCGCCAATGGACGGTATTGTGACATTTATTAAAACCCTACAAGGACAAACGGTGATTGCCGCGCAGGAAGCGCCAACCATCTTAACATTAGCCGATTTAGACACTATGTTGGTTAAGGCCGAAGTGTCTGAAGCGGATGTGATTTATCTTGAACCCGGGCAAGAGGCTTCGTTTACGGTGCTAGGGGCACCAGATAAAAAATTCGCTGGTAGATTAAAAGATATCTTGCCAACCCCTGAAAAAATCAACGATGCTATCTTCTATTATGCGCGCTTTGAAGTGCCAAACCCACAGCATCTCTTAAAGTTACAGATGACAGCACAGGTCACTATTGAACTTGATTCACGTAAAAATGTTCTGATATTGCCACTTTCTGCGTTAGGTAATGAAATTTCCCCGCAAGTTTATGAGGTGGAGGTGCTGCAAGGGCAAACGGCAGAAAAAAAACAGATCGAAGTAGGCAGTCGTAATGATGTGTCAGTGGAAGTCACTAAAGGCTTGAATGAAGGTGATAAAGTGATTGTTGGGCACAGCGGTTCGGAGAGTTAAAATGACCGCACTCATTGAACTTCAAGGGATCACTCGCCGCTATGGTGAAGGGGAAAACCAAGTTACTGTTCTAAAAAACATTTCTTTGCAAATTAATGCGGGGGAAATGGTGGCGATAATCGGTGC
Organism: Providencia rettgeri; assembly: GCF_041075285.1. Lineage (NCBI taxonomy): Bacteria > Pseudomonadati > Pseudomonadota > Gammaproteobacteria > Enterobacterales > Morganellaceae > Providencia > Providencia rettgeri. The sequence goes on along the minus strand of NZ_CP163512.1, from coordinate 2,310,308 downwards.
CTCCGGTTCAGGTAAATCCACCTTAATGAACATTATTGGTTGTCTCGATAAACCGTCATTAGGTGAATACCATATTGATGGGCAAAATATCGCACTACTGGATAACGACCAACTTGCAGAACTTCGTCGCGAACATTTTGGTTTTATTTTTCAACGTTACCACCTATTGAGTCATTTAAGTGCCGAACAAAACGTTGAAATTCCTGCGGTATATGCTGGAGCTGGAAAAACTCAGCGGCGTGAGCGTGCGTCGCAACTGCTTCAACGTTTAGGGCTAGGTGAAAGGGCTAATTATCGACCGAGTCAGTTATCTGGTGGACAACAACAGCGGGTGAGCATCTCACGTGCATTGATGAATGGGGGACAAGTTATCCTAGCCGATGAGCCAACAGGGGCATTGGATAGCCGTTCAGGGGAAGAAGTGATGAAAATCCTTAAAGATCTTTGCGCCCAAGGTCATACCGTGATTATCGTCACCCACGACCCAACCGTCGCCCAACAAGCGGAGCGCATTATCGAAATCAAAGATGGTGAAATCATCAGTGATTCGGGTTCAAAAATGATGAAGAGCGCAAAGCCGTTGGCGAAAGCACCAGCAAGAAAGTTCTCCATTGGGCAAGTTTATGGGCGTTTTAGTGAAGCATTGTTGATGGCTTGGCGTGCTATGGTCGTGAATAAAATGCGCACGTTATTAACCATGTTGGGCATTATCATTGGGATTGCTTCAGTCGTTTCTATTATGGTGATTGGGGATGCAGCCCAAGGTATGGTGCTTAATGATATTAAATCGATAGGCACCAATACGATTTCGATTTACCCAGGTACTGATTTCGGTAGTGATGATGCACAAAATCGACAATCTTTAAAAGCTTCAGATATTAATGCTCTCGCCAAACAACCTTATGTTCACGCTATTTCAGGTCAGCTCAATGGCTCAGCCCGCTTAAGAAAAGGTAATTTGGATGCTTCTGCGCAATTAACGGGGGTAGGGCGTGATTATTTTAATGTGTATGGCTCGAAATTTTCGCAAGGGATGAATTTTACGCAAGATATGGCGGATAGGCGTGCTCAGGTTGTGATTATTGATGAGAACACGAAACGACGTTTTTTCCCAAAACAGACCAAGGTGGTAGGGGAAACCTTGCTTATAAGTAATATGCCAGCGACTGTCATTGGTGTATTAGAAGACCAAAAATCGGTATTTGGTTCCAGTAAATCGTTATCGGTTTGGTTACCGGATACTACCATGAACAGTAAAATCTTAAATCGACCGTATTATGACAGTATCACGGTGCGTGTTAAGGATGGGTATGACGCTAAAAACGTGGAGCAGCAATTGACGCGTTTATTGACGTTACGCCATGGTAAAAAAGATATTTTCACCTATAACCTTGATACATTTGTGAAAACGGCGGAAAAAACCACTCAAACAATGCAACTGTTTTTGACTTTAGTGGCCGTTATTTCGTTAGTGGTCGGGGGAATTGGTGTGATGAATATTATGCTCGTTTCCGTGACAGAAAGAACCCGAGAAATAGGTATTCGTATGGCCGTTGGTGCTAGAACCAGCGATGTGATGCAGCAATTTTTGATTGAAGCAGTATTAGTGTGTTTGATGGGGGGCCTGATGGGGATTGCGCTTTCTTATGGGATCAGTCTATTGGCTCAAATGGCATTGCCAGGTTGGACTTTTACTTTCGACCCTGTAGCCCTAATTAGCGCGTTTGCCTGTTCAACAGCAATTGGGATAATTTTTGGTTTTTTACCTGCGCGCAGTGCGGCACGCTTAAACCCTATTGATGCTTTAGCGAGGGAATAAACAGCCCCTAGCTTAACAGCACGGTTGAGCAGTAATAAACGATCCCAGACAAGAGTCGGTTGTGATTGGTTTTTTGCTAAGCCAGCGAAATACCGTTGGCTTGCTATTTATCGGGGTTATACTTTGTGGGGGAGATACCAAACACTTTTTTGAACGCGTAAATGTACGCGGATGCAGAGGAGTAGCCGATATCCAACGCAATATTTAAAATATTCTCATTTTTCTTGATCCTCGATATGGATTGAAGTAAACGCATTCTCAGACGCCATTTCTGGTAAGTCAGCCCCGTTTCTTTTTTGAAACGACGGACAAATGTACTTGTCGATATGTTTAACTTTTGAGCACATTGCTCAGGGGTATGTGCCGTTTTTGTCATGTCAAATATCTATATAAGCTCTCTATTTGTATTATGGGCGGGGTGGGTGACCTACAGCTCGTTCTGGGCAACAACATTGATCGCTGGTGGTTTAGCCGCTTGTCTGGCGTTTAATATAAGCTTGAATAAAGAGACTCAGGCTGATTCAATGAAGAAAATAATCAGGCTATTTTTTATTTTTGCCTTTATAGCCGTGGTGCTTGATGTCAGTGCTTATCTCTTTTTGCAAAATAATATGTTAGATAATGCGACACGTGCCATCTCAGCAAAATATGTGGACAGTGAAGCACTGATGACATTGACATCAATAAAAGCGGTACTGCTTTTCTTTAGTCTTATCATTATGTTTTTTATTAAGAATCAAATAAATAAAAAGATAACGTCGCCCGCTATTACGGTGGCATGCGTGCTTGTTGTGTTTGCCGAACTGGTTGGGCGCTACAGCTTTTTTTCCCTAACGGCATAAAATTTACCTGAAATAGGTAGATTAACGGATAGGTATAATCACTATTGCAGATATACAACATTTCGCACTATTTAAGTACCTTAAGCTGGCACGTTTCGTTTGATTATGCATTGCGAGCCAGCTTACTTCCTTTTTGTATAGAAGGATGAATAGCTTTCGCGAATTTGTGACTCTTTCTAAGTCATCAGTCAGAGGCGCATTTATTTAGGTCAAAGCTAGCTTCTTTGTATTAGTAACATTCACCCTTATTGAGTATGGGTGAGGGTGTAAGATAGTGATTAATGCCGTCTTGTGGTAAATGTTTACTCTAGAATAGTCCTATTTTATGGAACGTGGTTCCTCACTCAAATTCTGCTAATTAAATATGCAATTTTTAACCCATTCATTTATCAATTAATTTTTTTACTAATACGCTATTTCCCCACTTCGTGAAATATTTCATAATAAAAAAATTATCTGAAAAGATAAATTCTGCTTGCGATTCGATATCGATCACGGATATTATCTGCATGTAGAATAAATGAAACCTAGTTCCATATAATGGAACAACAATAAAGCCAGTAAAAACTAAGCAAAGACAACCACACAGCAGGTGCAAAATGGCGAATAAAGCAGGTGAAGATTATTCTTTGGCTCGGGTACCCCAAAGTGCTCGTAGACCGTTCTATGAAGTGTTAATTCTACGAATTGGCGCACTCGCTTGTGTTTCACAAGTGATGTTAGGTGCAGCCCTCGGTTATGGGTTAACTTTTTGGCAAGCGTTTTGGGCGACCATCCTTGGCTCTGTAATTTTACAGGTTGTCAGTTGGGGGCTTGGAGCAGCAGCATGCCGTGAAGGAATGTCAATCAGTCTACTGTCAAGGTGGTCTGGTTTTGGAAAGTTAGGTTCAGCCCTTATTGGTGGCGCGATTGCCATCTCCTTGATGGGCTGGTTTGGCGTCCAAAATGGTTTCTTTGCGGATGGAATGTATAAAGCGACTAATGTGCTAACACCAGGGACTTGGTCACTTATTACAGGTATTGCGGTGACGATTATTACGGTATATGGATATCGATTTTTATCTATTACCGCCAATATTTCAACGCCGCTATTTTTATTCGCGTTAGGCTGGGCAACGTATAATTTATTATCAGGTCAGGATCTTGGTTCGCTTATCAATGATACTGCCCCTGCCGGGTCTTTAATGACAATGCCTGCGGCAATTACCATGGTTGCAGGTGGTTTTATTATTTCAGCGGTGACGACACCCGATATTAGCCGCTTTATGAAAAAACCAAAGGATGTATTTTGGATGACCTTAATTGGTACATTTTTTGGTGAGCTTTTAGTCAATATGATAGCGGTACTAATGGCATTAGCATTACGTACTAGCCAAGTATTTGATTTGATGATGGCATTGACTGGTTTATTAGGTGCATCAATTGTTATTTTTGCCACCATAAAAATGAACGACATCAACCTGTATTCATCATCATTAGGGTTTTCAACATTGCTTAACGCTATTTTTAATAAGCGTTTTGACCGCCGTTATTTAACATGGGTTATTGGTGTTTTCGGCACAATCGCATCCATGTTAGGTATTTTAGATAACTTTATTAGTTTTTTGATTTACTTAGGCATTGCGATTCCACCTGTCGCTGGGATCATGGTTGTCGACTATTATATTTTAAAACGTGACCGAAAAGAGCTTGATATCACCCGTGAACAAGGCTCACTGCCTTCTAGTTGTGAAGCTTATAACCCTGTCACTCTTGTGGTATGGCTGTTAGCCGTTATTGTTGGCTGGGGGACTTCAGAATTGGGGCCACTCCATGCAGATTATGGTATTCCAGCGCTAAACTCTTTAATTACCGGGGGGATAGCTTACTGGATTGGTATGCGTTGGCGAGCCAAAGTACAAGGTGTCGATACTGTGTATTTTCGTAAAGTGTCTCACTTAGATTAAGGAACGCACAATGTCAGGTAGCAAGGTCAAAGTTGCCCTTGCTCAGTTTGAGTCTGAGCTGGGGAATAAGCAAGGTAACTTGCAGCGCATGGCGCAGTTATGTGAACAAGCAGCAGAGTCCGGGGCTAAATTGATTTGTTTTCCCGAGCTCGCCACAACCGGTTATCGAGGTGATTTACTGAATACGCAATTATGGGATCTCAGCGATACCATAGGGAGCGAGACGTATCGCTTATTCAGTGAACTCGCAACACGTTTAAATATCACTATCGTTAGCGGTTTTGTGGAACGTGGTGACTACCTTGGTGATATCTATAATGCGGTTGGCGTATGGAACCCGGGATGTGAAAGCATCAGCGGTGTGTTTCGTAAAGTGCATGCTTTTGGGATAGAAAAACAATGGTTTAGTCGCGGTGATAGTTTCCCTGTGTTCGATACACCCATTGGCAAAATTGGCATCATGATTTGTTATGACATGGGGTTCCCTGAAGTTGCGCGTATTCTTACGCTTCAAGGTGCAGAGTTGTTAATTGCCCCTTCTGCGTGGTGTGTGCAAGACAAAGACATGTGGGACATCAATACCGCGTCGCGTGCTTTGGAAAATGGCGCACATTTACTCGCGGTTAACCGCTGGGGTCATGAAGGGGACTTACACTTATTTGGTGGCAGCAAAGTTTTAGGCCCTCGTGGGCAAGTGCTTTGCGAAGCAACCTGTGATGGTGAAGCATTGTTAATGGGTGAAATTGACTTTGTTCTGCAAGCCCATACGCGCTTAACCATTCCGTATTTACGTGATAGAAAACCGCAAGATTACGGTATTCTCACTCAAGGTTTTGATACATGAGTATTTTAAATAGCGTCGTTGATGTTTATCAGTTATTTCTGCGTTCAGGTAATGAGCTTACCGTTACGGCGTTAGTCAATGAATTAGGTATGCCGAAAAGTTCTGCGTCTCGTTTACTTAAGCAAATGTCAGAACTGGGATTATTAGAAAAGAAAATGCATGCCCCAATTTATCGGCCAGGCTTATTGATCATGGAGTTAGCCCATCGTGCTCGAGGGATGAATCCACTGATTGATATGACATTAGAGGCATTGGATGAGTTGACGAAAGATACTGGGTTTACCAGCTATGTTTCGGCCCTTGATAACGACATGGTGCGGGTGGTTCATGCACGCTTTGGTAATAGTATGCTACAGGTGATCACACAACCTGGAACACGTTTGCCAATCTTAGGCACCTCAACGGGACGTGCTTTGCTAGCGCGGTTACCATTGCAAGAAAGGGCCAAAATTATTGGTCGCGAAGACAAAGCGTTGCAAGTGACATTAACAGAACAAATGGATCTGATTAATGAACGTGGCTGGGAGTCTTCTATCAATGAGTCTGTTGCAGGCGTTGCTTCGGTTTCCAGTACTGTGTTTGATCCCACGCAGAATACCTTATACGCATTATGTTTAAGTTTGCCAGAAACTCAAATGAATGAACAGGTTATGGAGCAGCTATCCACTAACCTATGCCATAAGGCATCTTACCTTGGTTGTATGGTAGGTGATCCTTACTGGCTACAAAGAAGCACCAAGAAGTAAGGATACATCATGTTGCAAAAGTAAGTAGTGAAAGTAAGTAGTTAATTTTAATTTATATTATAAGTATTTTATTTTTAAGTGCGTGAATACGCCTTCATCAGGAAAAATAAGGCTTTTTTACCATCAAGCCTTAACTCGGGTGAAATGAAGTGAGCTTATATTTTTAGGTGAGCTAATTTCAAAGTAGCCCTACAATTCAATAAAAAATTATTAGAATTCAAGGAAGTACAATGAGTCTAAAGCAAACCCTTTGTGCGTATGAGCTTATCGATTGCGCAAATGTTAAGGGGGAAGATGTTGTTACACTGTTCAAGACTTTCCCAGCAATTGAAGTTTCTTCTAAAACGGTCACAGATTCGAAAGGTCAAAGTGACTTTGTTCGTATTCTTATTCCAGGCACCCAAGGTAAATCGCAAGGTCATCAAGCTCCAACGCTCGGCATCATAGGGCGTTTAGGGGGGATTGGTGCAAGACCTTCACGTATTGGTGTGGTCTCAGATGCTGATGGGGCGATTGCAGCGATTGCAACGGCACTGAAATTGGCTCAAATGCATGACAAAGGTGACAAACTCGTTGGGGATGTGGTGATCATTACCCATATTTGCCCTAATGCACCAACTCGACCTCATACTCCCGTTGATTTTATGGATTCACCTTTAGAAGACGTGACGATGAATCAACATGAGGCCATTCCGGAAGCGGATGCGATTTTGTCAGTAGATACTACCAAAGGCAATAGTTTACTAAACCATAAAGGTTATGCTTTATCACCAACGGTTAAAGAGGGGTATATTTTACCTGTTTCTGATGATTTGATCCGTTTGATGGAGTGGTGCAGTGGGCAACGTGCGGTGACATTTCCATTGTCTATTCAGGATATTACTCCATATGGCAATGGTCTTCATCATATCAATAGTATTATGCAACCTGCGGTATCAACATCTACACCTGTAGTTGGTGTGGCGATTTGTTCAGAAACCGTTGTTCCGGGGTGTTCTACAGGGGCGAGTCACGAGATTGATATTGCTGCTGCCGTGAAATTTATGATTGAAGTGGCGAAAGCCTTTACGGATAAACAATGTGCGTTTTACGATGTAGAACAATATGCATTATTGACATCACTGTACGGCGATATGTCGCATTTGCAAACCTCAGGGCATTGATACTATAAAAATAGCCACAGTTAATTATTAACAGCATCAATATAATTGATATAATTAACTGTGCTCTATTGCGCAAAAGACTAATTTGCTTCTGGCTTGTTTTCTACGTTTTCTACGTTTTCTGCATTTTCTGCGTTTTCTTCAGCTACCATTGGGATGATAACATCCGCGTGGTTGCCTTTCGGGCCAATTGTTACACTAAACTGTACTTTTTGACCTGCTTTTAGTGTCCTGTAACCTTCCATTTGTATGCAGGAATAGTGAGCAAAAATATCTTCGCCTCCATCAGCCGAACAAATAAAACCAAAGCCTTTTGCGTTATTGAACCATTTAACGATACCCGTCTCCATATTTCATCCTTTAGGTTTGCTAGTCGTGTTTTACAGCTATGTATAAAATGTATACAAAAACTAAGTAAAAATACGCTATAAATTGTTCGTAAAACATACTGTAGTAAATTGCATTCTCAGGTCAAGAGGGGAGCTTCAGGAATTATGGTAAAGTGTTAAGAATTCGATAAGCGCTAAATGTGATTTTCTATAATATTTGAGATAGCTCACAGATTGCTAAAGAGAAGCGTTGAGGCTAATAGCATGATACACTGCAAATGAAAAGCTTATTTGTGAAAAGCGGCACAAGAATTTAATGGTATAGTTTTGTGACACTATCAAGAGGAATGATAGAAATCGTTGATAACAAAGACTATGCTTAATTTGAAGTTAAACACCGAGCAAGACTGAGCAAGAAAGTAATGAGCGATTTTCTAGGCACATTTAAAACAGATGTCATTTTCAAAGACGAAGTGGAACAAACCTTACAACCACCGTCTATGTATAAGGTATTATTGAATAATGATGACTACACTCCGATGGATTTTGTTGTCGAGGTGTTACAAAAATACTTTTCTTTTGATGAAGAACGCGCTACACAGATAATGTTAGATGTGCATATTCAAGGAAAGGGAGTTTGTGGGATTTTTACAGCAGAGGTTGCAGAAACAAAAGCGGCGCAGGTCAATGCATTTGCCCGCGAGCATGAGTACCCTTTGCTTTGCACTATAGAGAAAGTCTGATCCGGCTTAATATCAATTTTGGGAGGTGCTTATGCTCAATCAAGAACTGGAGCTTAGTTTAAACGTAGCTTTTACGAAAGCGAAAGACAGTCGCCATGAGTTTATGACTGTAGAGCACCTATTGCTGGCGTTACTGAGTAACCTCTCGGCACGCGAAGCTTTAGAGGCTTGTAAGGTTGATCTTGTCGCTTTACGTCAAGAACTGGAACACTTTATCGCGCAAACTACACCTTTGTTACCCGAAAATGATAACAGAGACACCCAACCGACACTCAGTTTTCAGCGAGTGTTGCAAAGGGCGGTATTCCATGTACAGTCATCAGGGCGCAGTGAGGTGAGCGGGGCAAATGTCCTTGTCGCGATTTTTAGTGAACAAGAATCCCAAGCTGCGTATTTATTGCGTAAGCACGATGTTAGCCGCTTAGATGTGGTCAATTATATCTCCCACGGTACAGTAAAAGGTGAAGAGTCATCGTCTTCGGATAACGACATGTCCAATAACAACACGTCGAATGAAGAGCAACCCCTCTCAGAAGACCATATGGACAACTTCACAACTAACCTGAACCAACAGGCTAAAAAAGGGAATATCGACCCACTGGTAGGGCGTCAGGCCGAATTAGAGCGCACTATCCAAGTCTTATGCCGTCGCCGTAAAAATAATCCGCTATTAGTGGGAGAATCTGGTGTCGGTAAAACCGCAATTGCCGAAGGTCTTGCATGGCGTATCGAACAGGGCGATGTGCCTGATGTTATGAAAGGCTGCACCATTTATTCTTTAGATATCGGCTCATTGTTAGCGGGCACTAAATACCGTGGGGATTTTGAAAAACGCTTCAAAGCCCTACTAAAAATGTTAGAAAAAGACCCGAAAAGTATTTTATTCATCGATGAAATCCATACCATTATTGGTGCGGGGGCGGCATCCGGTGGGCAAGTTGATGCGGCAAACTTAATTAAACCGTTACTGTCAGGTGGGCGGATCCGTGTGATTGGTTCAACAACCTACCAAGAATTCGCTAGTGTCTTTGAAAAAGACAGAGCGTTGGCTCGTCGTTTCCAAAAAATTGATATTGTTGAGCCGACACCCGAAGAAACTATCCGTATCATTAATGGGTTAAAACCTAAATATGAAGCACATCACGATGTGCGCTATACCGCAAAAGCCATTCAAGCTGCGGTGGATTTATCCATTAAATACATTACTGATAGGCACTTGCCTGACAAAGCGATTGATGTAATTGATGAAGCTGGCGCGCGCACTCGTTTAGTCGCTCCAAGCAAACGTAAAAAAACTATCGGTGTGCCTGAAATTGAAACCGTGGTGGCGCGTATCGCACGTATCCCAGAAAAAACGGTATCATCAAGTGATAAAGATAAACTCAGATCCCTTGATTCACGCTTGAAGATGTTAGTGTTTGGTCAAGATAAAGCTATTGAGGCGCTGTCTGAAGCGATCAAAATGAATCGTGCAGGGTTAGGGTTAGAAAACAAACCCGTCGGCTCATTCTTGTTTGCTGGCCCGACAGGGGTGGGGAAAACGGAAGTCACCGTTCAATTAGCCAAAGCGTTGGATATTAAACTATTGCGTTTTGATATGTCTGAGTACATGGAGCGCCATACCGTCAGCCGTTTAATTGGTGCACCTCCGGGCTACGTCGGTTTTGATCAAGGTGGCTTATTAACCGATGCGGTAATTAAGCATCCACACTCAGTGGTACTATTGGATGAAATTGAAAAAGCGCACCCTGATGTGTTTAATATCTTACTGCAAGTAATGGATCACGGTACACTGACCGATAATAACGGTCGTAAAGCAGATTTCCGCAATGTGATTGTTGTTATGACAACAAACGCAGGGGTTCAAGAAACTCAGCGCCGTTCCATTGGTTTTGCAGAGCAGGATAACAGCACTGATGCAATGTCTGAAATTAAGCGTGCTTTCTCGCCTGAGTTCCGTAACCGTCTTGATGGCATTATTTGGTTCAACTCACTGACACCAGAAATTATCACACAAGTTGTTGATAAATTTATTGTTGAGTTACAAGCACAGTTGGATGAGAAGGGCGTATCCATCGAGGTGAGCGCTGCGGCACGTCGCTGGTTGTGTGAAAAAGGCTATGATAAAGCAATGGGTGCCCGACCTATGGCACGCACAATTCAGGATAACCTGAAAAAACCATTAGCGAACGAATTGCTGTTTGGCTCACTCACTAACGGCGGCTCGGTAAGTATCGGGCTTGATGAAAAGAGTAACACACTGACATACAGCTTCAGTAGCGTGCACAAGGCCTCTCCGGAGGATGCGGTATTCTGACATTAATAATATTAACCACAGGTGTATCATGCACCTGTGGTAATGTCAGGCCTTGCCTGAAGAGGTAATCAACGGCTACGGAAAATGATTCGGCCTTTGCTCAGGTCATAAGGGGTTAACTCTACAGTTACCTTGTCGCCTGTCAGGATGCGGATATAGTTTTTACGCATTTTACCAGAGATATGAGCAGTCACTACGTGACCGTTTTCCAGTTCAACACGAAACATTGTATTTGGCAAGGTATCTAAAACTGTGCCCTGCATTTCAATATTGTCTTCTTTGGCCATCTAATCCTCTAAGTTTAATAACCGTGATTTTTAACGGGCAAGATAATGCCCAAAAACCCGCACTAAGTAAAGAAGTGTCGCATTTTAACGCGATCTTTATGCTTATGTGAAGGAATAAAATTAATAATAAACCAACGTTCACTAATCGAATATTGGCGGTAAATCAATCGATTGCGGTATCCAGCAGGCGGGATCTATCCCTTTGTCACGCCACCGATAAAGAATATGTAAAAAATCCCTTCGGGATATTTCTTTTGCGCCCAATGAGGCGGTGTGGTGGTTAAGTACCTGACAATCAAAAAGCTGCCCATTATAGCGCAAAAAATGAAAATAGAATGTAATAAAAGCAAATTTGGATGCATCATTCATTCTACTGAACATGGATTCCCCACAAAATAGGTGCCCCACATTAACTCCGTACAGGCCACCAACCAGTTTGTCACCGTACCAAGCTTCAACAGAATGGGCGAGCCCCTCATGGTGTAATTCAAGGTAGCCGGCTTGAACTTCAGGCAGGATCCAGGTTCCTTCTTCACGCACAGAACACGCTTCAATCACATCTTTAAAAGCATGATTGATGGTAATGCGGTAAAGCTGTTTTTTTAGCACTTTTTTCATTGAGCGGCTGATGTGCAAATCCCCTATCATTAACACCGCCCTTGGATCCGGTGACCACCATAAAGGCATCTCACTTGGATTGAACCATGGGAAGATACCATCATAATACGCCGCTTGCAGCCTTTTTGATGAAAGATCGCCACCGATAGCTAATAAACCATTGGGTTCCCGCATCGCTTCAGATACGGGAGGGAACACATATGAGTCATCATCGAGTTGGTACATGCTGCGCCTCAGTATGTTTTCTGAGCCCAATGGCGCTGGCGGAATTGATAATAGCGACCTTGCATGTCTAATAGCGCTTGATGGGAGCCTTGTTCGACAATTTTACCACTATCCATCACACAAATGTTATCCATTTCTTCTAGACCTTGCATGCGATGGGTGATCACAATTAACGTTTTATCCGCACACTTTTCTTTTAAGAGCGTTAAAATTTGCTGTTCTGTTTGAGCGTCTAATCCTTCCGTTGGCTCATCCATTAGCACAAGTGGCGTATTATGCAATAAGGCACGAGCAATGCCTAAACGGCGCTGTTCGCCCCCCGATAACTGGCGACCACCTTCCCCCATCCATGCGTTGAGCTTCAATTCATTCTCAAGCAGATTACCTAAGCCAACTTGTTGTAACACCGCATTTAATTCTGCATCTGTGGCTTGGTCATTGGCCAATAGCAGGTTATTACGCAGAGTGTCGCTGAACACATGTACTCGCTGTGGCACCACTGACATAATGCTACGCAGTGATTTTTCACTAAACGTGTTAATCGGCTGGCCATTTAATGTAATTGTACCGCTGTCGACATCCCATGCACGGGTTAACAGTTGCAGGAGCGTTGATTTGCCGCACCCTGTTTTCCCAAGTAAAGCGAGGTGTTGTCCTTTATTTAAGCTCAATGATACGTTATTAAGCACAGCAAAGGGCTGATCGGGGTAGGTGAACGAGATATTATCAACAGTCAGGTTTTCCAATGTTGTAATGGAAGGACTTTCCGCTGGGAAAGTGACCTCTGGTTTTGCAGTCATCAGTTGTGAAACGCGGGTTGCCGAAGCAATCACTTGCCCCATATGTTGGAAAGCGACAGCAACGGGACCTAATGCTTCAAAGGCAGCTAGCGAACAAAAAACAAACAGTGCGATCAGGGCACCAGGTTGAGTATCTCCACCAACATGGTCTGCAGCCATCCACAATAACAATGTTGCCGTCACACCTGATGCAAATAAAATGATCGCTTGAGATAACCCTGTTAAAGCCGCTTGCTGTTGCTGGCGTGTTTGCCAGTTATTTTCAATCTGCCAAAGATTGTGACGAAAACGTGCAGTCGCGCCAAATAAAGTTAGCTCTGCTTGACCTTGCAGCGCTGAGGTTAAAATGGTTCGGTAGTCGCCGCGAAGCTCAGTGAGTTCACGACCAATTGGCTTACCTGCGCGGTAAAAAACAAATGGCATGGTGAACAGCAAGAATAACATCACGCCACCGAGTGTCCATGCGAGGCGAGGATCGAGGTAGCTCAAACCAAAAATCAAGACGAACGTGACAAAAAATGCAGTGATAATCGGTGATAACACTCGTAAATAGAGGTGATCGAGGGTTTCGACATCAGCGACTAAACGGTTTAACAGCTCCCCTTGGCGGAAGCGGCTAATTCCCCCCGGCGAAAGTGGGAGTATTTTGCTAAAAGCAAAAACGCGTAAGTGAGCAAGGACTTTGAATGTTGCATCGTGACTGACTAACCGCTCACCATAACGGCCGGCAGTACGGAAAATTGCCGCACCCCGTACACCAGCTGCGGGTAGCATATAGTTAAAATAGTACAGCCCTGGAAAGCCTGCGATGGCGGTACCTGCTAAAAACCAGCCAGAGAGTGTTAATAGCCCAATACTAGCAAGTAATGTGACAATCGCCAAAATGATCCCAAGCGTGATTAAAAACCAATGACGGCGGTAGAGGGCTAAGAAAGGATATAAAATTTTCATTATCAAAGCTCCTCACTACGATGGGCTAATAACTGGGAAAACGCCCCTTCAGACTGGCTGAGTTGCTGGTAATTCCCTTGCTGAATGATTTGGCCGTTAGCCATTACCCAAATTTGGTCGTAATCTACTGTTTCTTCCAGTAAGTGCGTAACAAGTAAGGTTGTTTGTTGCTCTGATAGCTGGTTCAACGTCTGCATAACGCGTTGTTCACTATGTGAATCAAGGCTTGCTGCGGGTTCATCTAATAATAATAACCGCGATGATTTTAATAAAACCCGTGCAACAGCAACACGCTGCGCTTGCCCAACAGAGAGGCGTGCCGCGTAGTCACCAAGGCGCGTATTTAAGCCATCAGGTAAATGTGGTAAAAACTCAGAAACATATGCTTTATCAATGGCTTGCTGAATCTCTTCCGCGGAAGCATTTGGTTTGCCTAAGCAGATATTTTCAATTAACGTTTGTTCAGGCAAATGCGGGTTTTGACCAACCCAGCCGAGTAATTCACGCCATTTTTCAGGGTTCAGCTCACGCAATTCAATGCCATTAACGGTGATTGAGCCTTGGTAAGGTAAAAACCCAAGGAGTAAATTGAGTAATGAACTTTTCCCTGCCCCACTTTGCCCAACTAATGCAATGCGTTGTTGAGGCTCAATGGTGAAATTGAGGGGACCTGCAAGGCGGATACCATCGTGAGATAAAATTTCGAGTTGACTCGCTTGGATCCGAATAGCTTCATTGGCGGCCAGTGTTTTCGTACCTTGTTGGGGCTTTTCTTCCCCTTCGCTATTAAGCAGTGTTTGTAACGTTTCGGCAGCCCCTAAGGCCTGAGCCTTAGCATGGTAATAAGTACCTAAGTCACGCAGTGGCTGGAAAAACTCAGGAGAAAGGATCAGCGCAAGGAAACCCGCAAATAGCGTGACAGGCAAGCCGTAGCTACCAAAATTCATTTCACCTAAATAGGAGAATCCGAAATATACTGCAACCACAGCAATGGAAATTGAAGCAAAAAACTCTAAAACGCCAGAAGACAAAAACGCCATACGCAGTACTTCCATGGTTCTGGAGCGAAAATCTTCAGTAGATTCGCGAATTTGCTGGATTTCTGCTTTTTCACGGAAAAATAAACGAAGGGTATCCAGTCCTCTGAGTCTATCTAAGAAGCTACCACTTAAGCGTCCAAGTGCAATAAAGTTGCGGCGGTTTGCATCAGCAGCGCCTAAGCCCACTAAAGCCATAAAAATGGGGATCAAAGGGGCAGTAACAAACAGGATCATCGCCGCAGCCCAGTTAAATGGGAAGATAGCGATAAGGATCATAATGGGCACTATTGCGGCAAGATACATTTGAGGAAGATAGCGCGAATAGTAGTCTTGCATATCTTCAATTTGTTCAAGAATAATAGTCGCCCAGCTTCCCGCGGGTTTACCTTTCACCCAAACAGGGCCGAGTTCTTGCAGTTTATCTAAT
The DNA here is from genome assembly GCF_041075285.1 of Providencia rettgeri. NCBI lineage: Bacteria > Pseudomonadati > Pseudomonadota > Gammaproteobacteria > Enterobacterales > Morganellaceae > Providencia > Providencia rettgeri. Next base: position 2,295,211 of record NZ_CP163512.1, on the reverse strand, counting down.
ACGCGAGTACGAATTTCTTGTCGAACAACTTGACCGCAACGAAAACCAACGCGCTCTCGAACATAGGTGACTATAGCACGAAAAATAAACACGCCAATCAGAAGGCAAAATGGGGTCAATAGTTGTTCTCGAGGGGTGCTATCCATGATCAGTGCTTGTAGGATGACCGCTAAGAACCAAGCCTGAGCAATAATCAGTAATCCACTCACCATGCCTAATAGCATAGAGATCCGCAACCAGCGCTTCGCGGGCGCACTGTGCTGTTTTAACCAACGTACCAATTCAGTCTGTCTTGATTTATCCATAATGATTTAGTTAGCAGGTGTCATTTTAATATCATTGAGTATAGTTAGGTTGTGAAAGCCTAACATCGTTTTTATCGTTCGCTATAGAGCCAAATAACATCAGGGCGGTGAAATAATGATCAAGTAACATATTTAATGAAAACAGTGAAAACGGTATTTTTGATCTCGGCCTGTAATTCGGTTATTTACGCTACATCATAGCAGCTTAACTGGCAGATGTTACATAATAAAAAAGGGTTATTTAATGTGGAAAGTGCTTTGTTATCAAATTGTTCAGTAAAGGTAAATTGAATATTTCAAACTAGGGTTAGGGCGAAATACAAAAGTTATAGAATACTACTGTATTTTTACGTAATGGAAAGAAGGCTTAACAACTTATGTTAAGCCGCAGACTGCTGACAAACCGATTAGGTTTGTCAGCAGGTTGGATAGGTTTTGAAAAAATAAGGAAAATCAATATATTGATTTTCGCCTGATAACACAAAGTGGGAAAAACCACGCTTTTCTCCCACTTTGTCAACAACCTCAGGCTTAACAACTTATGTTAAGCCGTTCAAATTGTTAGTGTGGATTATGGGGCAGGGGTAATGTTTAACCACTCTTTAGTTTTTAAGGTAAATTGCCCATTGAGCAAATTATCCCAAGCAGCGTCTTTATTTTGCACCGTATTGTATGAATGGCTTTGTGTATCGACAACTTCCCAAGTTTGTTCTGTTTGCTGCCAAATATTGCAATCAATGGTGGTACTCGTGGGGTAGGAATAACACATAACCATATCATCTTGACCATCTTGATTTACATCAGCCATAAACCCTAAACATGAATAAGGGTCATATTTTGATGTGCAATACCATGAACTGTTCAGGCTATCACCTAAATCAAACCAGCTATCCGGCAAAGTAGGGCTATTTTTCACTGGTATAAGGACTTCTTTTAGTTGTCTTTTTTGTTCTTCACTATATGAACTTGTTTGGAACAGCTTTTGATATTCAGGGTTGCTATTGAGTTGTTCAAATGCACGTTTACCTTCATCACCCAATTGTTTTAAATCATAAGCGAGCGAGCTATTAACGTTGATTTTACCGTTATTCACTCCCGCAATAATGCTATTGATAGTAATCGTTTTGAAATTGGCGATAGGACTATTGATTACTAAAATAAGGGTAATAAGGGAAAGAATGCCTACTTTATTAATTGTACCGAGTGAGGTCATCCACGAGGTTCTTTTTCGGATAATGGCGAGGCTATAAGCCAGAACAACGAATGCCAAAAAGAGGGCGATTGTGAAGGCATATAAACGCTCAACGCTCCAGCTATATTGGTTAACCCGCACAAGAATACCGTACAATGAAAGACCTGAAAAAGCATTGAGCAACAAAATATTAATTAACACAAAGGCGTTTAATCCTTTGCGAAATTGATACAGTGTACTGCCATCGCCATAAACAAAATTAATAAAAATCAGGTTAAGGATCACAAACCACAGCATCACCGCTGAACCCAAGCCCGCAGAAGTCAGCCCCGAAAAAGAAGAAATAATAAAGCCACCTAAGAAAATGACCGCAACGACATTCAGTAATGGTAGGAAAAAGCGGGCAATAAAGCTTGCGAAGTTACTGAGTTGAATTTCAATGCTCGCACGTAAAAATACTAAACCAATATTAAAACCGAGGGTGAAACAGATCCAATAAACAATGTCGTTATTTAGAGAGTCACTTAAAAAATGCAAATTAACAATATGAAACAAAAAGCTAGCTAATTTCACGATTAGCGTCAGGAGCCCACCTATTGCCGCAGCTAACATACCTAAAAAGGTATTTTTGATGTACAGCCCCATTAAACAACCGTAATTTATTTTCCATGACGATGTAGTTTGTAGCAATTGCATCCAAGGTAGCATGAAAAATAACAAGACTGTCAGAGTTATAAACGCGACAATGGGGTTAGCATCCGCTGCGTTTTCAAAATCTTGACTATGCCAGAAGTTAACCCAACAAGTGAGCGCGATAGTCAGAGCAATGCTGAGATAAAAAATAATTGATTTGGCATTGGTAATTAAATAGCTCACCACAGATGGCACAAATATCGCTAATAACAAGGGGAGATACACTGTGGTTCCATCTAAAAGGCTACTAGAACGAACCGTGTAATCCGCAGTTGCAGCAATAACGATACCCTGCACGATAGAAAGAAGGATAATAATTAAATATGAATAGCCACGAACAACATCACGCCCAAACGGTTGAGCCATAGCAATACCTATAAAGTTAATATCATGTAGCAAACAGTATAGATAAAGGCGGGGGAGAGAAAATATAAACTTGCTCTTAAAAATATGGGGTAAGTGAAGCATTAACATGAAGTTATTTTAAAAAAAGCGGAGACCTTAACAGGGCACCGCTTTTTTCACAAGAATGATGGCAACTATTTTGACGCTAAACCGTCAAGGTAACGCTCTGCATCTAATGCTGCCATGCAGCCTGTCCCTGCTGAGGTGATAGCTTGGCGATAAATATGATCCATTACATCACCCGCAGCAAACACACCTTCTACAGAGGTCTGTGTTGCGTTGCCTTGTGTACCCGATTGCACTTTGATATAGCCATTCTCTAAATCGAGTTGGCCGTCAAAGATAGCCGTATTTGGGCTGTGACCAATCGCGATAAACGCCCCCATCACTGGGATATCTTCAGTCACGTGTGTTTTCGTGCATTCAAGGCGTACGCCTGTTACGCCCATCTCATCACCTAATACTTCGTTTAAGGTGCGATCAGTATGCAAAATAATATTGCCGTTTTCGACTTTATCCATTAAACGATTAATTAGAATTTTCTCGGCACGGAAGCTATCACGGCGATGGATCAAATGGACTTCAGATGCGATATTCGATAAATATAGCGCTTCTTCAACGGCAGTATTTCCGCCACCTACCACAGCCACCTTTTGATTACGATAGAAGAACCCGTCACAGGTCGCACAGGCAGAGACGCCACGACCTTTAAATGCTTCTTCAGAAGGTAAGCCGATATAACGAGCAGAGGCGCCTGTTGCAATAATGAGTGCATCACAGGTATATTCGTTTTCATCACCAAATAAACGAAATGGACGTTGTTGTAAATCCACTTTATTGATGTGATCAGCGATAATTTCGGTTTCAAATTTCGCCGCGTGCTCATGCATACGTTCCATCAGACTCGGACCGGTTAGGCCTTCAGGGTCACCCGGCCAGTTTTCGACTTCAGTTGTTGTCGTTAATTGACCGCCTTTTTCCACCCCAGTAATCAGTGCAGGGCTTAAATTTGCGCGAGCAGCATAGACTGCCGCGGTATAACCAGCGGGACCTGAACCTAAAATGATTAACTTGCGATGTGTGGTTGTGCTCATGAATTCCTCTTTTAATCTAAAAAAAAGCATTCTTAGGATTGTAGGAGAAATAGAAAGTTAACAAAAGGGATTTAAGTGCGAGTTTGTTTTATGGGACTAATTTCTCTGATAGGCAAGGCTAACCAAATGTAAGAAAATGTGACAAAAAGTTGGGGGCGTCACGCTTCACAATTTTTAGGAATAATCTTGAATTAAGGCTGCGAAACGTTTTACTGGAAAAAAAAGCGAAATCTTGTACTGATTTTTATTCATTTGCTTTGACAATCGGCTGCGCATTTGCGAAAACATCTATGTAAGAGTTAATTATCTAGTGAGTCAATAAAAATGGCGCATTTTTGTTCCTGCTGGAAAGTTATCTTTACACTACTTACAAACTAAAAAAATGGATCATGTTTGTGAATGATCATTACATTCACACGAACTTCAGCACTATAGATAGAATTTGCCCTGAACACGAATTCCTAATAAAAAAGGTGGTTGGCAAGGGGTTTATTTTATAGATGTAGAAAATAACAATTAGAGAAAGAGAGATAAAGAGATGATTGACAATAAAAAGCGTCCTGGCAAAGACCTTGACCGTATCGACAGGAATATATTAAACGAACTACAGAAAGACGGGCGTATTTCCAACGTAGAATTATCCAAGCGTGTTGGTTTATCTCCAACGCCTTGTTTAGAGCGTGTTCGTCGTCTTGAAAGACAAGGTTTTATTTCGGGCTATACCGCCTTACTGAACCCACATTACTTAGATGCGTCCTTGTTAGTGTTTGTTGAAATCACACTGAACCGTGGTGCGCCAGATGTGTTCGAACAGTTTAATACAGCAGTGCAAAAACTAGAAGAAATTCAAGAGTGTCACTTGGTTTCTGGTGATTTTGACTACTTGTTGAAAACGCGTGTGCCAGATATGTCCGCATATCGTAAGCTGCTAGGTGAGACGCTGTTACGTTTACCAGGTGTAAACGACACTCGTACCTACGTAGTTATGGAAGAAGTTAAACAAAGTAACCGCTTAGTGATTAAAACTCGCTAATTTACGCTTTTTTAACCTCACTTCAGCACAGCATTATCCGCTTTGTTGTCGCACTGCAGTTTCAACGCTGAGTTTACTCAGCGTTGTTCCGTTTTAGAGCTGAATAATTTCTGAAAATTTCCTTTTAAAATCGGCTAGTTGACCGTAAGCTCTACCTTTCTTACGTAGTTTTACGAAAAAAACCTTAATTCTCGATAAGTTTTATTATCAATTTATTGATTTTAAAGCTATAAATAATTAGGAGTTTTGACGATAAATAGAAATTGAATCCTAATACATTAGATGAAATACTGGGCGACTATGTATGGATCACATAATTATTTACCTTAGAGCCAGCAAAACAGGCATCTCAAGGCGATTAATGTTAGAATAAATAGAGTCAGTAAAGAACATCAGTCAGTAAAGAAACAATAATGAGCCACGAATACACAGAAGATAAATACATTAAGTTTAAAAAACTCAGTAGCGGAAGACGGCTGCTCGAGGTAATTTTGCTCGCGATTTGCCTAATCGCAGTCTTTCTTATGGTTGCGTTATTAAGCTTTAGCCCTTCGGACCCGAGTTGGTCACAAACCACGTGGAATGCCCCTGTAAAAAATTTAGGCGGCAGTGTAGGGGCATGGAGTGCTGATATTCTGTTTTCAGCTTTTGGTATTCTTGCCTTTGCTATTCCTCCTCTGTTACTACTGGGGTGCTGGGCTATCTATCATTATGAAAGCCAGCGCCGTTATATTGACTTCTTCTCGCTTTCTTTACGCCTTATTGGCGGTTTAGCACTGATCCTTTCATCTTGCGGTTTAGCCGCGCTAAATTTTGATGATTTACCCAATTTTGCCTCAGGTGGTGTGATAGGTAGTGTGTTTAGTAATGCCATTATGCCGTGGTTCAACTCCTTAGGTGCTACACTGGCGCTCTTGTTCTTATGGGCAATTAGTTTCACCTTATTTACCGGGTGGTCATGGTTGACCATTGCGGAAAAAATCGGTGCGGCCATTCTTCTTCCTATTACACTATTAACAAATCGCGCCAGAGGCGACGATATCAACGATTATGATGTCGAGGAAACGGAAGATGCATTACAGCGTGCGCAAGAAGCGGAACACTTAGCGAATGATAATCAGCAGCACTTTGATGCAGATGATGTGCTGTTTTCAGCGCCAACTGTAGTTGAACTTGTTACAGGTAATACACCTCAAGGGGATGTGGTTGAAACGCAAAGTTCTATGGCTCAAGCACAAGCCACAACTGTGCCAGAAACCTCCTCGGAGACAGCGCAAGAAATATTGCCATCTTTCTCTGCGGTTGATGAACCCAAAACTTACCACTTTGAAGTTCCTGATGATTACCAGCCACAATTTGGTGAGCACGTTGAAAAGCAAGCAGAGCCTGATGTTCCTCATTCGAATCATGCCTCTGCCACCCCATCGGCGTTTAGTTCTGCCGATAACGCTCAGCCGCAACATCAAGAAAATCAGGCATTTATTGAAGACGTTAATACACCGTCAATGCCAGTAGCACCTGCGCCACAAAATACGCTTTCACCTCAGGTTCCTCCTGCGTTATTTACGCCTGCATCACCCATTGCGGATATTCCTGCTAATTCTTCTGTTAGCGACCGAGTTGCCGATAAAGCTGCGTTAGCCGCAGCAGGTATTTCTATTGCAGCGCTTGAGCGTCATGCGCAGGTTAAACAGAATATGGAGCCAGAGCTGCCAAGGCCAAACCCAGTTCGTATACCAACGCGCCGTGAATTGTATGGTATTCGAATTCCATCCCAGCGAGATGCAGAGTTGCAACGTCGCCAAGAAGAGGCATTAAAGCGTGAAGAAATCTATCAGCAGTGGTCTACAACTGAAGTAGAAGACGAGCAAAATAGTGACGATGTCGAACAAAATGCGTTATTACGTGCTCAGTTCCTAGAACAGCAACGTGAGCGCTATGGGGAAGTGGATAACACTGATGATGAACCACTTATCCCTGAGGAAAACTCAGTTAATTTAGCAGAAAATCAGCAGGTTGAGCACAAAGAACAACCATCAGCTCATTCATGGACTCAACCTACTATAGAGCATCGTTGGGCTTCTTCTTCTGATTTATCGGTGAATACACATAAATTCGCGGAATCAGAAGTTCCTGCTATCGTGCCGAGTGATTCTTCCGTGAGTCCAGTTGATGATGAGCAAGACAGCTTTGAGCCGAAGATTGACTTACGAAGAGAATTTTCAGTATTGGATAGTTTTTCTCCAGTGGATGATTTAATTGATGAAACACCCGCTGATCCACTTTTTATGCCTTCATTTACTGCGGTTGAGCCAACAGTTACGCCACAAAATAATCCGCATTCAGAGCTTGGCAATAAGGAATTCGCCACACACACTTTGGCGCAGCCACAGCAGCCACAGCAGCCACAGCAGCCACAGCAGCCACAGCAGCCACAGCAGCCACAGCAGCCACAGCAGCCACAGCAGCCACAGCAGCCACAGCAGCCACAGCAGCCACAGCAGCCACAGCAGCCACAGCAGCCACAGCAGCCACAGCAGCCACAGCAGCCACAGCAGCCACAGCAGCCACAGCAGCCACAGCAGCCACAGCAGCCACAGCAAGATAGCTTATTCCACCCGTTCTTGGTGCGTAATGACCAACCATTACCAAAACCGACAACGCCAATGCCTTCCCTTGATCTATTGGCAAGCCCACCGGCGCAAGAAGAGCCAGTAGATATGTTTAAACTGGAGCAAACAGCAAGGCTGATCGAAGCTCGGTTAAATGATTACCGTGTGAAAGCAGAAGTTGTTGGCTTCTCTCCCGGTCCGGTTATCACTCGTTTTGAGCTTGATTTAGCACCGGGCGTCAAAGCTGCACGTATTTCGACATTATCCCGAGACCTTGCACGTTCATTATCAACAGTTGCGGTGCGTGTCGTCGAGGTGATACCGGGTAAACCGTATGTTGGATTGGAGTTGCCAAATGAAAAACGCCAAACCGTTTATCTAAGCGAAGTGTTAGACTGCGATGATTTCAGAAAAAATCCATCGCCATTGACCATTGTGCTTGGTAAAGACATTGAAGGCGACCCTGTTGTTGCTGACCTAGCTAAAATGCCACACTTATTGGTAGCAGGTACAACAGGCTCAGGTAAGTCTGTGGGGGTCAATGCGATGATCCTCAGTATCTTATACAAAGCGAAGCCTGAAGACGTGCGCTTTATTATGATCGACCCGAAAATGTTGGAACTTTCTATTTATGAAGGGATCCCGCACTTATTGACGGAAGTTGTTACCGACATGAAAGACGCTGCGAATGCGCTGCGTTGGTGTGTTAATGAGATGGAACGCCGTTATAAGTTGATGTCTGCATTGGGTGTTCGTAACTTAGCAGGTTATAACGATAAAATTAAAGCAGCGGCAGAGATGCAGCGACCGATCCCTGATCCATTCTGGAAACCGGGTGATAGCATGGAAACAGAGCATCCAATGCTGAAAAAAGAGCCTTATATCGTTGTGATGGTGGATGAATTTGCAGACTTAATGATGACAGCAGGGAAGAAAGTGGAGGAGTTAATCGCAAGGTTAGCGCAAAAAGCGCGTGCTGCGGGTATTCACTTAGTGCTTGCGACTCAGCGTCCGTCAGTCGATATCATTACTGGGTTAATTAAAGCAAACATTCCAACTCGAATTGCCTTTACGGTATCAAGCAAAATTGACTCACGCACCATTCTCGACCAAGGCGGCGCAGAGTCGCTACTGGGGATGGGGGACATGCTTTATTTACCGCCTAACTCATCAATTCCAATGCGTGTACACGGTGCTTTTGTTCGTGACCAAGAAGTCCATGCGGTAGTGAATGATTGGAAAGCACGTGGTAAACCGCAATATATTGATAATATCACAACATGCAGTGATGACAGCGAAGGTGGTGGTTATGAGGGTGGTGGTGAAGAACTTGACCCATTATTCGACCAAGCTGTTGAATTTGTGATTGATAAACAAAGAGTTTCTATTTCCGGGGTTCAGCGTCAGTTCCGCATCGGGTATAACCGCGCTGCGCGAATTGTCGAGCAGATGGAACTCCAAGGCATTGTCAGCGAGCAAGGTCACAATGGAAACCGAGAAGTGCTTGCGCCGCCATCGATGGGGCACTAAAAGTGGGTAGCAACTTAATAAGTTAATGTGCTAATTGCGGGTTTAATTTAAGGGGTGTATAACGTCACCACGCCGCTTAAGGTATTCATATTAAGGTCTTTCTTTGATGAAAAAAATGATGTTGTTAGGTGCATTAGCCTTTAGTTTACATATGGGCCAAGTAGTGGCAGATGCGAGTCAAGACCTTCAGGAACGCCTGAACAAGGTCAATAGCTTTCAAGCCAGTTTTTCACAAAAAGTGACGAGTCCTGAAGGGGATCTTGTTCAAGAAGGGGTTGGGGATTTGTGGTTAGAGCGCCCTAACTTGTTTAACTGGAACATGACTTCACCTGATGAAAGCGTGTTGGTGTCTGATGGTAAAAATTTGTGGTTTTATAATCCATTTGTTGAGCAAGTGACTGTCACCAATTTAGCCGATGCGACACAAGATACTCCCTTTTTGTTAATTACACGTAATGATCCGAAAGACTGGAAACAATATTCGATCGTACAGCAAGGAAATACCTTTGATCTTAAACCTAAACAAACCAATGGTACGTTGAAAAAATTCTCAATTACGGTTTCACCAGAAGGCACGATTGAGAAATTTTCCGCTGTGGAGCAAGATGGGCAAACCAGCGCTTATCAATTAAAACAGCAAAAAAATGGTCGTGTCGATGCCAGTAAGTTTAAGTTTACAGTGCCAAAAGGTGTGACGTTGGACGATCAACGTTCTACGACAAAATAGGCCTTAAATCAGTTATTATCGCTAGCCACCGGTATTTTCTGCTGATGGCTAGCAAATAAGTCATTAGTTTTAAGCGGTAATAAAGAGGATATTGTGGGTAACCTGTCTCTCGACTTTTCGCAGAATGAATTTCAGCCTTTAGCAGCCCGTATGCGGCCTGAAACCCTTGAGCAATATATTGGTCAACGGCATTTGCTAGCGGACGGAAAACCATTGCCGCGAGCTATCAAAGCGGGGCATCTGCATTCCATGATTTTATGGGGGCCGCCGGGCACAGGGAAAACGACATTAGCAGAAATTATTGGTCATTATGCTCAAGCGGATATTGAACGCATTTCTGCGGTAACCTCAGGTATCAAAGAAATCCGTGAGTCCATCGAAAAAGCCCGTCAAAACCGCAGTGCAGGGCGTAGAACAATCCTGTTTGTGGATGAAGTTCATCGCTTTAATAAAAGCCAGCAAGATGCCTTTTTACCGCATATTGAAGATGGCACAATCACATTTATTGGCGCAACCACGGAAAACCCGTCATTTGAATTAAATTCAGCACTGTTATCCCGTGCCAGAGTCTATTTGCTTAAATCCTTGGAAGAGGATGATATTGAGCAAGTACTATTACAAGCACTGGCGGATACTTCTCGTGGACTTGGTGGGCAAAATATTATCTTGCCAGATAGTACTCGCAAAATGATAGCGCAACTTGTCAACGGGGATGCAAGGCGCTCGCTAAATTTACTTGAAATGATGGCAGATATGGCCGAAGCAAACAGCCAAGGTCAGCGCATTTTAACCGCTGAGTTACTTAAAGAAGTGAGTGGCGAACGTACGGCACGGTTTGATAATAAAGGTGATCGTTTTTACGATTTGATTTCCGCATTGCATAAGTCAGTTCGAGGATCGGCACCCGATGCAGCACTGTATTGGTATGCGAGGATCATCACCGCAGGTGGCGATCCATTATATGTTGCTCGTCGTTTATTAGCCATTGCTTCTGAAGATGTGGGAAATGCGGACCCTCGTGCAATGCAAGTGGCCGTTTCGGCATGGGACTGTTTTACGCGAGTAGGACCTGCGGAGGGAGAACGCGCTATTGCTCAAGCAATTGTTTATTTGGCCTGTGCGCCTAAAAGTAATGCAGTTTATACTGCATACAAAGCTGCGATTAAAGACGCACAAATGCAGCCTGATTATGATGTCCCTGACCACTTACGTAATGCACCAACAAAACTGCTAAAAGAAATGGGGGCCGGTAGTGAATACCGCTACGCCCATGATGAACCCAATGCCTACGCAGCGGGTGAGAACTATTTTCCTGAACCTATGCGAACAACACGTTATTATTACCCAACAAAACGTGGTTTAGAAAGTAAGTTTGCTGAAAAATTAGACTGGTTAGCCCAGCAGGATCAAATTAGTACCACAAAACGCTACCGCTAAACAAGGCAATGCGGTAAGGTTATATAGCGAAAAACTTTACTTTATGATGACGCTGGAATGCGCTATCAAAAGTATTATTAATTACTCATAATAATCACAGGATAAGCATGCTCGATCCCAATTTACTGCGTACGGAGCTAGACGCGGTTGCTGAAAAACTGGCTCGCAGGGGTTTTACCCTTGATGTGGAAAAGCTGCGTGAATTAGAAGAACGCCGCAAAGTTTTACAAGTTGAAACTGAAACCCTGCAAGCAGACCGCAATTCGCGATCGAAAACCATCGGTGCGGCTAAAGCGCGTGGTGAAGACATTGAGCCATTACGTCAGGAAGTTAACCAATTAGGCGAAAAATTGGACTCTGCAAAGGCAGAGCTAGACAAGCTGCAACAAGAGATCCGTGATATTGCCTTAAGCATCCCGAATATTCCAGATGATCAAGTACCAGATGGTCGAGATGACTCGGATAACGTCGAAGTTGCACGTTGGGGTGAACCTCGCCAGTATGACTTTGAAGTTCGAGATCACGTTAGCCTAGGCGAATTAACTGGCGGTTTGGATTTCCCTGCTGCGGTTAAATTAACGGGTGCTCGCTTTGTTGTTATGAAAGGGCAAATTGCGCGTATGCATCGTGCATTAGCGCAGTTTATGTTGGACTTACATACAGAACAGCATGGCTACCAAGAACTCTATGTTCCGTATTTAGTTAACCATGACACTCTGTATGGTACTGGTCAACTACCTAAATTTGGTGAAGATTTATTCCACACTAAACCGTTGGAAGAAGAAGCAGATAGTAGTACTTATGCATTGATCCCAACGGCTGAAGTCCCTGTCACTAACTTGGTTCGTGATGAAATTTTAGATGAAGATGCTCTTCCTCTAAAAATGACCGCTCACACACCATGCTTCCGTTCAGAAGCGGGTTCTTATGGTCGTGATACACGGGGCCTTATCCGTATGCACCAGTTTGACAAAGTCGAGTTAGTGCAAATTGTTCATCCAGAAAAATCCATGGATGCACTGGAAGAGTTGACAGGTCATGCTGAAAAGGTTTTACAGCTGCTTAACTTGCCATATCGTAAAGTGATTTTATGCACAGGTGATATCGGTTTCGGTTCACGTAAAACTTACGATTTAGAAGTGTGGTTGCCTGCACAAAATACATACCGTGAAATCTCTTCTTGTTCAAACATGTGGGATTTCCAAGCGCGTCGTATGCAGGCACGTTTCCGTGGTAAGGGTGATAAGAAAACTCAACTCGTTCATACATTGAATGGTTCAGGCTTAGCGGTGGGTCGTACGTTGGTTGCTATCTTAGAAAACTACCAATTAGCAGATGGTCGCATTGAAGTTCCTGAAGTATTACGTCCATACATGAAAGGGTTAGAATACATCGGCTAATTTATCGCCATGCTATTTATAAACAATAAACCGCTGAGGATAACCTCGGCGGTTTTTTTTATGGCTTTAACCATAAAAAAGGAAAGCCAAGCTTTCCTTTTTAAAAACAAAATCAATGTTGTTTTACAGCTTATTTCACTTCTGAGAAAAACAGGCTGCGGTATGTGCTGTAATAACTAACATACAGAATAGGCATAGAGACTAAGAGACCTAAACCTAAAGGAATTGCAGAAATAATCACCAGAATACTTAATACAATAAAGAACAGAATACCAGGTAAAATATTTTTCTTAACGGCTTGTAGGCTTGCAGAAATTGCAGCGCCGACAGTTGCATTGTGATTTATGATCAGTGCAGGGGCAAACCAGGTTAATGCAGTGCCGACTAAACTAGCGACTGCTATTACAATAATGACTAAGAAAAATGAGCCAGAAGATGCCAGAAGCGCTGCATCAGATGGCGCACCATATTGGTTGCTTTGCAGTGCTAATCCAAAGATAGCGGATCCGCCAATAATAAATGCGATGATGACTCCGACTAAGTTAGCTGCAAAGTTAATTGCACCTACGGCAAACAATGGACCGAATTTTTGTTGGAAACCAGCGAACAGTAATCCAATTTCAGCCTTACCTGTTTTACGTTGGTTTTCACAAATAGCAATAATACCCGCGATAAAAATAGGACTAATAAAAGTCAAGAGCAGGTTTAAGAATGGGATCATTGAAATCACAATCATTAATGCAAATAGCACGATATTGATCAGGATCCACATACCTAATTGTTCTTTAACTAAAGCCCAAGATTGGCTGATCCAGCTTACACCTTCACCTGCATCAACGGCGCGGGGTTCTGCGTGAAAAACAAAAGTGTCCACTTGAGTTTGAGCGTTAATTGTAGGCGCAGGGTTGTTGTCTGCACTGAAGTTTTCATTATTCATGATAAAATAGAAACCTATTTGTCGTAGTGAATTAGCAATATTTATTATAGAAAAGTTTGTTGAGTTTATATGCACTCTCTTACTTTATCAGCAGTAGTATGCAGATAAGTTAATGCATTATAAAGCAGACTATTCTGGTAAGGTATTTTTGATTAACTATTTTATTCATAAAGTATTTTTTATCGTAATAAGATAATTGTCCATTGAATAGTAAATTTATAGGTTATACAAACGGTTATTTGGTGGTTAAATATATTGATTTTTCTACCTTAGATAGCGGGGCTATTGATAAAAAAGTTTATTGTACGGGATAAATAACAACGAATAACCGTGGTAAATAATAGGGCGAAATTGGCTAATTATTCGAAAATTGAGATAGGGTATGCATCTAGTGGCTTAATTTCTTTTAATACAAACATACTTTGCATTTCTTTAATACCCGGCAACCTGCGAATGACGGACATAGCGAAATCAGCATAAGAATCTAAATCGTGGGATACTACTTGCAACAAAAAGTCAGTATCACCACCAATACTATAACAGGCAACAACATTCTCAAGTTCACTGACTTCTTGCTCGAATTTTTGCGCTTCAGCTTCGCTATCACTATCAATAATCACACGCACAAACACCATAACACCTAAGCCAATCTTTTTACGGTTAAGGATCGCTCGATAACCTTGGATCACATTATCCTCTTCAAGTTTTTTAACTCTTCGCCAGCAAGGTGAGGCTGACATGCCCACTTTTTCTGCTAATTCATGGTTGGTGATGCGAGCGTCTTCTTGTAGTAGGGCAAGAATTTTTGTTTCTGTCTTATCAATTGCCATAAATGAATATTCCTACCTTATTGTTGTGTTGTAGAGAAATAATTTACCTAATAACTAGATTGCCATAGTTGAGTTAGAAAGCCTATTTCTTTCTTTAAATGTCATAATTGCTGGGAAATGAACACATTTGAAAATAGCAGAGGTAATAAATGATATTTAATCCAGCAGAGCACCGCTGTGCTATCGTAGTCAATCAGGATTTATCTAACGGGCTTGCTATGAACGCGGCCAGTGTGATTGGTGTGAGCTTAGGAAATAAAGTTAACAATATGGTAGGGGAAGATCTGAATAGTGCGGATAATATCAATTATCCAGGGGTGATTTATGCACCCTTACCGATTTTAAAATCACCAGAGCAATATATTAAAGATATCGAAGCGGCTGCATTAAAGGAAGATGGGCTTTATATCATTCCATTTAGTTTATTGGCACAATCGTGTCGGACTTATGATGAGTATCAGCAAAAGTTATCAGAGCAGGAATATAGAAATATTCAGCTAGCAGGTATTGGGTTGGTGGGAAATAAAAAGGCGGTAACTCAGCTTATTGGCCATTTGCCCTTATTTAAATAAAAACAATTGTGAATAGAGAAGAGGCTCAATTAAGAGCCTCAACAGGTTAGTACATGACTTTGTGACCATAGCTTTCAAGAATATTTTTGACGCGTTCCATCACCTCTTTTGATGGCGGTTTAACACCATCCAGTTTGTATTCTTCACCCATGGTTTCCCATTTATGTTTGCCGAGTTCATGGTAGGGTAATAATTCAATTTTTTCGATATTATCCATATCTTTAGTAAACTCACCGAGTAGATGAACGGAATGATCATCATCACTCCAACCTGGCACAACCACATAACGCACCCATGTCTTTTGATTACGTTTTGCCAAATATTGAGCAAATTCCAATGTGCGCTGATTAGAGACACCGACTAATTTTTGGTGAATTTCATCGTTGATTTGTTTTAAATCTAACATCACCAGATCAGTGACATCCATTAATTCATCAATAACAGGATCATAACGACGAACAAAGCCATTAGTGTCTAAACATGTGTGAATATTCTCTTTTTTACAGGCTCGGAACCAATCCCGTACGAACTCTGCTTGTAAAATGGCCTCACCACCGGAAGCAGTGACACCACCGCCAGTTGCATTCATAAAGTGGCGATAGGTGACCGCCTCTTTCATTAATTCATCGACGGTAACAATATTGCCACCATGGGTATCCCAAGTATCGCGATTGTGGCAATACAGGCAACGCATTAAGCAGCCTTGGAAAAAAACGATAAAGCGAATTCCCGGTCCATCTACGGTGCCGCAAGATTCAAATGAATGAATACGACCAAGGGTCGCAGGAGTGTCCGTTTTCGTGATTTCAGTTGTTGTGATTATATTGGCAGACATAGCAGGTACTCCAAAATATCCGTCATACTTCAAGCTGTAAGGGGGCTTCATTCTTTCGCTTTAGTCATATACTGCACTCATTTGCTGCCCACTTATCTGCAACGTATATTTTTTAAATAAAAAATTGTTGTTTTTTGCTCTTAGTATAGATAAAAAGACCCCATAAAACGGGGTCTTAGATTTACTTTATTTTAATCAGCTTATTATTACATTGAACTTGTGAAAGTACGAGTAATAACGTCTTGCTGCTGTTCTTTAGTCAGTGAGTTGAAACGCACTGCATAACCAGATACACGGATAGTCAGCTGTGGATATTTTTCTGGGTTTTCCATCGCATCTAACAGCATTTCACGGTTCATAACGTTAACGTTCAAGTGCTGACCGCCTTCGATAGATGCTTCATGGTGGAAGTAACCATCCATCAGACCCGCTAAGTTCGTTTTACGGACATCATCATCTTTACCTAATGCATTTGGTACGATAGAGAAGGTATAAGAAATACCGTCTTTTGCGTAAGCAAATGGCAGTTTAGCAACAGATGTCAGAGATGCCACGGCACCTTTTTGGTCACGACCATGCATTGGGTTTGCACCTGGTCCGAATGGTGCACCAGCACGACGACCATCTGGTGTGTTACCTGTTTTCTTACCATACACTACGTTTGATGTGATGGTCAGAATTGACTGTGTTGGCACCGCGTTACGGTAAGTGTGCAGTTTCTGAATTTTCTTCATAAAACGTTCAACTAAGTCGCAAGCGATGTCATCAACACGGGAGTCGTTGTTACCAAATTGTGGGTATTCACCTTCGATTTCGAAGTCGATAGCAATGCCATCTTCGTCACGGATAGGTTTAACTTTTGCATATTTGATAGCAGACAGTGAGTCAGCAGCAACAGATAGACCTGCAATACCACATGCCATTGTACGGTAAACATCACGGTCATGCAGAGCCATCAGCGATGCTTCATAGCTGTATTTGTCGTGCATATAGTGGATGATGTTCAGCGCAGTGACATATTGAGTCGCTAACCAATCCATAAAGTGGTCCATTTTCTCCATCACGGTATCGAAATCAAGCACTTCGTCCATGATTGGCGCGTGTTTAGGACCGACTTGCATTTTCAGTTTTTCGTCTACACCACCGTTGATGGTATACAGCATCGTTTTCGCTAAGTTAGCACGAGCACCGAAGAACTGCATTTGTTTACCAACAATCATTGGGCTAACGCAACAAGCGATTGCATAGTCATCATTGTTGAAGTCAGGACGCATCAAGTCGTCATTTTCATACTGAACTGATGAAGTATCGATAGAGACTTTCGCTGCGAATTTTTTGAAATTCATTGGCAGTTTTTCTGACCACAGGATAGTCATGTTAGGCTCTGGAGATGGGCCCATGGTATACAGTGTGTTCAGGAAACGGAAGGTGTTTTTAGTCACCATAGTACGGCCATCAAGACCCATACCTGCCAGTGATTCTGTTGCCCAGATTGGGTCACCAGAGAACAGCTCATCGTATTCAGGCGTACGTAAGAAACGAACCATACGCAGTTTCATGACTAAGTGGTCAATCAGTTCTTGCGCTTGTTCTTCTGTGATTTTACCTGCGTCTAAGTCACGTTGGATGTACACGTCTAAGAACGTAGATACACGACCAAATGACATCGCTGCACCGTTTTGAGATTTAACTGCGGCTAAGTAACCGAAGTAAGTCCATTGAACAGCTTCTTGCGCGTTAGTTGCAGGACCAGAGATGTCGTAGCCATATTTAGCTGCCATCTCTTTCATTTGACCCAGTGCACGGTGCTGTTCAGCAATTTCTTCGCGCAGTTGGATAGTCATTTGCAAGTCTTCACCTTTCTCTAATCTTTCTTGCAGAGAGGTGAATTGGTTGAATTTATCTTTCATCAGGAAATCAATACCGTACAGCGCAACGCGACGGTAGTCACCGATGATACGACCACGACCATAAGCATCTGGTAAACCGGTTAAGATACCTGATTTACGGCATTTTAAGATGTCTGGAGTATAAACATCGAAAACACCTTGGTTGTGAGTTTTACGGTAGTCTGTGAAGATTTTTTTCAGGCTTGGATCTAAAGTACGATCGTAAGCTTTACATGAACCTTCAACCATTTTGATACCACCGAACGGGATAAGACCACGTTTCAGAGGTGCGTCAGTTTGTAAACCAACGATAGTTTCTAATTCTTTGTTAATGTAGCCAGCATCATGGGAAGTGATTGTTGACGCAACGTCTGTATCAAAATCAACTGGCGCGTGAGTGCGGTTTTCGATTTTGATCCCTTCCATGACTTTTTCCCACAGCTTATCAGTTGCTGGAGTAGAGCCTGCTAAGAAAGATTCATCACCTTCATATGGAGTGTAGTTTTTCTGGATGAAGTCACGTACGTTGACGTTTTTCTGCCAGTCTCCTTGGTTAAAACCTTGCCATGCTAAAGCGAATTTTTCATTTAATTCGGACATGATACTTTTACCTTTTAACAGTGGATCTTTTAGGGATCTTAATAAATCTTTTCGTGTGTATCAGTGGCGACTAGTGTGTTTTGCCACTGCGTAAATGCATAAACCAATAGACGAGGCCGACTAAAAGAGCGCCGCCAATAATATTTCCGATAGTGACTGGAATTAAGTTATCTGTCATAAAATTTCCAATCGTTAAGTGTGAAAACTGCTCAGGTGCCATATTGATTTGTGCCCAATATTCAGCTGGAGCGAATTCTTTAATCATAATTCCTAGTGGGATCATAAACATGTTTGCGATGCTATGCTCAAACCCACTAGCAACAAACATCGCAACAGGCAGAATTAAAACAACCAGTTTATCGGTTAAACTGCGACCTGCGTAGCTCATCCAAACGGCCAGACAAACCATTAAGTTTGCTAAAATTCCGAGTGCAACCGCTTCAACAAATGTATGGTGCAATTTATGACTGGTTGTTTGTAAAACATTTAAGCCCCATTGGCCATTAGCGGCAGTGTATTGCCCAGCAAACCAAATGATAGCGACAAAGAACAGTGCACCAATTAAGTTGCCAATATAAACATTGAACCAGTTGCGGAACATTTGTCCCCAAGTAATTTTACCTGTGGCTTTAGAAACAATAGTTAAGACAGTGGAAGTGAAAAGGTCTGCACCACAAACAACGACTAACATTAAACCGAGTGAAAAACAGATCCCGCCAATCAGTTTAGTAAAGCCATACGGTGCGTCAACAGCCCCAGTTGTTGCAGTAATATAGAAAACAAAAGCAATAGAGATAAAAATACCGGCAGTGAATGCTGACAAGTAAGTAATTGCAGGATGTTTGTTCGCTTTATAAAAGCCAGCATCATCTGCGACTTGCGCCATTACAGCAGGTGGCAATAAATTAAAAGGGTTGTCAGCTTTCATACCAACACTCTCTTACAAAGTTGATTAATTATAGCACGCAATAATAGTAACAAAGGGGATAAGTGAGAAATTTGATATGGATCATGAACACTCACAAGAACACTGCTAAAAAGGTTAATAAATTGTTAAAAGTTAATATAACAATTTGAAAAATAAGAAATAAATATTTTTTAAAGTTTATTAAAAATTTTTATAAAGAGCATTTTTAGCGACATAAAAAGTGAAAATATGCATATAAATGTTAATTATTTAAGTGCAATATGATCCCTTTGCTACGGTATTTAACTTATGTTTAAATTTAGTACTGGCTTTCTTGATATAAACCGAAGAAACCTGCTGTAACACCCACGCTAAATTGTCATATTTTGCTAACAATCAACAAAACAACACAGTATACAGAAACCATTGTTCTAGATCATTTTAGACTATATTTTTTAATATTGAATTTTATTATTTATAAAATTCAATATTATCGAGTGTGTTGAGTTCTTGTTCAATGCGTTCGCGGCTGGTTAACAAGGTTTCGATGACTTGAGCAATTTTTTCATCATTGCCACGGAAGGTTGGAATAGACACACTAATAGCAGCAATAATTTTATTTCGTTGCCGCAGTGCAACAGCATAACAAATGGTTTCTTCATTGATTTCTTTATTATCAACGGCATAGCCATTTTCTTTTACGGCATTTAATTGCTTACGTAACTGTGACAAGGTTTGCACGCTATATTGCGTCAGTGGTGTGAAACCAGAGGGGTAAAGCTGGGAAATTCGTTCATCACTGTAGTTAGAAATCATTGCCTTACCTAATGCAGAATAAATAGCAGGCAGGCGAGTGCCGATACTAGACACTAATTGGACTTTTTGCGCAGATTGTACTTTATCGATATACAGTACATCGGCACCATCTAAAATGCCCATTTGGCACACTTCATTACACTGCTCGACAATCAGCCTCATCTCGCGGTGGATCATTTTCAGCCAATAAGATTTTTCAAAGAAAACGCGAGAAAGAATCGAGCAGGCGATACCAAGGTAGTATAGCTGGCTGTTATCATCGTAATTAATATAACGATGTTCAACCAACGTTTTTAGAATAGGGTAAATAGTCCCCTTTAGAATGCCTGTTTTATCAGAAAGTTGTGTCAAGGACAGGCCCGTATTTTCAGCTGCTAATACTTGAAGTACCTCTAAAACACGAATTGTCGGCATGTGCCCCGTAGACATTGAACCATCTCCCTGATTAATAGTGCCGCTATTCTAGGTGCAAAATTGCACTATGTAAATCACTGCTAAAAACCCATTCTTTTTCTAAATCTATCTGATGCATAAAGCCATTGGATGGAAAAGTCGTGACCGTGTTCAAAATTTATCAATAAAAAAATAGTCCCATTATTTTAGTAAATGCGAGAAATTGAAATTAAATCCCTTCAAATCAATTTGTTATGATTTTTTATTTTATAGTTGTTTAAATTTGACTCAATGGGAGTTTCATGGTTAGTTATTATTGTTTTTATTTATTAATAAGGTTTGTATATATGAACAATAAGGTGGAAGAGGCATCAGGCATGGAAAGTCGTTACATCACTCCTGTTGTGACTATTTTTGATGATAAAGGTCGAATTGATACTGAACAAAATTTGCAGGTATATGATTCAATAAAAGAAAAAGTATCTGGCTTCGTCACTATGGGCAGTACGGGGGAATTTTTTGCACTAGATATGAACCGTTCAAAAGCCTTGATTAACCTTTGCGGTAATTACTCTAAAGGGAATATGAAGGTGTATGCCGGAGCGAGTCGGTTAGATGTCAATGAATCTATTGAACTTGCTAATTACGCATATGAACAAGGGGTAGATGGTGTGATGATTATAAGCCCATACTATTTCCCGTTAAATGATGAGGATGTATTTCGTTTTTATAGCACTATAGCGGAAAAAACCTCAGCAAATATTTTTATTTATAACTTCCCTGAGCGTACAGGTTATTCCGTATCCCCTGAAGTGTGCTTGCGCTTGGCGGATAAATACCCTCATATCATTGGGTTGAAAGATACCATTCCAGATACAACTCATACAGCACAAGTGATTAATGTGGTGAAATCCCGTATTCCTCACTTCGAAGTTTATGCCGGTTATGACAACAACTTTGCCCATGTGGTGCTATCGGGTGGAAATGGTTGTATTGGTGGGCTTTCTAATATCATTCCTCAATTTTTTACTTCATGGATGCAAGCCTTTGCAAAAGGCGATTTAGCGCTAGTCGCTAAACACCAACAGCGTGTTGACCAACTGATGGCGATTTACGGTATTCATTCGCCGTTTATTCCAACCTTTAAAAAAGCATTGCAATTGAAAAAAGTGATTCATTCAGACTGCTGTACCGCACCATTTATTGGATTGAACAGTATACAGACAGAGCAACTTCAGCAATTATTAGCGTTGGCTGAGTTACCGCTCTGATCTTTCCTAGAACAACACAATAGAACATCTTACCGACAGGGAAAAATATCATGGCGACAACACAAGCTTATAACAATCCTGTTTTAAACTCGGCGATTAAAAAGTCGTGGAAGCGTTTAGTACCCCTGATGTTTATTTTGTATTTCGTTGCATTTATTGACCGAGTGAATGTTGGCTTTGCCAAAGATGCTATGCAGTTAGACATTGGGTTATCTGACTCCGCATTTGCATTTGGAGCAGGGATTTTCTTTGCCGCATATGCATTATTTGGCATTCCAGCAAACCTAATCTTAAATAAAATTGGTGCCCAAAAGTGGTTGAGTATTACGACAATTATTTGGGGGGTACTGTCTGCAATGACAGGACTTGTCACCAATGAAACGCAATTTATTATTTTGCGTTTCTTACTGGGCTTAGGGGAAGCGGGGTTCTATCCAGGAATTTTATTATTAGCTTCAATTTATTTTCCAAATAATGTCCGCGGCTCCGTGATTGGTATCTTTGTTTTAGGAGTACCATTGGCCTTGACATTAGGCTCCCCACTTTCAGGCGCATTATTAGAGTTACACGGTTGGTTAGGTCGTCCAGGTTGGTTCTGGATGTTTGTTATCGAGGGCCTCCCCGCTGTGGTTATTGGTATTTTTGCCTTCTTTTATCTGGATGATAGCCCTGAAAAAGCACGTTTTTTAACCGAGGAAGAGAAAAAAGCCTTAACGGAACAACTTACGAAAGAAAACGCAAAAACAGAAACGACCTCAGTACTTTCTGCACTCAAAAACGCCAAAGTGTGGCATCTAGCGTTGATTTACGGCACCATCCAAATTTCAGTCTATGGCTTAATGTTCTTTTTACCTTCCCAAGTGGCCTCACTCATGGGGGAGAGTCTAGGATTCAAACAATCGTTAGTGGCAGCTATTCCGTGGGCTTGCTCAGCCTTTGGGGTTTATTATATTCCGCGTTTTGCTGACCGTCATCCAACGCGCCGAGTTGAAATCTCTGTGATATGTATGTTAGCAGCCGCACTGGGCTTAGCATTATCTGCATTTACCAGCCCAGTGTTTGCGATCGCGGCATTATGCTTGAGTGCTGTGGGATTCTTATCGGTTCAACCTGTTTTTTGGACGTTCCCACCCCAATTACTCAGCGGTCCTGCATTAGCGGCAGGGATCGGCTTTTGTACCACCATGGGAGCATTTTGTTCATTCCTTGCCCCAATCATTCGTGTTGAAGTTGATAAAGTCATGAACAGTAATACGGCGGGGATCGTAACATTATCTTTAATAACAGTAGGTTGTGCCGTATTAATTGCGCTACTTAAAAAGAACTCTCATAAAAATGGCCATAAAGTTTTGTCATCAAACTAATGCAACAATTGGAAGGTGAGTTATGCAAAAGATTTTACGAATTGATGAAAGTGACAATCTAATTGTTGCCTTGAAAGATTTGCATGCTGGAGAGGTTTACCATTGGGGAAGTGAAGAAATCACCTTAGTTACCGATGTGAAAGCCAAGCACAAATTTGCACTAGAAGCTGTTCCCGTCGATGGTGTCGTGTCGATGTATGGCACCGCAGTGGGTAAAGCGACGCAACCCATTGCCAAAGGTGAAGCCATTACAGTGGACAATATTCGCCATTATGCGGCTCCTGTTTCATTAGAAAGTGATGCACCGTATCAATGGACTCCGCCAGATGTTTCCGCTTATGAAACGCGGACTTTTCAAGGGTATGTGCGTGATGACGGGCGGGTGGGGACGGCTAATTACTGGTTAATTTTTCCTTTGGTTTTTTGCGAAAACCGCAATGTGACGAAATTAACGGATGCTTTAAATGATGCCCTGGGTTATACCAACAACAGTTTAAAAAGCTTTGCATTAGATTTAACCACAGGAACATCAGCACCAGTAGCAAAAGCGAAATTATTACCACATATAGAGGGAGTGCGGTGTATTACCGTAACCAGTGGTTGCGGCGGAGCAACCTCAGACAGCAAAACCATGTGTGATGTGCTGGCGGCTTATGCCGATCACCCCAATGTAATTGGTATTACTGTGTTTAGCTTAGGCTGTGAAAAAGCGCAGCGTAAAATGTTTAAAGAGTCATTAGCAGCCCGTAACCCTAATTTTGATAAACCAGCCCTGTATTTTCGCCAGCAAGAGTGGAGTAATGAAGAAGAAATGATGCAAACGGCACTCAGACAAACTTATGAGTGTATGAAAGCGGTTAAGCCTCAATCGCGAGTCGATGTTCCGTTATCTCATTTAAAGCTCGGTGTGAAATGTGGTGCATCTGATGGATTTTCAGGCATCTCTGGTAATCCTGCTATGGGGCTTGTTTCCGATTGGTTGGTTACATTAGGGGGCGCATCGGGTTTGGCTGAATTTCCTGAGTTGTGTGGTGCAGAAGGTGACATGGTAAAACGCTGTGTGTCTTTCGATGACAAAAAGAAATTCCTCGAATTGATGGAGCGCTATGAAAAAACGGCGAATTTTTTTAACACTACCATCGCGGATAACCCGAGTCCCGGTAATATTGCTGATGGTTTAATTACCGATGCGATTAAATCTACGGGCGCAGCGAAAAAAGGCGGTACTTCACCAATTAGTGCAGTATGTGATTATGCAGAACCGATGCCTGATAGTGGGTTATCCCTTGTTTGCACACCGGGTAATGATGTGGATGCTGTGACAGGTCTTGTTGCAGCAGGCTGTAATGTGGTTATTTTCTCTACTGGGTTAGGTACCCCAACAGGAAATCCGATCGTCCCCGTATTAAAAATTTCCACCAACAGTGCAATTGCGGAACGTTTGTCTGACATGATTGACTATGATTGCGGCCCAATTATTGATGGTGTGCCTCTACCCACAATCAGTCAAGGGCTTTTTGAACGCGTGATTGAGACAGCAAGTGGGGAGTATCAAGTAAAAGCAGATCGCTTAGAACAATTTGATTTCTTATTGTGGAAGCGGTCATTGGATCTCTGATTTTTTATGACCAGATAAGTTTATAAATGTTGACGGGAAAGACTTCCCGTCAACCGTGTTACTCAATTACACGCTAGCGCGTTTGGCTTTTTGCAGTTTTTCGTAAGCTGCAAGCAGTGCTTGGTGGGCAGGTAATGCTTTGAGTTCATCATCAATGGACCATAAACCATAGAAGCATGACTCACCAGCAATTGCCGCAGAGGCTGCATCCACCGCTTCTTGCCCATACATACGGACAAAAGCATTGTAGTATTGCGCAGGATCTCTTTCTTCTTCTTGCGATAATAACAGTAGCGTTTGTAAGCAGCGGTAATAGTTTGCACGTTCTGGAGTGAAGACCGAACTGTTAAAGTCCTGTGTCCATTCAACCCATGCAAGAGCTTGTTCAAGATCCCCCCCTGCAAGGGCTAACATCGATTTTAGTTCACCAATACGCAAGTTGCTCCAACCATTATCTTTGCCGACCGCTAAGCCGAGTAGCTCACGCACACGAGTGAAATCGTCTAAACCGTCATCATCGAACTGCTCGATCAGAGCAAGATAGTCCTGTTTTTCCCATTGACTATCAGGTAAACCGATAATGGTATCGCGTAAGTAAGCCCCCATTGCGTTATTGGCAATATGCAAATCTTCAACAGGATAGATATCTGACATGCCAGGCACTAAAATACGACATGCGTACACACCTAAATGATTGTAATCCGCAATATAAACTTCGGCATCCAACGTATTGAAGATCTGGATAAGCGTTGCAAACTCTTCTTGTGTCGTCCCCTTGAAGCTCCAATCTGCAAAGGCATAGTCAGCATCGTCTTTGAACAGATCCCAGCTAATTAAACCACTTGAATCAATAAAATGTGTTTCAAGGTTGGTATGCTCAGCCACTTCTTCATCATCGAATGTCGGTGCGTTAAACACGTCTAAGTCTTTTAAGCCGCGTCCTTGCAATAATTCTGTGACGGTTCGCTCCAGTGCTACGCCAAAGTCAGGATGTGCACCAAATGAGGCGAAACAGGTTCCATTTTGTGGGTTAAATAACACCACGCAAATCACTGGGTATTTCCCACCTAATGAGGCATCGTAGCAGAAAATTGGAAAACCTTCTTTTTCAAGGGTATCAATCGCTTCAACAACGCTTGGATAACGTGCCATCACCTCAACAGGGATGGTTGGCAAGCTAATGCTTTGTGCAATGATTTTATTTTTTACAAAGCGTTCGAACACTTCAGAAAGCCCTTGTACCCGAGCTTCATTTGCTGTGTTACCCGCAGACATTCCGTTAGAAACGTATAAGTTCCCAACAATATTCATTGGAATATATACTGTTTTGCCATCGGATTGGCGGGTAAATGGTAGTGCGCAAATACCGCGTTCTTCGTTGCCTGATTGCAGATCGATCAGTTGGCTTGCTGCCAAGGCATTATCAGGGTCATAAAATTTAATCAAACGACTGTCTAGCAAACCTTCAGGTAAGCTGTCATCCTCTGTCAGTGGGAACCATTTTTCATTTGGATAATGAACAAAATCACCCTGTGAAATGGATTTACCCAAGTAGAAGTCAGCAAAGAAGTAGTTAGTTGATAAACGTTCAAAATATTCACCAAGGGCAGAGGCTAAAGCTGCTTTTTTGCTCGCCCCTTTACCATTGGTAAAACAAAGAGGGCACTCTTTATCGCGAATATGTACTGACCAAACGTTTGGTACAGGGTTTAACCATGACGCTTCTTCAATATCAAACCCCAATTTTTTTAATTTGGTTTGGAATGCTTCGATGGAATCTTCAAGAGCGGCATCTTTGCCGGGAATAAATGTTTGGCTCATTGTCAGTCACTTGTGAATAGCGTGTTTCAAACGGGCTATAATACGGATTTTTGCCAAAAGCCTCACGCTTTTTATTCACTCATAGATAAATCATCTTAAAATCCATTATTTATCCTAAAATAATTATATAGATCACACAAAAGTCAGCATAAATACACATAATAACTGAAGTTTATTAATGAAAGGAAAATAAGATGAAAAACAGAAATAAAGCGCTGCTCGCGACACTGGTTTCACTGTTTGCCGTATCAGCGATTGCTCAGCCAAATATTACGGTACTCGCGACGGGAGGAACGATCGCTGGAGGCGGAGACTCTGCGACTTCTTCCAGTTACCAATCCGGTAAAGTGGGTATTGATGCTTTGATTAATGCCGTGCCAGAAACCAAAAAAATCGCCAACTTAACTGGTGAGCAATTAGTGAATATCGGTTCGCAAGATATGAATGACCAAGTTTGGTTGACGTTAGCGAAAAAAATTAACCAAAATTGCGATAAAACGGATGGATTTGTGATCACCCACGGAACAGATACGCTAGAAGAGACTGCCTATTTCCTTGATTTAACGACCTATTGTAAGAAGCCGATTGTATTAGTTGGCGCAATGCGTCCATCCACTGCACTGGGGGCAGATGGTCCGCTTAATTTGTATAATGCAGTGGTGCTAGCCACAGATAAATCAGCGGGTGATCGCGGCGTGCTAATGGCGATGAATGATAAAGTCATTCAAGGTCGTAATGTTATGAAGAT
This sequence comes from Providencia rettgeri, assembly GCF_041075285.1. Classification (NCBI taxonomy): domain Bacteria; kingdom Pseudomonadati; phylum Pseudomonadota; class Gammaproteobacteria; order Enterobacterales; family Morganellaceae; genus Providencia; species Providencia rettgeri. The sequence goes on along the minus strand of NZ_CP163512.1, from coordinate 2,268,182 downwards.
GAGTACCACAGAAGTGCAGGCATTTGATGCGGTTAACGCAGGCGCAGAAGGCTTTATTCATGATGGTAAAGTGACATATTTCCAAGCACCTCAACCCCGGGGTGATAAAGCGGTGTTCGATGTGAGTCAATTAGATAAATTACCAGCAGTTGGTATCGTATATAACTATGCCAATGCATCAGCCGCCCCTGTTAAAGCGTTAAGAGAGGAAGGGGTAGAGGGGATTGTCAGTGCAGGTGTGGGTAATGGCAACATGTATAAAACGGTATTTGATGCACTAGCGAAAGCTGCCAAAGAAGATGTGGTGGTAGTACGTGCAAGCCGCGTGCCAACGGGCTACACCACACGTAATGCCGAGGTTGATGATAACCTATATGGCTTTGTGGCATCTGAAAGGTTAAATCCGCAAAAAGCGCGTGTATTATTACAGTTAGCGTTGACTGAGACTAAAGATCCACAAAAAATCCAAGCCCTATTTGAGAAGTATTAAATACAATGAGTATGGATAGTTAGATCGCGGGGTACAGGTTTCTGTACCCCGTTAGTTTTATGGCAAATGAGGCTAAATAAGAAACAAACATATTTAAAGACAAATTGAAGTGAGTCTGTGAAAGTCAGTGGGAATTTTCGGGGCGAACTCAATTTTTAATGTCAATGTGGTGATAGGCTTCCCTCAAAAATGGCCGTATTCGAAAAAATTACTCATTAGTTAGCAATTTATTTAATTTAATCTGAATGGAAAATTCTGTTATTTCGTTTTTATTTTCGCATTAAATCAATTGGTTAACAGCCACCCTTCCAAAGTCATCATCTATGACAGTGACAGTTAATTAAAATTAATGTGCCACCGATCATATTTTGGCAACAAAGCCAGTATCTGTGTTGATAATTCGCGTCGCAAAAAATAGGCTAATTGCATCACAAGTAACATAAGTTGCTGTGAATATTTAGATTTAAATGGATCGTTAAATCGTATTTCGGCCGAATAATAAAACATAAAAAATATTAGAGGAATACAAGAATGGTTAATAAATATGTCAATACTGGCAGGAAGTTGCTCGTCTTAAAAATCGCAATTGCGTTGTTGCCTATCGCATATCAGCCGATTACATATGCTGAACAATTCCTTGAAGATTCAAAACTTACGGGAGGGCTTTATTATTGGCAAAGGGATCGTTCCCGTAAGGATTTAGATCCTAATAGCGATAAATATAAAAAGTATGCAGACAATCTGAAACACTCTACATTCAATGCTAGCCTAGACTTTTCATCTGGTTATTTTCAAGATGTCGTTGGTCTAGATTTAGCGGGTTTTACCGCAATCGAATTATCAAATAGCGGCCCTGCGGCCCCCAATGAAATTGGTTTTAGTGATGCGAAATCCCGTTGGGATGAAAAATGGACGGGTGACCGCAGTGGTGTGACGTTTTACAAAGCTGCCGCGAAACTGAAATACGGCCCTTTCTGGGGAAGAGGGGGATATATTCAGCCAACGGGTCAGACTTTGTTAGCTTCACATTGGAGCTATATGCCGGGGACTTATCGCGGTTTAGAAGTTGGTGGGGTATTTGATTTTGAGCGTAACGGTGAGTTGAGTATGTCCTATATGTGGACAGATCGCTATAAAGCACCGTGGTACCGTTCAATGTATGATTTTCGTGAAGCGGATGGCAAAACAGGGATCAGTTATTTGCACTCCATTGGGTTTAAATACGATTTTAAAAACAATTTGGTGTTAGAAGGGGCTTATGGTCAAGCGAAAGACTATATGGATCAGTATTTTGCTAAGGTTTCATACGCGGTACCTGTAGCAGAACGGGATTTGCGCCTGTCATACCAATTCTATGGGGCAAAAGATAAAGTTTCAGATGGTGGAGTCAATGATGTTTATGACGGCTTAGCTTGGTTGCAAGCGATGACATTTGGCTATACCTATGAAGAGTTTGATTTTAAAGTTGAAGGAACTTATGTAAAAGCAGAAGGTAACCAAGGTTATTTCTTGCAGCGTATGACACCCGGTTGGGCAACATCGAATGGGCGTATGGATATTTGGTGGGATGGCCGCTCAGATTGGAATGCTAATAATGAAAAAGCAGTGTATGCAGGGGTAATGTACGACTTAAAAAACTGGGATCTTGCTGGTTGGAAAGTGGGCACATCCTATATTTATGGTTGGGATGCTAAGCCAAGTACAAATTCCCAATATGCTCAAGATGTGCGTTTAAAAGAAAGTGCGTGGAACTTTGATATTTTATATACGGTACAAACAGGTCGAGCAAAAGACACACTGTTTAAATTACATTTCACCAAGTATGATAACCATACCGATATTCCTAGCTATGGCGGTGGTTATGGCAATATCTTCCAAGATGAAAAAGATATCAAGTTTATGGTTATGATGCCATTTACTGTTTTTTAATTAATAGAATAGTTAACTAGGTAGTGGTTACCTTTGTAATAACTACGAGGGTAGCCAACTCAAATACACATAGCATATAAACATAATATCAAACGTTAAATAAAATAAGGAAATATACGTATATTAAAGGATTGAAAATTAAAAATAAGGTGGATTGTATTCACCTTATTTTTATTTTCATAATAACTTTCTTCGAGTTTCTTAGAGGAAAATGGATGGGCTTTTATAAAGAAGCGATTCCTTTATCGTCATTATTTTTGATGAAAGGGGCATCAAGCTTTGCTTTATCTTTTAATTGAGTGATTTTCTCAGTATGAGAGGCACTATTTTTCACATTCGCTTGTCCTGAAAGAATACCGCCTTTTTTAATCGATAAGCTGCTGTAGTGAATTGTGCCATGGATTTCGCCATTATTTTCAATGCTAATGGAATCAGAAACACACTCACCTTCGACTCGACCATTAATAATCAATTCCTTACAACTAATGTTACCTGTAACTTGTCCATTAAGCATGACTTTCACAGTATTCTCTTTTCCAGTGATATTACCAATCACCTTGCCATAAATATGTACTTGCTCATTGGATGTAATATTACCTTCAAATATCACATCTCTTGAGATAATCGTATTCGATTTTTCTTCACTAAGGGTTGGTGTTGATATCATAACGTGTTCTTCTACCTTAGAAACAACTTCAGGTTCAGGAATTGCAGGGGTTTCTTCAATGGTTTGTTTGTTTTGTCTTTTGGTGAACATTTTACTTACCTTTTTTTGATTGAAGTATAAGATCAAAAACAGTATTGATAATACAAATGAAAATAAGGTGATGGCAGTATGACTAAAGAACCATCCTATTAAAGTAAGAAACCAGAAGAAAAAACTCGTATTAATAAAGAAGTATGTTTTTTTCATCAGTTAATCTCTTACGAAACACGAGAGCGAACCAAGTAAGTCTAGTTAAAAATACAGTAATTACACAATAAAAATGTATTTTTACTTTTTTATTACACTTTTCTTGTTTATTAGATTCAAAAATAAAAAATTTTGATACTAGTATACTGAGCTTATTTTAGACGCTATAAGATAAATTATATGGCATTTATATGAAAAATAGATACAAAGTATATTCCGTTAACTTTATGTATTGCTATGATATCACAGTAAATGTTCTCAAATTAAGAAGGTATATTTATCAATCGATAATATAAAGGATTTGAAGTGAATTGCAACTTATTATGGAACACTTCAATGTTTCACATTAATAACATATTTTAGTGATAAACAGAAAATGAATAAGAAAAATGTGCTGAGTATCACGAAAAAATTGATTATCCGTGGATTGAATATAATAAAAAAGCCTGATAACAGTTGCTATCAGGCTTTTGCAAAATAGTTCACCATGACGATATGATGGTGATTAATTCATTACTCTTTTGCTTCGTGTGCGTCAGCGTTATCGCGGCAATCACCATCAGCACAGTGACCATACAAGTATAAGCTGTGGTTAGACAACTTAATACCGTGGCGAGCAGCGATATTTTTTTGGCGAGTTTCAATCGATTCATCAGTAAACTCAATCACTTTACCACAATCTAAGCAGATTAAGTGGTCATGGTGATGCTGCTGAGTTAATTCAAATACGGATTTTCCACCCTCGAAATTATGGCGCGTAACGATACCTGCATCATCAAATTGGTTCAATACACGGTATACAGTCGCTAGCCCGATCTCTTCGCCCATATCAATCAGCTTTTTATAGAGATCTTCCGCACTGACGTGGTGGCACTCAGGCTCCTGAAGTACTTCCAAAATCTTGAGTCTTGGAAGAGTGACTTTGAGTCCAGCATTTTTCAATGCTTTATTGTTGTCTGTCATGCGGGTTTGTCCTGTATCTTAAATCATAAATTTAACAATAACGAAACATTTTTAACATAGATCCAGTTGTCTTCTAAACTGATTTACAATTATAGGCATGGAAAATAAAAATAGAAACCATGCATTGTCTCATTATTTTGATAATCTCTTATAAGTCTATCCAATTAGGATAGTTAATCGATTATTCTAGACTGCCTCATGCCCCTTTAGGATGCATTTTGCCTGGGAAAGCTCCCAGCTTAAGAGCCAAGTCTGTTTTTAATCGGTTAACCAAGAATTTCAGCTAATGACATTTCTTCAGAGATTTGTTTGACCCATGCATCAACACGTTCATCAGTCAATTCGGGTTGACGGTCTTCATCGATCGCTAAGCCGATAAAGTGGTTATCATCTGCCATACCTTTTGAAACTTCAAAGTGGTAGCCTTCAGTTGGCCAGTGACCCACAATCACCGCACCACGAGGTTCGATGATATCGCGAATGGTGCCCATCGCATCACAGAAATATTCTGCGTAGTCTTCTTGGTCTCCGCAACCAAATAGGGCGACAAGCTTACCTTCAAAATCAATTTCTTCTAACGTTGGGAAAAAGTCATCCCAATCACATTGTGCTTCGCCGTAATACCAAGTTGGAATACCAAGAAGTAGAATATCAAAAGCTTCAATATCTTCTTTACTGCACTTAGCAATATCATGAACTTCTGCTACGTCTTTGCCTAATCTTTCTTGGATCATTTTGGCAATATTTTCTGTGTTACCTGTATCACTTCCGAAGAAAATACCGATGACTGCCATAAACTGATTAACCTCTTGTTTTTCTAAGAGAGAAAGAAGGAATTTCTCAACTTCTAGAACTCATTTAGAACGAAAATAAAATAGAATTTTACGCCTTATTCTGGCGAAAAAACCTTTATAAGTCTGTCAAATTTGTGTGATTTATTAAGAGAACACTATTTGCATAACGTCTCATCCACCTGTTGTAGTTGAGACATCAAAATTTCTTCTATCAATTCACTACGGCTTATATTTTTTTCTTCAGCTAACTGATTGAGTACAGCAACAGCTTCTTCATTTAGTTTAAGTTCAACTCGGCGCAACCCTTTCACTTTATCGCGTTTTAATTGATTGCGTTTGTTGATCCTCAATTGTTCATCCCGTGATAGCGGGCTTGTCTTCGGTCGCCCAGGCCTTCGTTCCTCAGCGAACAAATCCAGAGTAGTACGATCAGTTTGTTCTTTTGCCATGTCTATAATTGCTAAAAGGGTGTGCCAATAATTCAGCGCGCCATGATACCCTAGCTAATCACGCAGTGCTATAGCTTGGAGGCAAGGGAATAAGCCTGATAGGTTAAAAAAAGCGCGCTTTTAGAAAAAAAGCACCACTTGCTATAAGGGTGATGCTTTTTTAGACATTTTATTGCGTTTGCTGATGCCATAAACTGGCATAAAGCCCGTTTAGTGCAAGGAGGTTTTTATGGGTATCCATTTCAATCACTTCCCCTTGGCGAATAACACATATTCTATCCGCATGCATAATGGTGTTTAGCCGGTGTGCGATACTAATCACCGTTCTCCCTTTCGTAATTAAAGGCATATTTGCCATAATTGCAGCTTCTGATTCGTAATCGAGCGCCGAGGTGGCCTCATCAAGAATTAAAATATCCGGTTCAGTCAGTAAAGCACGTGCTAAGGCGATTCGTTGTCGTTGTCCCCCCGAAAGATTTAACCCTTTTTCAGCTAATGGAGAATTGAAGTTATCCGGTAAAGACATAATAAAATCGTAGGCACCAGCCAGCTTGGCTGCTTGGATAACTTTTTCATCAGATGCTTGAGGCGCACTTAAACGAATATTATCCGCAATACTTCCAACAAACAGCGTACTTTCTTGTAAAACCACACTCATTTTTCGGCGTAGTGATACAGTATCTGCTACCGCTAAATCCATTCCGTCAACAATAACTTGCCCATGCTGTGGAACATAAAGCCGCTGCAATAATTTCGTTAATGTACTTTTTCCAGAACCGGAAGGCCCCGTTATACCAATAAACTCACCCGCTTTCACCGAGAGCGAAAGATTATTCAGAACTTCAGGGGTATCAGGTTGATAACGAAATCGAATATTTTGAAATTCAATCTGCCCCTGAATGGCAGAAGAGCTTGAAATACCTTTTCGTTCATTTTCGACTGGTTTATCAAGAATATCCCCAACACGACGAAGGGAAATAAGCGTATGTTGAAAATCTTGCCAAACTTGTGCAAACCTGAGGACTGGTTGAGTAACATGTGCACTTAACATATTAAATGCCACTAACTCACCGGGGGTTATCCCACCGTTTAAAACCTCTTTAACCCCGACCCACAATAAGATTGCTGTGGTGATTTTACTCACAAGGGTCATTAACTGTGTCGCAATTTCACTTCGCATACAGACTTTGAAGTTTTGCTGTAATTGCTTACTGAATACCTTTTCCCAGCGCTGATTAAAATATTTTTCGGTGGCGGTTGTTTTAATGGTTTCAATGCCCGTAATACTTTCGGTGAGAAACGTCAGCCCATTTTCGTCAGCTTGATAGGATTTTTCAGTTTGCTGGCGGATCATAGGACCTAAAGCCATCCATAAAATAAAAAAGACGCCCATTGAGCCGAGTAAAATCCACGACATTAAGCTGCTATAGGAAAATAACACGGTGATAAATAAGATCACAAAGATAAAATCGATAAACAGCATTAAAGTCGAGCCAGTCAAAAATTGCCTGATATGTGAGAGTTCACGCACTCGGGCAATAATTTTCCCTGTAGGTCGCAATTTAAAATAATTGAGTGGTAGCGCCATTAAATGTCGATAAATCTTTCCTGAGAGTTCCGCACTGATTTGGCTGCTCGTATGGCTAAAAATTTTATTACGGATAAAACCATATATTGGCTCAGCAATCGCAATAGCAAAGATAGCTAATGCAATGATATGTAGGTTAGAGAGACTTCGGCCCACTAAAACCTTGTCGATGAGATTTTGGAATAATAGCGGGCTCACTAACGCAAAAAACTGAATAACAGCAGAAAGGATAAAAATATTTCGTAATTTTGCCAACTGCCTGATGATTGACGGAACGAACCAGCTAAAGCCGAACGCTTTTTTTTGCTCAGGCTCTAATTGTTCTTTGAATAACAAGATGTCGAGCTCAGTGTGATGATCAACCCCATCTTCTAGCGCCGAATGCTGTTCAAGAGTAACGGGGTTAATCAAAATAAGGTCTTTTTCTTGATGTAAAACTTGCCAAATCCCATTTATATACACCAATGCAGGAAGGGGGATCTGCTCGAGTTTGGAATATGACAAAGCAATCAGTTCTGTTTCATACCCTAAAATGTGCGCGCATTCCCTCATCTCCCAATCTGTAGGGGAAAGGGTTTGCATACCAATCGCATGCCTAAGTTGGTCTGAAGTGACATTTTTATGGTAATAATTAGCCATCCACACGATAGCATCCAAGCCATGGTTATTGATTTGTTCCATCGATTACTTCTCTCTCATTGCATTAGAGGTATATTCATTAATTGGGCTAAGCAGGTAATCGATAATTCGGCGCTTATCGGTTTTTATTTCAGCTACGATGGAAAGCCCTGGAGTGAGTTCGATGTTTTCACCATCAACCAAGAGTTGCTTTTTGTTAAGCCCTATCTGACCCAAGAAAACCAGACCAAGGTTTTCGTCTTGGATGCTATCACGTGAAACAGAGATCACTTCACCTTCAATGGTGCCATAACGGGTATAAGGGAAGGCATCTATTTTCACATCGGCTTTTAATCCTTCATGAATAAAGCCGATATCTTTGTTTAAAATTTTAATTTCAGCCAGTTGGACATGGCTGTTTGGCACAATCACCATTAATTGCTGAGCAGGTTGAAGTACGGCACCTAGGGTATAAGTGGTAAGTTGTTGTACCGTGCCATCAACAGGCGCACGAATAACTTCTAATTGATTTCTTTCTTGGTTCTTTAACAGTTCTTGTTCGAGAGAAACTTGTTTAAATGCCGCTTGTTTATATTTTTCATCCCATTCTTGTTTTTTTTGGGCCTTGATCCTTTCTTGCCTTTTAATTAATGCATGATGCTGGGTAACCAATGTCGATAGCTCTGATTGTTTTGCGGTTTTCTCTTTTTTAGCGATTAAGAGTTCCCGTTCTTGCTCTAGAAATTCTTTTTGGCTGATCAGCTGTTTTTGTGTCAATGAGTGGTGTGCATCAAGACGTTTTTTAATATTACTAATTAATGAGTTAATTGAATTTAATTCGTTTTTTCTTGCTTGCTGACTAACAACATTAAGCTGTACTTCATTGCTAATTTCATTGAGAAGTGACTCAAATTCCGCTTGTTGCGTTTGATAACTTGCCAAAGCACTTTTTTGTTCAGCATCTGTTAACTGTTTAAACCGAGGTAACTGAGCAATAGATTGTTGAGACAGCAAAGCCTGATAAATTAACGTTTCAGCCACGTGAAAATTATGCTGATAGTTGAGGCTTAGAATATCTTGATCAACACCAAGTACATTGACGGTTAGTAACGGATCACCTTGTTTTACACTCTGACCATCTTCGACATGGATCTGTTGTAAACGGCTTAATTCAAACGCTTGAATCAATTGTGTCCGGCCAGAAACGATTAATTTCCCCTGCGTCGTTGCTTGAATGTCTAACTTACCGAAATATGACCAAGCGACGGCAATAAAAATACCAATACTAATTGATATTGCGACATACATAGCTAAGTAAGAAGGTGGGGTTTTTAAAATAGCCAAATGTGATGGTAAAAAACTGTTATAACGGTTTCGTTCTAATCGATGTTTCATGTTACGTCCATGTCTTATTTTAGAGACTGCTGTAGTGTCCATAAATGGTTATAAAAAGAACCTTGCTCAATAAGCTGCTGGTGGTTACCTTGCTCAATAATTTTCCCATCTTGCATGACAATGATCCGTTGGTGATGACGAATGGTTGATAAACGGTGCGCGATGGTAATCACGGTTCTTCCTTTGGCTATTACATGCATGTTTTCTTGAATAATAGCTTGGGACTCATCATCTAAAGCACTGGTCGCTTCATCAAAAATGATGACTTTCGGGTTAGCAAGCAAGGTGCGAGCAATTGCGATACGCTGCCTTTGCCCTCCTGATAATGATGTTCCGCCTTCGGATAGCACCGTATCGTAGCCCATTGGTAACTTAAGAATGAAATCATGAGCCCCGGCCATTTTAGCTGCATGGACCACCTCATCCATTGAAGCGTTCGGAACGGTTTGCGCAATGTTGTGAAAAACAGATTGGCTAAATAGGAAGTTTTCTTGTAATACAATGCCTATCTGTTGCCTGAGTGAATGTAAATTGATGGCAGATAAAGGCGTGTTATCAATATAGATAGTGCCACTTTCTGGTGTATAAAGCCTTAATAGTAGCCGAGCAAGGGTACTTTTTCCGGAGCCAGATGTACCTACAATCCCGATGGTTTCTCCTGCTTTAATATTTAAGTTAAAGTTTTGAAGGATATAAGGCATGTTCGGTTGGTAACGAAATGAGATATCCTTAAGTGTTAGATCCCCTTTGATGGACTGTATGTTTTCTGCTTTATTTTGTTCAATTGGTAAGTTTATGATTTGAGATAGTTTTTCGATGGCAACATTGGTACGAATGTAGTCTCCCCATAATTTCACTAATTTTACCAGTGGTTGATTAGCGTGACTGACCATCATATGAAAAGCGATAAACTGACCAATTGTCATTTGCAAAGCCAATACTTCAGAAGCCCCAACCCATAAAACAACGGCACTTGTGACTTTCTCAATTACCATGACTAAATGTTCAGAGCGGGAGCTAATTTGCCCAGAGACAAAGTTAGTTTGACTCATATCCGATGTTTGGCTATCCCAACGACGGACAAAATTAGGTTCGACCGATAAGCTTTTTGCCGTTTCAACACCATTGATGCTTTCGGTAAGGAAGGAGGTATTAATGGCAATATTGGTAAATTGTTGCTGGGCAGCAGATTCAATTTTAGGGGTTAGCCACCAAGCTAATAAAAGGTAGAGGGGGATAGAGCACAAAAATATTAATGTGAGTGTTGTAGAGATTAAATTCATCACATAAATAAATACAAATAAAAATAGTACATCCACACATAATGTGAAAAAGCTGCTAGTTAAAAACTCACGTATTGTTTCTAACTCTTTAACTCGTGTAACAATAGCACCAATTTGCCGGTTTTTAAAAAATGGAATAGGGAGATGTAATAAATGGTTAACTAATCTTAGTCCAAGAGTCATATCGATACGATTCACGGTATGATGATAAATATACTCACGTAATCCTTTTAATATAACTTCAATAAACGCTGCAATAATTAACCCAAAAATTAACACATCTAGTGTCACTAAGCTATTATGGATCAAAACCTTATCCATAATAACTTGCATCACAATCGGGGAGACTAATGCTAATATTTGCAGAATAAATGAGAAAAATAAAACCCAAAGAATAATGGATTTATATTTCATAAACTCAACTTGAAACCATGTTATATCAAATTGACCTTGTTTAAGGCTGACATGTAACCAGTCACCACACCAATGCTGTTGCAATTGTGCTATATCCCAGATCTCGGGTGGAGAATTACCGAATTTTTGAACTAGAACTTGTTGATCATTTTTATTGGCCAATAAAAATGCTTCACCTTGTTTATCATATAAAATAACAGGGCAAGAGAGCTTCGAAATATCGTTTGATTTTTGATGTTTATTTTTGCAACTAATGCCGTGCTTTTTTTTGATTAGCTTAATTTTCTCATGATAACTTATTGTTTGGTTTATTAACTTCTCAAGTTCATTATTATTGGTTTGCCCTGATAATTTAGCAATAATATTAATAAAATATAACGTCGAAATTTCTTGTGTTTGTTCCATGTTTAGTATTAATCATTCCTTTGAATACATAATGAAGTATAAATAGAATTAGATGATTAATTTAATCTATATTCAATTAGGTTTCTTTAAAGTTTGGATGATACAGGCTTTAATATTCGCTGTGTATTGAAGTTCATCCTATTCTTTAATTTGAAATGAAATTAATATGATGAATTGAAATAATATAGATATTGAAAAGAGTAATATCTTCTCAATATCTTATTAGTAAACCCCAATTAATTAGGTATAGATAAAAAGCGATGAATGGCTCTTAATACATGATCCGGTTTTTCTGCATGTACCCAGTGCCCGGTATCAGCGACAACCCATGCTTTTGCATTTGGAAATTGAGCCGCAATTTCATCTTTATATTCTGCCTGCACGTAAGGTGAATTACCGCCAGGGATCAATAATACAGGTTTATCCCAAGTAGGAACGGTTTCCCAACCGATGATATTTTCATAATTGGCTTTAAGCGCAGGGATGTTAAATTTCCATTCACCGGACTTAAACGATTTAAGCAAAAATTGAATAACGCCTTCCTCGTTAATGTCATTTCGCATAATAACCGCAGCATCTTGGCGGTTGGTCGCTTGCCCCGCGGTAACGGCATCTAGAGCTGCAAAAATTTTATCGTGACGACGAACATGGTATGCGACAGGGGCAATATCAATCGCGACAATTTTTTCGATAAAAGTAGGGGCAATTTCAGTTGCTGCCATCGCAATTTTACCGCCCATAGAATGGCCAATTAAAATCGCACTTTCATAACCTAATGATTTGATAAGTGTAATAACATCTTGTGCCATTTGTCGGTATGTCATTTGTTCATCACGAAAAGACTCACCATGGTTGCGAACATCAATTTGAATAGTATCAAAATAGTGCTGGAGATCGCGACCCAGTACGCCCAAATTATTGAGATCACCAAATAACCCATGAATAAGCACGACAGGGCTATTGCTCAGTGGATTTTCTGCTTTATGGATAGTATGGTTGAGTAATAGAGTCATATTTATCTTATTAATTATAGAAGTGAGTCACTTATCATGTCATGGCTATCGAAAAAATCCAAATATTCGGATTTGAACTGCAATAGTAAGCTGAATTAGCTGGGGCAATGTGAAGAAAATACGTTATAACAGGGTTCCAGAAAATTGTGTGTTAACCTAGGGGCTGTTTATCAGTGTATCCGTCATGCTGACTGACGACGACTTGAATGCAATATTGTCCCTAAACGCTGCCCTACGAGGTCGATTAAAGTTCGTTTCAGCTATTTGATGCTGCGTTAACAGGCCATTGCTTAAAATGGCTTTAATTTGAATAAACAATGACCACCAAAGATAAACAGAGTTTAGAACGAAAACAGTTAAAGCGACAGGACGATAACATACTGAAATATCATCGAACTTAGAAGAATGTTTACTTTAAGTTATTGAAATTTTAATTGTTTTGTTTTTTTTAAAACTGTCTTATAATCACACCGCAAATTTTAGTTAAATAAGTACTGGGAAAAAATGAAAACGATAGAAGTTGATGAAGAGCTTTACCGCTATATTGCGAGTCACACACAGCATATCGGTGAAAGTGCATCGGATATCTTGCGCCGTATGTTAAATTTCAAATCCGGGCAGCCAGTACCAGTTAAAGAAATGAGTCAGGCACAACCGGCAATTAAAGCAGAAGCCCCAGTGAGTACACCTGCGGCTGCACAAAACCCTGTAAGAGTGGTTAGAGAATTATTACTGTCAGATGCTTATGCGGAAAAAAGCAAAGCCATCGATCGTTTTATGTTAATTTTGTCGACACTGTATAGTTTAGATGCAAAACGCTTCGCCAGTGCAACTGAACTTATGCATGGTCGTACACGTGTTTATTTTGCCGGTGATGAACAAACACTCCTCGCTGCGGGTAAGCAATCTAAGCCTCGTCATATCCCTGGTACGCCTTACTGGGTGATTACTAACACGAATACTAATCGCAAACGTAGTATGGTTGATGCCATTATGCAGGAAATGCAATTCCCCGCGAATGTGATTGAAAAAGTGAGTAATACAATTTAACAACTATATTTCACTGATGTTGGTAACCAAGCATCAGTGCTTTGGGAGAAAACAAGTGACAATACATGAACGTGCAGGGCAGCTTCCGTTTCAAAGTGACTTGATCAACGTCGCTCAATTAACCGCTCAATATTATACGCAACAGCCTCAGCCCGGTAATGCTTCACACGCCGTTAAATTCGGTACCTCGGGTCACCGAGGTAGCTCGTTACGTAAGAATTTCAATGAAAACCATATATTAGCAATTGCACAAGCCATTGCCGATTTACGTAAACAGCAAGGCGTAACAGGTCCTTGCTACGTAGGTAAAGATACGCACGCATTATCTGAAGCAGCGTTTATTACTGTGGTTGAGGTACTCGCGGCTAATCAAGTTCATGTGATTGTTCAGGAAAATAATGGCTTTACTCCAACACCTGCGGTCTCCCATGCCATTTTAAGCTATAACCAATCCCATACTGATATTGCAGATGGTATTGTTATTACGCCCTCTCATAATCCACCAGAAGATGGTGGGATAAAATATAATCCTGCTAACGGTGGTCCTGCGGATACGGATCTGACCTCAGTGATTGAAAAGCATGCAAATCAATTACTCGCAAACAACCTTGAGGGGGTTAAACGTGTCAACTTTGATGAGGCGATGGCAAGTGAATATGTCATCGCCCAAGATCTGGTCATGCCATATGTGGCGGCGCTTGGCGAAGTTGTGGATATGGCTGCGATTGCACAGTCAGGGTTAAAAATAGGTGTTGACCCTCTCGGCGGCTCGGGTATCGAATACTGGAAGAAAATTGCAGAATATTATCAATTAGATATCGAAATTGTTAATGACCAATTAGACCAAACATTTCGTTTTATGCCACTTGATCACGATGGCGTGATCCGCATGGATTGTTCATCAAGTTGGGCGATGGCAGGCTTATTGGGCATGAAAGAAAAGTTCGATTTAGCCTTTGCGAATGACCCAGACTATGACAGACATGGCGTCGTGACACCTGATGGCCTGATGAACCCTAACCATTATCTTGCTGTTGCAATTGATTATCTATTTCAACATCGCCCGCAATGGGGAAAAGACGTTGCTGTGGGTAAAACATTGGTTTCCAGCGCGATGATTGATCGTGTTGTTAGTGATATTGGTCGTGAACTCATTGAAGTACCCGTTGGGTTTAAATGGTTTGTTGATGGTTTGTTTAGCGGAAAACTGGGGTTCGGCGGAGAAGAAAGTGCTGGTGCATCATTCCTTAAATTCGATGGTACACCTTGGTCTACAGATAAAGATGGTATTATTTTGTGTCTGTTAGCAGCAGAAATTACCGCAGTTACAGGAGAAAACCCGCAGCAACGTTATAACAAATTAGCTAAAAAATTTGGTGCGCCAGTTTATAACCGGATCCAAGCTAAAGCGACCCATGAAGAAAAAGCCAAACTCAGCAAGCTATCGCCTGAAATGGTCGCTGCCGATACACTCGCAGGAGATAAAATTACCCAGCGTCTAACGGCAGCGCCGGGGAACGGTGCGTCAATTGGCGGGCTCAAAATCATGACCGATTATGGATGGTTTGCGGCTAGGCCTTCAGGAACAGAAGAGGCATATAAAATTTATTGCGAAAGCTTCCGCGGTGAGGCGCATCTGCGTTTAATCGAAAAGGAAGCGATCGAAATAGTCAGCAAAGTCATTAGCTAATCCTACCTTCGTTTGAATATCCCGTATTGCAACGCTCGGGGCAATTCGGGATATTATCTGTTTTTTATCGTTAATTTCTTCATAAAATTAGGGTTGTTGAGAGTGTGACGAGATTAACAAAATTCTTTTCTTTATTCTGCCCAAAATTCCCCTATCCCATTTCATTATTGAGCGACAATAACCGTTGCAGCTAAAAGCTCACAATGGTACAACTCTAAGTCTCTGAGTGAATTTTGCTAACAATAATTGAAGGTAGGGTGAGGTCAATGAGTCAGGTTTATAATTTCAGTGCAGGTCCAGCAATGCTACCTGTTGAAGTGATGCGTCGTGCTGAACAAGAATTTTGTAATTGGAAGGGTTTAGGTGTTTCAGTGATGGAAGTTAGCCATCGCGGAAAAGACTTTATTGAAGTGGCGTCGGAAGCAGAGCAGAACTTACGTGACTTATTAAATATTCCAGATAACTATAAAGTATTATTCTGTCACGGTGGTGCCCGCGCTCATTTTGCCACTTTGCCAATGAATTTATTAGGGGACAAAACCACCGCAGATTATATCGTAAGTGGCTATTGGTCGGAATCTGCGGCGAAAGAAGCTGCAAAATATTGCACGCCAAATGTGATTCAAATTGCCGAAGAAAAAGATGGTGTTGTGAGTTTAAAACCCATGAGCGAATGGCCTTTAAGTGATGATGCGGCTTATGTACATTACTGCCCTAATGAAACTATTGGCGGTTTAGCGATCCACGAAGACCCCGATTTCCCAGAAGATAAAATTATTGTTGCTGACTACTCTTCTTCCATCTTGTCTAAACCTATCGATGTCAGCCGTTATGGCGTAATTTACGCGGGCGCTCAAAAGAATATCGGGCCAGCAGGGTTAACGATTGTTATTATTCGTGAAGATTTATTAGGTAAAGCGTCACCACAGACTCCTTCCGTGTTTGATTACAACGTGTTAGCAAAACATGATTCCATGTTTAATACCCCGCCAACATTTGCATGGTATTTAGCGGGTATGGTTTTCAAATGGTTAAAAGAGCAGGGTGGTTTGCAAGAAATGGCAAAACGCAACTATGAAAAATCACAATTACTCTACAATGCCATTGATGATAGTCAATTTTATATTAACCGTGTTGCCGTGGAAAACCGCTCTTGGATGAATGTGCCATTTCAAATGCAAAACCCTGCACTAGACGCTAAATTCATTGAAGAAGCGAAAGAGCAAGGTTTGCTTTCACTAAAAGGGCATAAAGTCTCAGGTGGAATGCGTGCATCTATCTACAATGCGATGCCGCTAGCAGGTGTACAGGCATTGGTTGATTTTATGGCTGATTTCGAACGTCATAACGCTCAATAATCAGATTTACCGACTGAAATAGGATGTTCAGTCGGTTATTTGCGCTCTGCATATTCGACAAAAAGAAACCAGAGCCAAATTTTATTTATTTGCAAACTTCACTGGAGAAACAGCTTTTTATGCAATCCCTGACATTACAACCTATCTCTTCAATTCACGGCACAATTAATTTGCCAGGGTCAAAAAGTGTCTCAAACCGCGCACTGTTATTAGCTGCGATGGCAAAAGGAACGACCACACTCACTAACTTATTAGACAGTGATGATATTCGCCATATGCTGAATGCATTAAGCCAGTTAGGCGTTAGTTACCAACTCTCTGAAGATAAAACACGTTGTTGTGTCGAAGGTTTGGGCGGGAATTTATCTCATCCAGATACGTTAGAATTATTTCTAGGCAATGCGGGAACCGCAATGCGTCCGCTGGCTGCGGCTTTGTCATTGAGTGACAATGACATTGTACTGACAGGTGAACCTCGTATGAAAGAGCGGCCAATTGGGCACTTAGTGGATGCACTAAGAGAAGGTGGTGCAGTCATTGACTACTTAGAGCAAGAAAATTACCCACCAATCCGCCTCAGAGGCGGCTTTATCGGTGGTCAAATTTCAGTCGATGGCTCGGTGTCAAGCCAATTTTTAACCGCATTATTAATGGCAGCACCGCGTGCCAAACAAGATACGACTATTTCAATTATCGGTGAGCTAGTCTCTAAACCGTACATTGATATCACATTAGCCTTAATGAAAACCTTTGGCGTTGAGGTGGAAAACCACCAATATCAGACCTTTATCATTAAAGGGCAACAGCAATACCAATCACCGGGTGAATATTTAGTTGAAGGGGATGCTTCTTCTGCCTCCTATTTCCTTGCTGCTGCGGCGATTAAAGGGGGGACTGTACGAGTCACAGGCATTGGTCGCAACAGTTTGCAAGGTGATACTAAGTTTGCCAATGTGCTAGAAAAAATGGGGGCAACCATTCGCTGGGGTGATGATTTTGTGGAGTGCGAGCGCGGAACACTCAACGGGATTGATATGGATATGAATGCAATTCCTGATGCTGCGATGACCATTGGTACTGTTGCATTATTTGCAGAGGGCGAAACCGTAATTCGTAACATTTATAACTGGCGAGTAAAAGAAACTGATCGGTTATATGCGATGGCGACTGAACTACGTAAAGTGGGTGCAGAGGTAGAAGAAGGGCATGATTATATTCGAGTGGTACCACCGAAAAAATTAAAACATGCAGAAATTGAAACCTATAATGATCACCGTATCGCTATGTGCTTTTCGTTAGTTGCATTATCGGATACGCCCGTCACTATTTTAGACCCAGGTTGTACTGCCAAAACCTTCCCTGATTACTTTGAGCAGTTGGCTCGATTAAGTTAATCATGCGATTAAAAGGGTTGATATTAAGAGGGTAATATCAACCCTTTCACCTTGCTAAACAGAAATTATCTCCTATTTTCTGGTGAACATCAGAACCTGCTTATTTCACAAAATCGATGAGTTGGTATAATAGCTTCACTGAATTCAATTGCAGGTAGCTAAGGTTACTTGCAGGAAAGGAGATTTTTTTATGGTGGCAATCGCCCCTGTAATCACGGTGGATGGACCTAGCGGAGCCGGTAAAGGTACGCTTTGCCAAGCATTAGCAAATGATTTTGGATGGCAACTTTTAGACTCAGGTGCAATATATCGAGTGCTGGCATTAGCGGCATTGCATCACCATGTTGATATCCAATCAGAAGATGCATTAGTGCCACTGGCAGCGAATTTAGATGTGCGTTTTGTCCCTGAAGATAATGTATTAAAAGTTATTTTAGAAGGGGAAGATGTTTCCAATCAGATAAGAACGGAAACAGTCGGTAATACCGCTTCCCAAACTGCGACTTTTCCACGTGTCAGAGAAGCTCTATTAAGACGTCAGCGGGCATTTCGCACAATGCCCGGGTTAATTGCCGACGGTCGTGATATGGGAACGGTGGTATTTCCAGATGCGCCAGTCAAAATTTTCCTTGATGCTTCAGCGGAAGAACGTGCACATCGGCGTATGAAGCAGTTGCAAGAAAAGGGCTTTGATGTTAATTTTGAACGTCTTTTGAGCGAAATTGAAGAGCGTGATTTTCGAGACCGTAACCGTTCCGTTGCCCCTCTTGTTGCTGCAAAAGACGCGTTAGTGCTGGATTCAACAAGTATGTCTATTGACGAAGTTATTGAAAAAGCACGCACCTACGCAAAAAAAATTCTACAATTATCGTGATAATAGGCTTTATTTTAGCTTATAATTAGATAATATACGCACTTACTGTTATGTTGGTTATTTTATTAGCATAACATCAACCTTGCGACATGGAATGTTGTCGGGTATGTGAAACAACCCCATTTGGCGGGAAGCTAAGTGGACGTTAATTTAAAACTCTTGAAGATCATTAATATGACTGAATCTTTTGCTCAACTCTTTGAAGAATCCCTGCAGAATATTGAAACTCGTCCTGGTTCTATTGTTCGTGGTACTGTTGTTGCCATCGATAAAGACGTAGTCCTGGTTGACGCAGGTCTTAAATCAGAATCTGCTATCCCAGTAGAACAGTTCAAAAATGCTCAGGGTGAGCTAGAAATCCAAGTTGGCGACGAAATCGATGTAGCTCTGGATGCAGTAGAAGATGGTTTCGGTGAAACTATCCTGTCTCGTGAGAAAGCTAAACGCCATGAAGCATGGCTGATGCTGGAAAAAGCTTACGAAGAAGCTGAAACTGTAACTGGTGTTATCAACGGTAAAGTTAAAGGCGGTTTCACTGTTGAGCTGAACGGTATTCGTGCGTTCTTACCAGGTTCTCTGGTAGATGTACGCCCAGTTCGTGATACGACTCACTTGGAAGGCAAAGAGCTTGAGTTCAAAGTAATCAAGCTGGATCAGAAACGCAACAACGTTGTTGTTTCTCGTCGTGCTGTAATTGAATCTGAAAGCAGCGCTGAGCGCGATCAACTGCTGGAAAACCTGCAAGAAGGCATGGAAGTTAAAGGTATCGTTAAGAACCTTACTGACTACGGTGCATTCGTTGATCTGGGCGGTGTTGACGGCCTGCTGCACATCACTGACATGGCTTGGAAACGTGTTAAACACCCAAGCGAAATCGTCAACGTTGGTGATGAAATCAATGTTAAAGTTCTGAAATTCGACCGTGAGCGCACGCGTGTTTCTCTGGGTCTGAAACAACTGGGCGAAGATCCTTGGGTCGCAATCGCTAAACGTTACCCAGAAGGTACTAAACTGACTGGTCGCGTGACTAACCTGACTGACTATGGTTGCTTCGTTGAAATCGAAGAAGGCGTTGAAGGTCTGGTTCACGTTTCAGAAATGGATTGGACAAACAAAAACATCCACCCATCTAAAGTTGTTAACGTTGGTGATGTTGTTGAAGTTATGGTTCTGGATATCGATGAAGAACGTCGTCGTATCTCACTGGGCCTGAAACAATGCAAATCTAACCCATGGCAGCAATTTGCAGAAACTCACAACAAAGGCGACCGTGTTGAAGGTAAAATCAAGTCAATCACTGACTTCGGTATCTTCATCGGACTGGACGGCGGCATCGATGGCCTGGTTCACTTGTCTGACATCTCCTGGAACGTTGCAGGCGAAGAAGCAGTTCGTGAATACAAAAAAGGTGACGAAATCGCAGCTGTTGTTCTGCAAGTCGACGCAGAGCGTGAGCGTATTTCTTTAGGTGTTAAACAGTTAGCTGAAGATCCATTCAATAACTACTTAGCAGCAACTAAGAAAGGCGCAATCGTAACTGGTAAAGTAATCGCAGTTGATGCAAAAGGTGCAACTGTTGAGCTGACACTGGGCGTTGAAGGTTACCTGCGTGCATCAGAAGCTTCACGTGACCGTGTTGAAGATGCAACTCTGGTTCTGAACGTTGGCGATGATGTTGAAGCTAAATACACTGGTGTTGATCGTAAAAACCGTGTAATCAACCTGTCTGTTCGCGCTAAAGACGAAGCTGATGAGAAAGACGCTGTCGCAGCTGTGAACAAACAAGAAGATACAGCATTCGGCAACAATGCTATGGCTGAAGCTTTCAAAGCAGCTAAAGGCGAATAATTAAGTGGGGGCAACGAAGGTTGCCCCTTTGTAGCGGTAGTTTAGGGAGGTACTATGACCAAGTCTGAATTAATTGAAAGACTGGCTAGCCAGCAATCTCATCTTTCAGCAAAAACCGTTGAGGAAGCTGTAAAGGAAATTCTTGAGCATATGGCTGATACGCTAGCTAGCGGTGAGCGTATTGAAGTCCGTGGTTTCGGCAGTTTTTCTCTTCACTACCGTGCACCACGCGTTGGCCGTAACCCAAAAACAGGTGATAAAGTGGAACTGGAAGGTAAATACGTTCCTCACTTTAAACCAGGTAAAGAGTTACGTGATCGTGTAAATATCTACGGTCAATAATAGGCTGTAAATCTTAATTATTACATCAAACAGCGCTTGTGTTTCACATAGCGCTGTTTTTATATATCCTGACCAGCACCAGCACCAGCACCAGCACCAGCACCAGCACCAGCACCAGCACCAGCACCAGCACCAGCACCAGCACCAGCACCAGCACCAGCACCAGCACCAGCACCAGCACCAGCACCAGCACCAGCACCAGCACCAGCACCAGCACCAGCACCAGCACCAGCACCAGCATCAGCATCAGCATCAGCATCAGCATCAGCACCAGTATCAGCACTATTTGCAGAATATACTAAAAATACTAAAACAAAATAGCATTTAGTTAAGTTTGGTTATCAGTGCGAAGCGCTTCGCAAAAAAAGTGTAATGAGTATTATTTTAGAAAAATAATTGGGAAGCGCTATCCAAAGCAATATTCATAAATTAAAAATTAAATCGATAGGGGGTAAATTAGCTACAAGGGAAAAGTTGAATAAATAAGTTAATTTTGAAATGGGAATAATGAAATTAAAACGCAGGATATTGGAATATAAAGGACAGCCACTGTCACTGACTTGGTTATCACTTGCTGTCATTGGTGGGACATTACCTTTATTATTTATGCCTAAACTTTTATATCTTGAAAATGCTATATTTGCTCTGCTTTTTTCTACCCTTATTTTGTTTATGAGTATTTGTAATAAAATAAATAAATTTATTATTTTACTAATAATTATTTTTTTATGGGGTAATTGGCACGGAAATAATATAACTAACAATATGAATTTGTTATCAGAAAGGCACCATTATCTAGATATAACGGTCGTAAGCATACCCGTTGAAGAAAAAGAGCAAAAGCTGAAAGTCCGAATCGATAAGGTCAATAATAAAAATATTTTTCCACCTCTTTATGCAATTTGGAAAAGTAAAGAAAGCATATGTGCTGGGCAAACATGGCGAATTCACAGTAAATTAAAACCCTTACATGCTTCTTTGAATGAAGGAAGTTTTAATCAACAACGGTATCAACTATCACAAAGGATCATTGGTTCACTAAAAAGTAAACAAAATACGCTATTGAAACCAGAATGCGCTAAAAGACAAAACATAATTAATCACTTTGTGGGGGCAATGAGTGAGTTAAAAAATGTAGGAATTATCTATGGGTTAATGTTTGGAGAACGCACACTATTATCTGAAAAGCACTCGTTGCTATTGCAGCAAACGGGGTTAACCCACCTCATGGCGATTTCAGGCTTACATATCGGCTTAGCCTATTGCTTAGGGGTTATTATCGCCAGAGGGGTACAATATGTGCTTCCCATTCGCTTTATGGATCAGGCTATTCCCATCCTGTTGGGGGTAACATTAGCATTTTTGTATGCATGGATCTCTGGTTTTGCAATTCCAGCGACACGGGCACTATTTGCCTTACTTCTGTGGGTTTATATTCGAAGTCGACACGCATTATATTTTTCTTGGCAGTGGGCGTTATGGAGTATTGCCGGGATTTTATTGTTCGATCCACTTGCTATTTTATCCGATAGCTTTTGGCTATCGAGCTTTGCTGTTTTAGCAATTTTGTATTGGCTGATGGTCTTTCCATTATCCACAAATCTAATACAACGAAAAATTATTGGTAAAGTTATTGCTTTGTTCCATTTGCAAATAGGATTGTTGATGTTATTAATACCAATGCAGGTAATTGTATTTAATGGCATCAATATAATGAGCTTAATAGCAAATTTATGGTTTGTTCCATTAATATCTTGGGGGGTGGTACCAGCAATACTATGCATCTTTTTAGTCCCCAGTATTGAGATGCAAAATTTAATTTTTCGTTTTATCGATAAAGTTATTGATTTTGGGTTACAGCCGCTGCCCTTTTTAAGTCGTTACTGGATAGATCTTTTTAATATTCCCTATTATCTATTATGTCTTTGCTGGCTAATGGCATTGGTTTTCTTATTTAAGTGGTATAAAACCTATTTTTCCCTGATAGGATGTATTGTTATTTTGCTATTTATAGAGCGAAATGGTGATAAAAAACAAGAGAGTGATTGGAGTATGACGCTACTCGATGTTGGGCACGGCTTGGCTGTAATTATTGAACAAAATAATTTAGCTTACTTATATGATACAGGAAACTCTTGGAAAGGGCACAGTAACGCTAAAAGACAAATTATCCCTTTTTTAAAACACAAAGAGATAACACCTATTGGAGTCATCTTAAGTCACAACCATTTGGATCACACAGGAGGGGTTGGTGATTTAATTAAAGAATATCCTTGGTTGAATATTCGTAGTAGCTTTGGAAATCATTTGGCCAAATCTAAGAAAAAAAGGTCTAATAATTTTAAGCGAATGATGCATCTTCCTTGTGTTAAAGGGCAAAAATGGCAGTGGAACAAACTGAAATTTGAAGTTTTATGGCCAGAGAAATTATCCGCAGTTTCACATAATAATGATTCATGTGTTATACAGTTTACGGATGGACACCATAAAATTTTATTAACGGGCGATATCGAAAAAAAAGGTGAAGAAAAACTCGTTGAAATGTACAAACAAAATCTCCGTTCTGCGATTTTGTTTGCACCGCATCACGGAAGTCAAACATCCTCAACAAACTTATTATTAAGAAACGTTCAACCATCTATGGTATTAGTTTCCTCAGCGAGATACAGCGCATGGAAAATTCCGTCTGAAAAAGTGTATAAAAGGTATAAAAAAAACAAAATTCAATGGTTAAATACTGCGGAGAAAGGGCAGTTAACATTATGGTTTAACAAAGAAAATATCAATGTTCAGAGCTATCGTGATGAAATTTACCCACGTTGGTATCATCTGTGGTTTGGCTTACCGCTATTTCCCGAGTAGAATAGTGCGCTTACATTAAGTCTGGTAATTAAAAGTATGAATGATAAAGACCTTTCGACAAAACAAACTTTTCGCCGCTTGTGGCCGATTATTGCACCTTTTAAAGCGGGTTTAATTGTTGCAGCAATAGCACTTATTATAAACGCTGCTGGTGATGCGTTTATGATTTCGTTATTGAAACCGTTATTAGACGAAGGTTTCGATAAAGCCGATAACGATGTATTGAAATGGCTTCCCCTCGCGGTATTAGGTCTAATGGTTGTTCGTGGTGGCTCCAGCTTTGTCTCAACTTATTGTGTGTCATGGGTTGCAGGGAAGGTCGTGATGGATATGCGCCGTAAGCTTTTTGGTCATATGATGGGAATGCCTGTCAGTTTTTTTGACCAACAATCAACAGGTACACTTTTATCTCGAATTACCTATGATTCAGAGCAAGTTGCGTCTTCATCTTCAGGGGCATTGATTACAATTATTCGTGAGGGTGCTTATATCATCGGTTTATTTACGATGATGTTTTATTACAGTTGGCAATTATCACTTATTTTGATCGTTATCGCGCCGATCGTATCTGTGACTATCCGCATTGTTTCGAAGCGTTTTCGTAAAATCAGTAAAAATATGCAAACAGGAATGGGGCATGTTACTGCAAGTGCGGAGCAAATGTTAAAAGGTCATAAAGAAGTCTTAATTTTTGGTGGGCAAAAAGTAGAAACTGAACGTTTTTATAAAGTCAGCAACAATATGCGTCGTCAAAATATGAAAATGGTGACGGCATCGGCAATATCTGACCCAATCATCCAATTAATCGCCTCATTCGCCCTCGCATTTGTGTTGTATGCTGCAAGTTTTCCTGATATTCGCGATGAACTCACTTCAGGTACTATTGCGGTTGTTTTCTCATCGATGTTTGCGCTAATGCGTCCTCTGAAATCATTGACAAACGTTAATGCTCAATTCCAACGTGGTATGGCGGCTTGCCAAACATTATTTGCCATCTTAGATTCCGACCAAGAAAAAGATGACGGTACGAAAGTACTTAAAGACGTTAAAGGTGATATCAAATTTGAAAATGTCACTTTCACCTATGCGACAAAAGAACACCCTGCATTAGAAGATGTTTCTTTTACCTTACCGGCAGGTAAATCAGTTGCACTAGTTGGACGGTCAGGATCGGGTAAATCGACCATTGCGAATCTTATCACACGTTTTTATGATATTGATAAAGGCTCTATTCAGATTGATGGTAATGATATCCGTGATTACACCCTTTCATCATTGCGTAGCCAAGTTGCACTGGTATCGCAACACGTTTATCTGTTTAACGATACGATCGCGAATAACATTGCCTATGCGACCGACGGTAGTTATAGCCGTGAACAAATTGAAAAAGCGGCTGAAATGGCCTACGCGATGGACTTTATCGCTAAGTTAGATAAAGGGTTAGATACCGTTATTGGTGAGAATGGTGTCATGCTTTCAGGTGGCCAACGTCAGCGTATTGCAATTGCACGAGCTTTATTACGTGATGCGCCAATTCTGATCCTCGATGAGGCTACATCTGCCCTTGATACTGAGTCTGAACGAGCAATTCAAGCGGCTTTGGATGAGCTACAGAAAAATAGAACATCATTAGTGATAGCTCATCGGTTATCCACAATTGAAAATGCGGATGAAATTTTAGTGGTGCAAGATGGCCGTATCATTGAGCGTGGAACACATACGTCATTATTAGCGCAAAATGGTGCCTATTCCCAACTTCATAGTATTCAATTTAAACAATGATAGAGCGTATTTGGTCTGGCAAATCGTGGCTTTATATATTGCTACTACCGTTATCTTTTCTTTATGGATTGATAGCGATAATACGTCGTGCTGCTTATAAAGTCGGGTTAAAGCGTTCTTGGAAATCACCAATACCTGTTGTTGTGGTGGGGAATTTGACCGCTGGGGGGAATGGTAAAACCCCCGTTGTCATCTGGTTACTAGAATCACTTGCAAAACAAGGCTATCGAGTTGGTGTTGTTTCACGAGGTTATGGTGGAAAAGCGCATAGTTACCCGTTGGTACTTGATGAAAAGACAACCGCAACAGCGGCTGGAGATGAACCTGTACTGATTTACCACCGTACCAAAGCGCCGGTTGCCGTCGCACCAAAACGTAGTGAGGCAGTTCAAGCTTTACTCGCTTTACATGAGTTGGATGTGATTATTACTGATGATGGCTTACAGCATTACGCTTTACAACGTGACTATGAAATTGTTGTTATTGATGGTCAACGTCGTTTTGGTAATGGATGGTGGCTACCCGCAGGTCCTATGCGTGAGCGAGCAAGTCGTTTAAAAAGCGTAAATGCATTGATTGTCAATGGTGGGCAGCCTGAGGGAAGGGAAGTATTAATGACCCTTGAGGGGGATACCGCTGTCAATATTGTGACCTCAAAAGAGCAACCTGTTACTCAACTGCCATCTGTGATTGCGATGGCAGGCATTGGGCATCCACCACGCTTTTTTGCCTCTTTAGAAACAAAAGGAGTTAATCTGGTGAGTACCTATGCTTTTGCAGATCATCAAGATTATCAACAACACCAACTTTCAGCCCTTGTTAAGTCTAACCAAAGCCTATTGATGACAGAAAAAGATGCGGTTAAATGTCGTTTATTCGCACAGCCAAACTGGTGGTTTCTACCGGTAAAAGCACAATTGGCACACACAGGCGAGCAAAAAATCCTAAGTGAAATAAAAAAACTTATCGCAAATAACAAAAAAACTTGCCATTAGCACTTCACTATGATAATAATATCGTCACTGTGATATAGTTCTAATTATTATGTATCTAGATGCAATACAGTAATAATTGGATTTTATACTAGCTTAAATTTCACGCTCCGTTCTTTAGTTAGTCTTCATATCCTCGCACATCAACGTTGTTAAATCGTTGTAACTTAGTTTTGTCATCATAATGTCAAAATAGACTGTTAATTTTACAGCAGATGCGTGGTGCCTTAAATCTACATTCGCGAGCGTTATAAAACATGCATAACAATTTAGCGCATGAATTGGTAAAAGTTTAATTACTCTTTTAATGTATTAATAGATCGGCAATTTATAAATGGGAAGCAAGAAAGAGTAATGATACAAAAATAAAAATATTGTTCTTAGAACAAAAGGAGTTTTAATATGAATTTTCAATTACATATGGGTCGAGTTAAATGGTTTGACGCAAAAGAAGGTTACGGTTTTATTTCACCATTCAATGGTGGAGATGATGTATTTGTGACAACAAAATCAATTGCTAATAAAAAAATCAAATCATTATTCGAAGGTCAAAACGTCGAGTTTTCTTTAACTCGTAGTTCAGATGGCATAACGGCTGCTGACGTTATTGCTTACTAGAAAAAACAGCACAATTTCTCCTACTTCCATCCTCTCATCTTGGTAGGAGATCTTATTTAGAAAGATTAAAGTTAACGGTGATATCTGCATGTGATATCCTGACTCCAAGTGAGTTAAATCCATTCGGGAGAAAACATGGATCACCGTTTACTTGAAATCATTGCCTGCCCTGTTTGTCATGGCAAATTAAGCTACAACAAAGAAAATCTCGAACTTATTTGTAAGTTTGACCATTTAGCCTATCCCATTCGTGATGGCATTCCCGTTTTACTCGAAAACGAAGCACGCCAAGTCTCATTAGATGAAGGACAATAATCGCCATGTTCACGGTTATTATTCCTGCTCGTTATGCATCAACGCGTTTACCAGGCAAGCCACTGGCGGATATTCATGGCAAACCAATGGTTGTCCGAGTGATGGAGCAAGCCATTAAGTCAGGGGCGAACCGAGTTATTGTTGCGACAGATCATCAAGACGTTGCGAATGCGGTTATTGCCGCGGGCGGTGAAGCTTGTATGACGGATCCAGAACATCAATCTGGTACAGAAAGATTGGCTGAGGTTATCGATATATACGGCTTTTCTGACGATGAAATCATTGTTAATGTGCAGGGCGATGAGCCTTTAATTCCACCTGAAATTATTAGCCAAGTCGCTCATAATCTGCAAGGTAGCAAAGCAAATATGGGCACACTGGCTGTGCCAATCCATGATGCACATGAGGCATTCAACCCAAATGCGGTGAAAGTGGTTACCGATCATGAAGGGTACGCATTGTATTTTTCCCGTGCAACCATTCCGTGGGATAGAGACAATTTTGCCAAAAGCCATGATTCTATTGGCGACTTTTTCTTACGCCATATTGGTATCTATGCTTACCGTGCCGGCTTTATTCGCCGTTATATCCACTGGGAAGCCAGTCCTCTAGAGAAAATCGAAATGCTCGAGCAACTTAGGGTGCTCTGGTATGGTGAAAAAATCCATGTGGATGTTGCTAAAGCTACCCCCGGGGCAGGTGTCGACACACCAGAAGATTTAGCATTGGTGAGAAAACAATTCTTATCATAGATATTCATTCGCAACTTATGACCGATAAAACAGGCGTAACATATCGAGGTTACGCCTTTTTTGTTTTTATTCAGAAACGGTTATTTCAGGTGGGGTTAATGGCGTTTCCAATGCTTGGGTATTGTCAGGCTTTATATGCCACCAAACTGTGCCAATAAACTCATACCAAGCGCGCTCACTATGACCGAAGTAATAGGCTGATGGGATGTATTTTTCCCATGGATTAATACCGCTGCTAATGGCGAGTTGATTTGCTGGGGCAGGATAAGGTTGCATGCCTCTATCTGTAAACATTGTAATCGCTCTTGGTAAATGATTCGCCGATGTCACGAGTAAAAAAGGGGCTTTACCAATGATTTTTTCAACTTCGTAAGCCTCTTCTTGCGTATCTTTGGGCTCTGTCAAAGGGAGGGTATCGGTTGCAGGAACACCTAATGATTGTGCAACTTTGGCGGCAACCTCTGCACTGCTTATCGTGCTACTCGCTTTTCCACCGGTAAAAATTAGCTTACTGCCGGGGTGACTAAGATATAACCGAACACCTTCGGTGACTCTTGGTAAGCTATTGCTTAATAAGTTAGCACTCGGACTCCAGTCTGGGTTATAGGTAAAACCACCACCTAATACCACGATATATTTGATATCTTTTGGTGGGTTCTGCGTGATTAATTCATAGCGTTTATTATATTTACCCTCAATAGGCGCAAGTAAACTATCTGCAACGGGTTGCAGCCCAAGTAGTGCTATCAATATTAAGCTAATGGTTGTTAAGCTTTTTCCCCATTTTTGCCAGCGAGTAAACCATAGTAAAAGTAGCCCAATAGCCCCGATAATGAGCAATAATGGCAATGGCATTAAAAGTGAACCAATGTACTTCTTTAAGAAAAATAACATAATCAAGCCTATATTCAGGGAGAGGCAGATAGCCAATACTGTTGATGAGTTTGGCAAATTTGCTACATAAAACAACGAAAATTCACACGAATAATGCCAAAATGAAATTCACTGAGCAAAATAAACTACTATGCAAAAATATAGCTATTATCTGTTATAATTTACGTTTCAGTTGTCGCCAACATCTTGTGTGTTAAGCACAATACTCAGTGATAATATTCATGATCAGATAAATTTTCATCAATATCTGGATGAAATTGATTGATTTTGGATGTTTTTGCGACAAATTGACCTATAAATATGCTGTAAATAACGAATGATAAGCAACTGGATAGCACATGGCAGACCGCAACTTTGATGATATTGTTGATAAATTTGCAAAAAATATCTACGGAACCACCAAAGGGAAAATACGCGAAGCGGTGGTTTGGCAAGACTTAACTCAACTATTAGATCATCAATTTAAGGGGAAAACTCTGCGGATCCTTGATGCTGGTGGTGGGGAAGGTCATTTTTCGCGCAAATTAGCGGCATTAGGTCATCAAATCATACTTTGCGATTTATCCGAAGAGATGCTTGAACGAGCTCGCGAACTAGCCCAACAAGAAGGTATTAGCGATAACATGCAATTTATCCATTGTGCGGTACAGGATATTGCACAATATGTGGATGAACCTGTTGATCTTGTTCTTTTTCATGCGGTACTTGAATGGATTAGCGATCAAAAATATGCAATTGAGCAACTGGCAGATATAATCAGACCAGAAGGCGTATTTTCTGTCATGTTCTATAATGCAAATGGCTTGGTCATGCGTAATGCGATTTTAGGGAATTTCCATCTCGCAACGCCCCATATCCAGCGTCGTCGTAAACGCTCGTTGTCGCCGCAAAAACCGTTATTTCCTCAACAAGTTGATGAATGGTTAGCTGAGTGTAAGATGGATATTTTAGGAAAAAGCGGTGTTCGGGTTTTCCATGATTATTTGCAAAGTCGGCAGTTACAGCAAAAAGATTTTCCTGCATTATTGGCATTAGAACAACAATATTGTCGCGAAGAACCGTATATCAGCATGGGGCGTTATATTCATGTCATGGCACGCAAACAAATACAAAAGGACGATTTATGAGTGATTTTTCCCAGACCGTCCCCGAACTTGTGTCTTGGGCACGAAAAAATGACTTTGCGATTTCACTTCCCGCTGAACGTTTAGCGTTTTTGCTTGCCGTTGCTGTGCTCAACAGTGAACGGGTAAATGGTGAAATGAGTGAAGGGGAATTGGTCGATGCCTTTCGTGAAGTTTGCAAAGGGTTTGAACAGACCACAGAATCACTGGCAGTACGCGCAAATAACGCCATTAATGATATGGTGCGCCAAAAAATATTTAACCGCTTTGCGAGTGATCTTGTTGAAGGCAATGCAATTTATCGTTTAACCCCGTTAGGCATTGGTATCAGCGATTACTATATTCGCCAACGTGAATTTTCAACATTACGGCTTTCTATGCAATTGTCTATTGTCGCGGGCGAATTGCAACGCGCTGCGGAAGCGGCTGAAGAGGGCGGTGATGACTTTTATTGGCACCGTTATGTTTTCGCGCCCCTAAAATATTCTGTAGCTGAAATTTTTGATAGCATCGATTTATCACAACGGATTATGGATGAACAACAAAATTCGGTAAAAGAAGATATTGCTGCGCTATTAAATCAAGACTGGCAAGCGGCTATTGCTAACTGTGAACAATTACTTTCTGAAACCTCAGGAACGCTAAGGGAATTACAAGACACGTTAGAAGCGGCGGGGGATAAACTGCAAGCAAACTTGTTGCGCATCCAAGAAGCCAACATGAATGCCCCTGCGTTTTCAGATATGGTTGACAGGTTGGTATTTGATTTACAAAACAAATTAGACCGTATTGTTAGCTGGGGGCAGCAATCCATCGACCTTTGGATTGGTTACGATCGTCATGTGCATAAATTTATCCGTACCGCCATTGATATGGATAAAAACCGCATATTTTCTCAGCGCTTGCGCCATTCTGTTCAACATTATTTCGACAGTCCTTGGGCACTTACTTATGCCAATGCTGAAAGATTATTTGATATGCGGGATGAAGAACTGGCCTTGCACGACGAAGAGGTGACGGGGGAGTTGCCACCAGAACTTGAGTTTGAAGAATTTAGCGAATTAAATGATAGGCTTGCAGAATTGATGGAGGCCGAGCTCGCATTCTATAAAGCAGAGCAACGTCCATTAGATGTTGGTCGTGTATTGCATGATTACTTGCAGCAGTATCCGCAAAAACGTCATTTTGATGTAGCGCGAATTATTATTGATCAAGCTGTAAAATTAGGTATCGCAGAGGCTGATTTGGCGGGATTACCGGCAGAATGGCAAGCTATTAATGATCACGGAGCCAAGGTACAGGCACATGTCATCGACAAATATTGAACAATTTATACCAGTAAAGCTGGCTCAAGCATTAGCTAATCCTATTTTTCCAGAGCTAGATAGCCAATTGCGTTCAGGTCGCCACATTAGTGTTGATGACCTTGATAATCACGCATTTTTGATGGATTTTCAGGAAGCGTTAGAACAATTTTACGCACGTTATAACGTCGAGCTAATTCGTGCCCCGGAAGGCTTTTTCTACTTACGCCCGCGTTCAACCACATTAATTCCTCGTTCTGTATTATCTGAACTGGATATGATGGTTGGGAAAATCCTTTGCTACCTCTACCTGAGTCCAGAACGCTTAAGCAACCAAGGTATTTTTACCTCTCAAGAGTTATTTGAGGAATTGTTATCGCTGGCGGATGAAAGCAAATTATTGAAATTTGTCAATCAACGCTCGACAGGGTCTGATCTTGATAAACAAAAATTGCAGGAAAAATTAAGAACCTCCCTAAACCGCTTACGCCGTTTAGGTATGGTACAGTTTCTGCAAAATGATCCGAGCAAATTCATTATTAGCGAATCGGTTTTCCGTTTTGGGGCAGATGTACGTAGCGGTGATAATCCGCAAGAGGCTCAATTACGCATGATCCGTGATGGTGAAGCTATTTCCTTAGACGGAGAACTTTCACTGAAAGACAGTGATGAAGAAGACGTTGAAGATAGCCAAGATCCAGCAGAAAGTGATGAGGATGAAGAATAATGATTGAACGCGGTAAATTTCGCTCACTAACGCTGGTGAACTGGAACGGTTTTTTTGCGCGTACTTTTGACCTTGATGAGTTGGTGACCACGCTCTCTGGGGGTAACGGTGCGGGTAAATCCACCACCATGGCGGCTTTTATTACTGCCATGATCCCTGATTTAACCTTGCTGCACTTTCGTAATACCACAGAAGCCGGGGCGACGTCTGGCTCCCGAGATAAAGGTTTACACGGTAAGTTACGCCCTGGCGTCTGTTATGCCATCTTGGATATACTCAACTCAAAACACCAACGTGTCATGGTGGGCGTGCGTCTGCAACAAGTGGCAGGGCGTGATAAAAAAGTCGACATTAAGCCATTTATGGTGCAAGGCGTACCACTTGCCACAGTACCGACAGAAATTTTGACGGAAGTGATTGATGGTCGTCAGGCAAAAGTCATTCCATTAAACGAATTAAAAGAGAGACTCGAAGAGCAAGAAGGAGTTTTATTCAAACAGTTTAATTCCATTACTGACTACCATTCAGTTCTGTTTGAATTAGGGGTATTACCGAAGCGCTTACGTTCTGCGGGAGATCGCAGCAAATATTATCGCCTTATTGAAGCCTCACTGTATGGTGGGATCTCAAGTGCAATCACCCGTTCACTACGTGATTATTTACTGCCAGAAAACAGTGGGGTGCGTAAAGCGTTCCAAGATATGGAAGCTGCGCTACGAGAAAATCGTTTAACACTAGAAGCGATTCGAGTTACCCAATCAGATCGTGATCTATTTAAACATTTGATTAGCCAAGCCACAGACTATGTTTCTGCGGATTATATGCGTCACTCAAATGAACGGCGTATCCACCTTGATGCGGCACTAGCGGCACGTAATGAGCTATATGCAAGCCGTAAGCAATTACGTGTGGAGCAAGTTCGCAGCATTGAAATGGCACGCGAATTGAATGAGCAAAATGGCTCATCGACGGAATTAGAAGCGGATTACCAAGCGGCAAGTGACCACTTAAATTTAGTGCAAGCGGCACTGCGCCAACAAGAAAAAATCGATCGTTATCAAGCGGATATTGAAGAATTAACCTACCGCCTTGAAGAACAAAGTGAAGTTGTTGCACAGGCAACAGAGTCACAAGAAGAGTTTGAAGCACGTGCAGAAGCGGCAGAAATTGAAGTTGATGAATTAAAAAATCAATTAGCAGACTACCAGCAAGCTCTTGATGTGCAACAAACTCGCGCAATCCAATACCAACAAGCGCTACATGCACTGAACCGTGCCCGTGAGATGTGCCAACTGCCTGAATTAACTATTGATAATGCAGATGAATGGCTAGATACATTTGAAGCACGGGAGCAGCAAGCTACGGAAGCATTATTAGCACTTGAACAAAAAATGAGTGTGGCGGATGCAGCTCATAGCCAATTTGAACAAGCTTATCAACTGGTTAAGAACATAATTGGTGAGGTTAGCCGTAGTGATGCATACCAACAAGCGCGTGCATTATTGCGCGATTGGTCATCCCAGCAACATTTGGCAGAGCGTGTTCAACCTTTGCGTATGCAACTTTCTGAATTACAACAGCGTTTAAGTAGTCAACAAAATGCAGAAAGGCTACTTGCAGAATTTTGTAAACGCCAAGGCCAAAGTTATGAGCCGGATGAACTCGATGCATTAATGGCAGAGCTTGAAGCTCAACAAGAAGAATTAAGCATCGAGGTGAATGAAAGTGGTGAGAGACGCATGCAAATGCGTCAAGAGCTAGAACAAATTCGCCAGCGTATCGGCCAACTTTCAGCGAAAGCGCCAGCATGGATTGTGGCCCAAGAAGCATTAACGCAACTGAACGAGCAATCTAACGAAACATTCGATTCGAGTACTGCTGTGACGGAATTTATGCAGCAATTGCTAGAACAAGAGCGTGAAATTACCGTTGAGCGTGATGATGTTGCAGCTCAGCGTCGTGACCTTGAAAAGCAAATTGAGCGTTTAAGTCAACCAAGTGGTGCAGAAGATAGCCGCATGTTAGCGTTGGCTGAACGTTTTAATGGTGTTTTGTTGTCTGAAATTTATGATGATATCACGATTGAAGACGCTGCATATTTCTCAGCGCTGTATGGTCCAGCTCGTCACGGTATTGTGGTACAAGACCTTGATGCGGTTCGTAACCAGCTAGATTCATTACAAGACTGCCCTGATGATGTGTATTTTATCGAAGGGGATCCGTCTTCTTTTGATGATAGCGTTTTTGATGCGCAAGAGTTCGAAAATGCAGTATTAGTACGTTCATCTGATCGTCAGTGGCGCTATTCGCGCTATCCGGAATTACCATTGTTTGGTCGTGCAGCACGTGAAAGCCATTTGGAATCGCTTACAGCGGAACGTGATGAGCTTGCCGAACGTTATGCGACACTATCTTTTGATGTACAAAAAATTCAGCGTGCACACCAAGCATTCAGCCGCTTTATTGGCCAGCACATTTCTGTGGCGTTTGAGGATGATCCTGAAGCTGAAATTCGGGTATTAAATCAAAAACGTACCGAGCTGGAACGTTCATTAAGTCAATTTGAAGAACAAACCTCACAGCAACGCCAGCAGTTTGCGCAAGGTAAAGAAAGCTTAGCCGCGCTTAATCGACTTTTGCCTCAAATGGGGTTATTGCTTGATGAAACTTTAGCGGATAGAGCAGAAGAAATTAGCGAAGAGTTGATTGAAGCAGAAGAAGCCGCACACTTTCTAAATAAACATGGTCATGCGTTAGAAAAACTAGAGCCAATAGTGACGGTTTTACTCAGCGATCCTGAGCAGTACGACCAATTACGTAAAGATTACGATATAGCAAAACATGCACAGCAAAATGCTAAGCAGCAAGCTTTTGCAATTGTTGAGGTTGTTCAACGCCGTGCGCACTTTAGTTACAGTGATTCGACGGGCATGGTCAATGAAAATGCGGATCTCAACGAGAAGTTACGTCAACGTTTAGAGCAAGCGGAAGCGGAACGTACCCATGCTCGCGAGCAATTACGTCAGCATCAATCTCAATCAGCGCAATATCACCAAGTTTTCGCTTCATTACGCAGTTCTTTTGACACGAAGCAAGAAATGCTAAAAGAGTTAGAAGCCGAAATGCAGGAGATTGGGGTTAAAGCGGATCCTGATGCCCAAGAACGAGCTCGTATTCGTCGTGATGAGTTGCACCAACGTGTAATGGAAAACCGTAGTCGTATTAATCAGTTAGAAAAACAGCTCACCTTATGTGAAGCAGAAATGGATAACTTACAAAAACGTCTACGTAAACTTGAGAAAGATTACTACTTGTTACGTGAACAAGTGGTTTCTGCGAAAGCAGGTTGGTGTGCAGTGATGCGTTTGGTGAAAGATAACGGTGTTGAACGCCGCTTACATCGCCGTGAACTCGCATACACCGATGGTGATAGTCTGCGTTCCATGTCGGATAAGGCCTTGGGAGCACTACGTCTGGCCGTGTCAGATAACGAACATTTACGCGATGTATTACGTTTATCGGAAGATCCAAAACACCCTGAGCGTAAGATCCAGTTCTTTATTGCCGTTTATCAGCATCTACGTGAACGTATTCGCCAAGATATCATTCGTACTGATGACCCTATTGATGCGATTGAGCAAATGGAAATCGAGTTAGCGCGTTTAACAGAAGAATTAACTGCGCGTGAGCAAAAATTGGCGATTAGCTCGAAAAGTGTGGCAAATATTATTCGCAAAACGATCCAACGTGAGCAAAACCGCATCCGTATGCTTAACCAAGGGTTACAAGCGGTGGCATTTGGTCAGGTTAAAGGGGTACGTCTAAACGTGAATATTCGTGAAAGCCACGCGTTGTTACTCAGTGTGCTATCCGAAGAAAGCGAAATGCACCAAGACTTGTTTACTAGCCAACGTTTAACGTTCTCTGAAGCGATGGCAAAACTGTATCAGCGTTTGAATCCTCAAGTGGATGTTGGGCAACGCTTACCGCAAACTATCGGGGAAGAGTTATTAGATTACCGTAACTATTTAGAGTTAGATGTAGAGGTTAATCGTGGCTCTGATGGTTGGTTAAAAGCAGAAAGTGGCGCGTTATCCACCGGAGAAGCAATTGGTACGGGGATGTCCATCTTAGTCATGGTTGTTCAAAGCTGGGAAGAAGAGTCGCGTCGTTTACGTGCAAAAGATATTATTCCTTGCCGATTACTATTTTTAGATGAAGCTGCGCGGTTGGATGCAAAATCGATCGCCACATTATTTGAGCTGTGTGATAGGTTAGAAATGCAGTTAATTATTGCTGCGCCTGAAAATATCAGCCCAGAAAAAGGAACAACTTATAAATTGGTACGTAAAGTATTTGGTAATAATGAACACGTACATGTCGTTGGTCTGAAAGGTTTTGGGCAAGAAAGTCCTGTTACAGGAGAGTCATTACAACAATAGTGAGTAATGTCATTTAATTAAGCGCCGATATTTAGTCATAAATGTCGGCGTTTTTATATTGAGTAGTTATAGAGTTTCAATTGTCATCAATATATTGTTATTAGATTAGTTTGGATTTTATTTTTTAATCGTAAATTCATTACTAAGAATAAGGTTATTGAGTAATTAAATAAGTTGGGTAAATACTTTTCATAAAAATAAAACTCAACTATGTGTATTGTGACATTGTTTAATACAAGGAGTAACGGGTAAAAAACACTAAAATGTTAAAGATGGGAATAATTCTATTTCTCAAATGTATATTTGAATTCTAACTATTTCAGATGATTGAACATTCAAAATAGCGAAAATTAGTCTA
Source organism: Providencia rettgeri (assembly GCF_041075285.1). NCBI lineage: Bacteria > Pseudomonadati > Pseudomonadota > Gammaproteobacteria > Enterobacterales > Morganellaceae > Providencia > Providencia rettgeri. The sequence goes on along the minus strand of NZ_CP163512.1, from coordinate 2,231,202 downwards.
TTCCTATAACATTATTGTTAAAATAAAATACAATAAAATAGCAACTATAATAAAAAAACTATTGTTATCCATGTAGTAACTTAAGGTGGATGTATGGCAAAGAGAAGAGTGAAAGCTCTGCAAGTCTCAGTAATATGTGGGTTAATGGCATTCCAGTTTCCCGCTTTTTCTAATGATGAAAATACGCAGCAAAGTGTCACCGAAGCGCAACAACCACAAGTTGTTGAAGTTAAAGAAACAGTGACGGTAACACCAACAGAAAGTATGGCAAAGATCACGGCGTCACTTCCCTCGGATGTGAAACCTATTTTTGCAACGCAACTTGCCAAGTTATATGCCGATAAGCAAATGGCACTGTTGTGGCAAGATGAAACGGCGGTGAGTCAATTCCAACAACAATTAGCAGAACTATCACTTTCTGGGATTCAACCTCAATTTAGTGAATGGCTGTCTATATTGGAAAATAACCAGCTCAGTGAACTGGGGCGTGATGTTATTTTATCTGATGCAATGCTTGGATACCTTCAGTATTTGTCTTCCATAGAAGCGAGTGGGCAATATTGGCTGTACACTAACCGTCCATACAAAATTATCGCACCAACCACTGCGCAGATGAAACCTTGGTTAGAGGCTATGGAAGCACAGCGCTTGACTGAATGGATTAAAGAACAAGCGCCTAATCATCCAATGTACCAGCCAATGCGCAAAGAAATGCTTAAATTGTTGGCGCTACCTGAAGATACGTTAGAACTGACAGGCACAAAGACATTAAAACCGGGGCAATCCAGTGACGATGTCCTTGTGTTACGTAAAATTTTACAGCGTGAAGGTTTATTAAGTGAAGGTGCTACTGAAGACGTGGTTGAAACTGAGGTGCCAGAAACGTTAGCGCAAGTGGCAGAACAAGCCAGCGAGCAGGCGAACGAAGCGGCTGTTGCAGAACCTGCGAAACCCGTTAATGCAGCGTCAAAAATTTATGACCAAAAACTGGTTGATGCAGTCAAAAAATTCCAGTTACAGTACGGCTTAGAGGCTGATGGGGTAATTGGTAAAGGGACTCGGGTTTGGCTTAATATGAAGCCAGCACAAAAAGCAGGTTTGATGGCGCTGAATATTCAGCGTTTACGTATTATTCCTGCAAGTAGTGGCACCGGGATTTTGGTTAATATCCCCGGTTATTCATTAGACTTTTATCTGAATGATGAAGTTATTCTTGATTCAAAAGTTATCGTTGGTCGTGCGGATCGTAAAACGCCAATAATGAGCAGCGCATTAAATAATGTGGTAATTAACCCGCCTTGGAGCGTACCAACCAGTATGGCACGTAAAGATATTGCCCCAAAAGGAAAGCAAGATCCTAGCTATTTTAGCCGCAAAGGTTACACGGTTTATTCGGGTTGGGGGCCAGATGCTTATGAAATCAATCCTTATTCAATTGATTGGGATAATATTACCCCAGCAAACTTCCCATATCGTATTAGGCAGGCACCAGGTCCAACGAATTCGTTAGGGCGCTATAAATTCAATATGCCAAGTTCTGATGCGATTTATTTGCATGACACACCAAACCATAACTTATTTAACCGTAATGCACGTGCGATAAGCTCAGGGTGTGTACGCGTGAATAAAGCCAGTGAGCTTGCCAGTATTTTGCTTGGTGATGCAGGGTGGGAACAAAAACGTATTGATGGGGCATTGAAAGAAGGTTCAACACGTTATGTCAATATTCCTGACAGAATTCCTGTTTATCTTTATTACCAAACCGCTTGGGTAGATAAAGACCAGCAACCTCAATACCGTGCCGATATTTATCAATATGATAATAGCATTGATAATGTAGGTGACTATTTGCCGATGTTAAAGAAAATTATGCTGTGATCTTTTTTGACTAATCAGGAAATAGAGGGAGAAGACCCTCTATTTCAGGTGGCCGAAACCGTGAAATGGTTAGCGGTAGTTGGATAAGTTTTAAAAATCAACAAGAAAAATCAATGTGCTGATTTTCGTCCCATAGCATAAAGTGGGAAAACACATATTGTTATCTCACTTTGTCAACAATCACAAACAGCGGAGAAAACCTCTCGGTTGTTATTGCTTTTTGCTCATTTCCATTTAATTCAGAACAATTCTGTTGTTAACTCACAAGGGATGATTATTCTTTAGCTTACATTGTTGGGGTTATGTATTTCCAAAGATGACTCAATAACAGATTTACTGTAATAATGTTATCAAGGCACAGAATTTAGTGATATGACGCGATTTTTGACGATTATTGCAATAAATTTGCCTTAAATTATGCATATCTTTACATAATTATACATTAAAATTGAGAATGATTTGCTAGACTCAACAAGTTGTCTAAAATTCATTGAATTTTTATTTATATTATTAGAGTCTGAGCTATCACCTATGGATATTATTGATCAAACCCGCAGAAAATGGCTGGGAATTGGCGCAGCAGCAGTCGGTCTCAGTTTGTTGCCAAGTCATGTATTTGCCGCAATGACGACACCGCGTCCTCGCATTTTACGTTTTCAAAATATTAATACTGGCGAATTTTTAAAAACAGAATTTTTTGATGGTCACCGTTACAATAAATCGGAACTTGCACGTTTGAATCACTTTTTCCGTGATTACCGTTGTGACAAAGTGAAAACTATCGATCCAAAACTCTTTGATCAAATATATTTATTACAAATGATGATGGGAACCAATAAGCCAGTCCAACTGATCTCGGGTTATCGTTCGTTAGAAACCAATAATAAACTACGCAGTAAAAGCTCTGGGGTTGCGAAAAAAAGCTACCACACACGTGGACAAGCGATGGATTTTCATATTGAAGGTGTACAATTAAGTCATATTCGTAAAGCGGCAATCAAAATGAATGCGGGTGGTGTTGGTTATTATCCTCGCAGCAATTTTATACATATCGATACAGGACCGGCAAGAACGTGGTAATCTGTGCATAGGTGACACAGATTACGGAGTAATTGTTCGATGAAATACACTATTATCCCAGTAACGCCGTTTATGCAAAACTGTCAGGTTATTTGGGATGAAAATACATTAGATGCAGTAGTGGTTGATCCCGGCGGTGAAGCAGAAAAACTGATTTCAGCTATCGAAAGCCGTGGATTAACCCTCACGAAAATTCTGCTTACCCACGGTCATTCAGATCATATTGGTGCATCAGCTACCCTTGCCAAACATTTTTCAGTCCCCATTTATGGTCCTCAGAAAGAAGATGCTTTCTGGATTGAAAACCTTGCTGAACAAAATGCGATGTTCTATATCGGAGATTGCCCTGATTTCACGCCTGACTATTGGTTAGAAGAAGGGGATAAAGTAACTTGTGGTGGCATTAGCTTTGATGTATTGCATTGCCCAGGGCATACGCCTGGACATATCATTTTCGTCAATCATGATGATAAATTGATTTCAATGGGGGATGTGTTATTTAAAGGGGGAGTCGGGCGTAGTGATTTCCCACGGGGTAACCATCAGGAGCTAATCGCATCGATTAAAAATAAAGTGTTGCCATTAGGTGATGACTATCAGTTCATTCCGGGTCACGGACCTATGTCAAATTTAGGTTTTGAACGTAAGACCAATCCTTTTTTACAAAATGATTGATCACGTTATAAACTTTTAATAATTTATAGTTGTTATTTTAATTTACGCCCCATTTATGGGGCGTATTGTTTTGTGTTTTTAAATTCGCACTAAAAGATTGTCTTAATTTTTCTTTTTTAATTTTGATAAAAAGATTTATTCTGATATTTTTAATATGAAAATATATATATTAATAAGGATTGTTAAATGAATTATATGGAAATTAAATTTAACCAGAATGATTTTATTGAATATATTAAATTACCTGAAAATACAGCATTTTTTTCTAAACTCATGACAGAGTATGGATGGGATTATTCAAATACTGTTGTAGGCAATGGTGATGAAGCTGGAGGCTTATGTTATGGCTTCTCAAATGCATTTTTAAAATATGATAGCCTTGGTCAAGGGAAAGATTATATTAATAAGTTATATAATTTATTGTATATCATAAATAAAGATATAGAGGATTTGAGTCCAATAGAAAGGATAAGATATGATGCACTTAAAATTCATGCAAGATCATTACTCAATGAGTATATGCTTGAAGTTATTCGTATTCAAATGATAACAGAAAGATCCTATGTACTTTATAAATATAAAGATAATTTTTATTATCCCAAGGTAAATGAAAATACAAAATTAATTAATTACTTAGAAAATGCAGTAGAGTTAAATAATGTTTCGACTGAAATGCATGTAAATCATACGGATTACATTCAATCAATTATAGAAAAACAAAAGATAGTGTTAAATGAATATATTTCCGCACTGATAGCTGATGAACAATTTTTTCTAACAGAAGAAGGAAAAAGAATCAATTCAGATCCATTATTAAAAAAGCTTAAAAGTGAACTTTCAAGTAGAGCGAATAATATTAATGATAAATTTAATACAGAAGATGCTAGAATAGTGATGCATTATGTCTATCAGAATTTAAGAAGAGAAGAGTATTTAAAACTAGAATCATATTATAAGCTAAATTCTTTAACTATCGGTAACCTTGACCATAATTATACTCATTACGAACGTGGAATGGAGTTTACATTAAGCATAAAGCAATTCAATAAACTACTTTCTAAAATAACGCAAAGTGAAAAGCAGTCTGCATATTTTCTGTTTGGCTCTGAATATCATCAGATGGCGGTATCTGCTATTTACGAGCCAACCACAAATCAATGGTGGTATCGATTTTTCGATTCTAATCATAAGTTATATCAAGTGAATGACAAAGTAAGGTTTTTTAAATTTTTAAATGAATATGGCAAAAAACAAGAGTTTATAAAAAATAAACGAGGTGGCTATGATGTTTCTTTGCTTTTTGTCTATAATGATAAACAAATTAACCATGACAATTATAATGAAATAAAATGGTTAAATAATAATGATGTAAAAATAACCGAGAACGTTCTTCTTTCCGAACGAAAAATAGCCTACACAAATAATAATATAGAAGTTGTTCATGAGGAATTCAATACAATAAATAATATTGCTAAAATAAAATTGACGATCGAAAATAATGAGAAATATATATATACAGATATTCTAGACTATTTAAGTCTATATGATCTAATTGAAGATAATCAAAGGATATTAGGCGATATAAAAGACAATATATTCATTTCTGATGGGAATGATAAAATTTATCCTGTCAATGAAGAAATCATCAGAACTCTTGATTTAACTAATTTCAAAAAAAGTGTTGAAGATAAAGATTATAAAAGCATTAATTTACATATTAAAGCATTAGCAAAAAATACAGTTACACCCGCAATTGGTATATCTGAAAGTCATCAACATGCGATTACGAAGGTTGCAGAAAAATATAATGTCGTAATCGGCATTCGCCCAGTCGATCCTAAATCGATGAGCTTAATCAACTCTGGAATTTATAGTAGCAAAGGATTAAATATAAAAGGTAAAAGTTCAGATTGGGGGCCTCATAGTGGTTTTATCCCTATTCATCAACAGTTCGCCAAAAAGTCAGCTAGAGATGAATTTGAAAAATATAATCGTTATATACAGCAATCCATTGATCAAACACAGGCAATTGCAGTACAGCTTGAAATTACACAGGAACGTGTAGATGAATTAATGAGCTATAAAACGATTACTCCACTAGAAGCATTGGGTGAAACGCAATATAGTGCGACGATAGCGACATATGATGGCAAAGAAAAAATATTTTTATTAAAAAAAACACATCGGAATGAAAACATTATCTGGCAGGTATTTCATCTTGATGAAGGCGATGAAATAGTACCTTTTGAAATACTGGGTGATAAAAAAACAAATAAAGGAATGACAGCGGATTATGATATTTTTAGCATTATTTTCCCTATATCAGAACTAGAACACTATGTAAAAGTTAGTGAAATGCCAAGTTGGGAGGATTGGAAGCAAACGGTTATATATGAAGAGCTAAACGCTGAACAAAAAAAACTTTATAATAGTGAAATAGAATATAATAAACAGGAAGGTAAAGAAAATGGTATTATAAATAAAAGAATTAAGGAGATAAAAAAAGAAATTAATCGTCAATTAGGGTGTGTTGCTGGTTATGAATTAATTCATCATGGTGCTGATGATGCCAATCCAGCTAGCGTCATGAAAGATAATTTCCCAATTACATTTTTTTTGCCAGAGAAATTAAAAGCTAAAGGTGCACTATATGGAGTAGAACATCCCATTAATACTTACTTCCCAATGAATAGTGATGGGGCAATTGTAATTGATAATATTAAGCAGTTATCTGATTTTCAACAGTTATTAATTAATCAAGATTACCGTGTTCCATTTAATCAAAACTGGAATACGGGTGAAGGAAGTGAATATTTTAACCCAAAACGGAAGATATCTGATAGTTATATAAAAAATGCTGAGGAGATAAAACGGAAAATAAGTTCATCAGAAAATGAGAGTAACACAAACTATAAAAGTACTAAAGAATTAAAAAATGATTATTTAATTAAAGAACTTGGTCAGCCAATTGCACAGCTAGATAGTGATTTGGGGGATATTTATCATGTACATAAAAATACTCAAGGTGGGGAGCACTCACGTAATACATCAATAATAGATCAATGGGGGAATGCAATTGAAAAATATAATAACTTGTACAAACAAAAAACAAAAAATCCCTCAGAGACGCTACCAAGTGAATATGATTACAATGTGATTATACAAATAGAAGGTGATGAAACAACCAGCGGAACAGTCGCTAGGGTATTTTCAAAGCATCCTGAAAAATCCATGGTAATTCAATATAATTTACAGGATTGGCAATACAAGATATTACATGGTGACTTGAATAAAATTCATTCGGGTAAAGTCAGGTGGATCATTGTTGGTCATGGAGATTATTATGGTAATAACTTACAAACAGTGTTTTCCAAAGAAAAAGCTGCTAAGTTTGTTGACTCAATTTGCTATTTAAGAGAAAAAATCCTAAGAAGTCAAAGTCCCGATAAGATAGTTTTATTTGGATGTGAATTATCTAGAGGAGGAATTAACGAGAATTTTACCTATTTAGCAGTAAATGAATTTGCGAAAAATAAAATGTATATGCCAGTGAGTAGCTATAAATACTTGGTGGGTGCAAATATAGGTGGGAATAAATTTGTTACGGTGGATAGAAAGAATAGATTTGTTTCACAAGAGAAAAATCTTAAAAATATCTATCAGTATGATCTAAAAACCTCAACGATAAAAATAAATAATAATCCTAGCATACTGTATTTTATTGATGAACTTAGTAAAGAAAATCTGACAATAGAACAGCTGATTGCGAAAAATACACCAGATCCTTTCTCCGTATTTAAACATCCTGAGACTAAGCAATTGGATATTGGGTTAATAAAAAAGATAGCTTATAACCCAGCTGTTTATAAACAATTTACCGAGGAGCTAAGATATTTTAATAATATTTTACCTGATGATTTTTATTCAGTTTTCACGAAAAAAATAAATGATCAAGGTTTTATCGAGGTTCCAATATGGAAAATGATAGATAGTAAAACTATTCAGGGACAATCTGGTTTAAGCCGAGTGAATGATGAAAAATCATTCACTGTGGTTATTCGAATGGTTGGTAATGAAAATGGAAAAAATATCGCTGAAAGATTAGTGGCAACTTCGCCAAAAAATACGATTGTTTTACAGATGGACGTTGATGCTAAAACGTGGAGGATAGAATACGGAAAAACAGAAGTTCCATCTGTATTACCATCTGAAAAATCAGTTAATTGGGTTGTTATCGGTGATGAGCAGCTAGCAAAAAGGCCAGCAAACGACCTTGTTGCTGGGTTTATTGCTGTTAAAAAACAATACCCATACTTGAAACCTGAAAACATTAGGTACCATAGTACCAGTGCTGAGAGTGCCTCTACTAATCATGAACTGATGCGATTCAATCAAAACTTAGCTAATAGCCTAAAAGATCATGGTATAGAGGCTAAATTGACTACGACTTACACTTCTTCAGCGAATATATACCATGTGAAAAATCTGATAACCCTAGAAAGCCATAGTACGATGGGGAACTCAGATCATGCAAAAATACGCACCCTGTTAGAAAAGTTGGCATTAAAAAATATTTTAATATCAGATATAAATGAAGTCGAACATAATTATTTATTGAGATATTTTACTGATAAGACGGGGAATATAGATAGTAAAAAGCTAAATAGTGCCATTTACGATCCGCTATTAAGCCGTAAAATCAATAAATATCTTATGGGGGGGAACCTTGAAGATATAAACCAATGGAATACATTGTTTGAGTTAAAAATACCATCTTCAATACAGCAACAATCCGCAGATCTTCTGACAATTTTGCAAGGGATTCATCATAATCCGGATATTCTTAATCATCTCAGTGATTCATCGATTAATCAATTGAAAGCCGCATTCCCATCAATAAATGATTTTGATCGTGGTAAAGTATTAGCATTAGTTTCAGATCCCAATGCTTATATATTAAAATGTGACCAATTAATGGCAATCAGTCAGCTAAATGATGATAATTTTATTGGCGAAAATGCGCCATATAAAGGTTTAGCACTGAATGACGTGTTGCAACATTATCAATCCAATTACCAATATAGGCAACAGCAGTTTAACCAATTACTTAATCAAGCTCAAAATAGAACACTCGATAGCCAAGTTACTTTATTTAACCACGGTATCATTCGCCAACAAGGTAAACATAATGATATCGACAATAAAATTGGTCTTATTTATGGTTTTGAGACACAGTTAGGTAACGCTGAGTCAGCGAGAAAGCTAATCGAACGTAAGGTTGAGCTAGAAAAAATACAACTGCAAGGTAAATTGAGTGAACAGCAAAATGACCTTTTAAATAAAATATCAAAGTATATTGCGGGTGCTGAAACTGCACTACAACGTAAAGGGATTCATATTGCTGACCAATCAATATTAGATACATTATCAGCATCGAATATTGATTACCATCACCAAAGACATAGTGTTTTACTTATTAAAGGAAAATTAGCAACCTTTACCATTAGCCATACGTATCATGAAGGGATATATCAATATAGTTTACTTGACCCTATAGGAATACAACTAAGTGTCACAAATAAAAATGAGCAATTAGCAAAGCATGAATTTCATTTGCTGGTGAAAAACTATTTAACAGAGGAAATTACGAATATAGATGGTGAACAGATTATTCGAGCAAAACAGGCTGGTTTTGATATCGATAATTTTGGGCGGATAAGAGGCGATATCCAATGGATTAATTTTGATGACCAAGAGATCCGTGATATTGCGCTAGAACAGAAAACACAAAGAGCCAAAATCATCAACCATCCAGTCTATGGTGATGAAAAAAATAGTTGGGTTGTTTTACATGGGGAAAAAATTCCTTTCTTTAAATTGCAGAATTTAGGTGCCGAAATTGATGGGAAGCCACTGGCAATTTCAGACACAACAAAATTTAATTGGCATAAAAAAATACGTTTTCATAGCGAAAAATTAGCTGCTGAGTTAGCTATGTTAGAAGGCAATGATAGCGATTTAGCACTGTTAAAAATCATCCGTCAACAACTCAATGACCCGGAAATAACAACAATTGGCTATGACAATGCTAATTTTAAGGAAAGTGGAGTATTAAGGAAACAATTAAAATATTTATCTCAAGATATGGATATAGATAGCCCGGAGATTAAAGCGAAATTAATTAATAAGCTGCATAAAGTAGGTTTAAAACTGCCACGCTTTCAACGTATTGGAAATCGTTTTGGTCAAGGAATGGGTGGGGCTGGTATCACACAAACGGTGATTAGCATTTATGCTATTCTTAAAAAACTGGATGATCCTGATTTAACAGAAGCGGAATATGCCGAATTAGAAAAGCAGTATTATCTTGCTTGTGGTACTGCATTTTTTAACTATGGCGATATGGTATTGCAACCTATTTTATTAAATTTTGCCAGTAAAGCAGGGGCTTCTTCATTAGCTTGTAGCCGACTCGCTGCGGGAACGGTTATTGTCTTTAATTTGGTAGGGATGGGCTTAGATGCCTACCAAGCTTACGATAATTTAGCTAAATTAGAGCATGTATCAGATCCTAAACAGCGCCAAGACTTGATTGTTAATGCATCATTTTCAATTGCCAGCTTTGTTGTTAATGGTGTCACCGTGATTGGCGTGTTGGCTGCTTCTTCTACTATTCCTGTACTTGGCTTAGTTGTCGGGGGATTGTTGATTGTCGGTGGATGGGTATATAACGGAAGGCGTGCTGTTGAAAATATTAAAGCAGAGATTGATATTAGCTGGAGCCGTGAACTTGAAGAAGGCATACGCGGGGCTGTGGGGCTAGAGCCAACACTACGTAGTCAGCAAGAAATGACAATTAAACGTTATATTGATGCATTTAAAAATGACGCTTGGGCAAGTGATCTTGCTCATTATGAGCAAACACTCGCAAAATCAGGTTTTGATCATCATTTAAGTATCATAGAGAAACCTATTTACCAGAAAAAACAATATTATTATTTAGTGGATAATAAAAATAACTATTTTGGTGGAACATTAGGGAAAATCTCATATGGGCCAGGTAGTTATAAAGAGGTTTATAGTAAGAAAGGTGCTCCTTATTTCACCGAAGATGACGCAGATTTTTTGCTAAATAATTATATTATGCTGTTAGATGGTCGCGTCGGTAAGCCATCTCGAAGGAACAATGGGGGCACTTTTGTCAATGAATTTAGTAAAGAAGCGAAAGAACTATTTGATTTACAACAAACGGGTAAAGAGCCTTCACATGAACGCTATAATTTTAATCCCGAATACTCTGATAGCTTATTTACGGAGTTTAAATCGCGTCATCATATCAACGAGAGTGATTTTAAGTTATCAGTTGAAGAACAATTAGCTTTTTCAATACCTGAGCAACTGAGTTTCTTTTCATTAAAAACCAGATTTGGTGTATTTGGTCAAACACTGCATGGCTCCTATCAACGGTTCAGTGAACATATTATAAATGATAGAAAACGGATAAGTTGGTATTTAAATACGAATGATAGCACTGGTAGTAGTTTCAATACGGCAAGTGGTAATGATGTTATTATTGGTCATCAAAACAAAATGAATGCATTTCTTATTCTCTCTGGTGAAAAATATTTTGCGGGGGGAAAGAAAAGTGATTATTTCTATTTAAGAGATAACAGTATAGATTCTTTGAAACCATATGGTATTGGGAAAATTACTAAGTTTTTAGATGGCTTATCAGGGCAAGATACATTGATAATTGATAGTATGCCGGATAAATACTATGCTGATATTGAACTGGCGAAAAATAATGTATCTTATAAAAATAATCAATCTGGAGGGTTTATTAATGTTGCATATATAAAAAACATAGAAAATATTGTTTTGCGTAATAAAACAAATGACCGAGTTCTCGGTGACGAAAAAGATAATATTCTTGATGGTGGTAGTGGAGACGATTGGCTGTATGGTGACAGTGGTAATGATAAACTTATTTTAGTGCAAGGCTATGCTAAAGGTGGAAAAGGGAATGATAGTTATCAGATTAGGCGTTACGTATGGCATCATCAAGTGGATAATTTATATTTACATGTAAAAAAATATAACCAAACTAATAAAAAAGTAGAAATTAAAAAAGTAATAAATAAATTCTATAAAAATACGAGTTTAGTGTATCAACCAAAAGTAATTATTGATGAAGATAGCCAATCAACAAGTATGGTTAATTTAGAATATACATTAAGGGAAATTGAAGATGTCTATATAGAGGGTAATGACCTATTTTTGCAGATAAAACTGAATGAAGAAATAATAGATGGTATTTCATTTTCCAATGTTTCAAGTAAACCGATAATTAAGCTAAATAATTTCTATAGAAACACTGATTCTGGTAGAGAACTTAACCACAATTATATTTTAAAAACACATGATGGTTTTATACTCAGTAGTAAATTAACCAGTTTGGATAAAGACACCCCAAGCATATTCAGGGATAAAATTTTTTCTATTAGTTACATCGAAACATTAGATCAATCAGTTAGGGAAAATGATAAATCAGTGTATATCGAATCCGCTAGTAATGCCATTGTCATAGATGGAAATCGTGTTTATGTTTCCCCTAGCTGGGGAGAATTTAAATGGACCGGGCTCGCAGAAAATTTAACTTATGAAGGGACTCGTGGGAATGATATTATTACGGAGGTGTCTTCAGGTAATCATATCAAGATTAGTACAGGGAAAGATATTTATCGTATTGAACAGGTAAAAGATGATCCTACGGCAATCATTTTTGATTTTTCAACGGTGAGGGGATTATATACAGATGAAGATAAAGTTATTCTATTATTACCCACATTGAATGGTTTCGATTTACAACAAGATAACCAAACATTATTTATTAAAGATAGGTTCTATAATAAACGGTTTGCTATTCGTTTTGAAAACTATGATGAAAGCATGAGTCAGTCAGTGGTTATTCAAGATAAAGATAGCAATGTGTTTTCAGTGAATTTAATAAGAGATGAATGCACGCTTTCATTAGTCAATAGGCCAAATGAAAGTACAGATAAAAATGATACTATTATTTTGCCCGACGGATATTATGTTGAAAACAACCTGATAAATAGTAAATCGGGCAATGACTTAATATTAGATAAAAGTCGCGATAGCCGTATATTAATTGGTGGTGAAGGTGATGACACAATTAAAACATTCCATGGAAATAATGTTTTATACGGAGGAGAAGGTAAAAATCACCTTTCTGGGGGGAACGGCAATGATGTATTACTTTCGAGTAAAGGTATTGATACATTAATGGGCGGGGCAGGTGATGATCATTATATTGTCGATGGGCGTCATTCAGGAATGGCGTATATTGATGACTGGGAAGGTACCAATACGGTTGATTTATTTCATTTTAAAGGTAAGCCAATTATTGAAGAACAAGCAGATGGCACGGTATTCTCTTATTATATTTCAGAAGCTGGAAAGATAGTTAAAATAAAACAATCCTCTGAGAAAATGGGAATTGCCCCCATGATACACCTCTATGATGAATTTCCAGTTAATTTACAAACCACAACACAAAACGGGATGGGAGCGCTTACTGATGAATTAGCACGTAAGTTATCTCATGCACAAAAGCAGGGTCTAAAAGATATTTGGCAGCCTGTTGATGAAATTTCGAGTGAATTACGAGGGGCGCTGCCTACTTCGACTATTCTAACAACAGAAAAAGTAGACAAGATCATCATTGGTTCTAATCACTCTCGAACCCATTGGCTAATTGATGGTAAGAATGGTGATGACTTAATCATCGATAATAGCCATCATGGCCGCATTATTAAGGGGGGAAAAGGCAATGATCATATCATTTTGGCAGTCACATTGGGTGACTCTGAAGTAGATAATGTCGTCTATTCAGGGGAGGGGGATGACAGAATATTTGGGGGCTATGCCCGTGATGTGATGATTTCATTGGATGGTAATGATCTGCTTATGGGTGGGCAAGGCAACGATTACTACCTTGTCAATGGTTATGGGAAAGGCCATGTGACTATTGATGACAGTTATGGCCGTAACCGCGCTGTATTAGTCAATTTTCAACGTTCTTGGATAAAAGATAGCGTAAATGCCGAAGGTATTAGAGAAACGGTTTATCAGTCTGATGCAGGGCGCACAGTCACTATCCGCTACGATACAAAATTATCCTCCATGGCAAATGTTATTGATATGCAATTTGAGCAAAGCGACAAAGCGACGTGGAATGCGCAGCAGGAACAAACAGTGGATAGGTTAATTCAATCGCTTGTTGAGCAACGGGTTGATGATGAATTAAGTATGATTAATAGCCCTAACACTCATAAAACGGTATGGAACCCAGTGATGCATGTTGAACAATTTTTAACGAATACATTGTGATGCTAAAACAACAAAAGGCACTTTACAGTGCCTTTTCAGACTGCAGCCAAACATAACATGTTTGGCTGCAGGTTGGATAGGTTTTGAAAATAAACTAGGAAAATCACTATAGTGATTTTCGCCTAATAACACAAAGTGGGAAAAACCACGCTTTTATCCCACTTTGTCAACAACCAAAAAAGGCACTTTACAGTGCCTTTTGACGGTCAGAGAAATGATTCTAACGCTTATAAAACTTTAACAATGGCGTCGCACAGTGGAACCATGTTTTCCAGTGTTAAGCCTGCTACGTTAATACGCCCAGAACTCACTGCATAGATGCCAAATTCGCTACGTAGACGCTCTACCTGCTCTTTTGTCAGCCCACTGAAGGAGAACATACCATTTTGGTTGATAATGAAGCTGAAGTCCTGTTTAGCGCCTTTTTCTTCCAATGTTTTGACTAATAGCTGACGCATACGTTTAATACGTTCACGCATTGCAGTCAGTTCTTGGATCCATTCTGCTTTTAACGCATTATCAGAAAGGATGGTGGTCACTACTGCTGCACCGTGCGCAGGTGGGTTTGAGTAGTTTGCACGGATAACCGCTTTAGCTTGGCTAAATGCGCGCTCTGCGTTATCGCTATCTTTTGCGATAATCGTACAGGCCCCAACACGTTCGTTATATAAACCGAAGTTTTTTGAGAACGAACTTGCCACAATCATTTCAGGATTGTTTTTGGTGAAGATCCGCAGACCTTCAGCGTCTTCATCTAAGCCTTTTGCAAAGCCTTGGTAAGCAAAGTCAAAAACAGGTAATAAGCCTTTATCTGCACAGAGTGCGGCCAGTTTTGTCCATTGCTCTACGGTTGGGTCAATACCCGTTGGGTTATGGCAGCAACCGTGCAGTACAATCACATCACCGGCAACGGCGGATGACAGGCTATTGAGCATACCGTCAAAATCCATACCGTGATTGGCGGCATCATAGTAGTTATACGTTAAAACGTCTAAGCCTGCTGCTTCAAAAATATTTTTGTGATTAGGCCAAGTAGGGTTGCTGATCCAAACGCGTTTTGCATTGGTTTGTTTAGCAATAAAATCCGCCGCGATACGCAGTGCGCCCGTACCGCCCGGTGCTTGTGCTGTGCGTGCACGTTTTGAGGTGACAATTTCATGTTGTGCACCGAATAACAATTCTTGTGTTACACGGCCAAATTCTGGCATTCCGCTAATCGCAAGATAGTTTTTGGTATTTTCGTTATCTAGCAGGAATTTCTCTGCTTTTTTGACGGTATCAAGTACAGGGGTTTTCCCTGATTCATCTTTGTAGACGCCAATACCTAAGTTAATTTTATTTTCGCGGGGATCAGCACGGAAACTATCAGCAAGACCTAAAATGGGGTCAGCGGGGGCAGAAATAATTTTCTCAAACATGTTGTCGATTCCAAAGCTCTGTTGTGGTACCGAACATAAACCTGAGTTGTAAAGGCAAAGCAAGGTAGCTTGTGACAACCTTACCTGTCAGGTGCCTTGACAGCGGGTTAATGCAGGGTATAGCTGAAAACGGGTTTAGTCGAACGAGTCGAGTTCTCAGGTTAACGTGTGAAAGGGCTTTTGCCAACCGTTTTACGAAAAATTGGCGAGATCTTGTGAGCTAGGTAGAAATTGCATGTAATCCAACCAGAAATATGTATAAGGCCAGCGTATTTACCTGTCTTATTGATGATTTGGGTTGATAAATAGGAAGGTGAACGGGTTTTAAGGTAGGTAAAACAAAGATTGGCATAATGGGGCAATAAAAAAGCAGCGCCGAGGCGCTGCTTGCAAAAACATGTTACCGTTTTCTAGTTTATCAGTTAACTGATAATTAGAATTGGTAAATCAGACCTAAACCAACTACGTTATCAGTGTTGATACCGTTATCAGTGTTGATACCGTTAGCTGTGTTTTTAGTAAAGTCATTGTCTTTTAACAGGTTAATTTTGTAATCAACAACTGCAGACATGTTTTTGTTGAAGTAGTAGTAAGAACCAACAGATACATATTTCAGGATATCTTTGTTACCGTAGCCTGGCAGGTCTTTACCTTTAGACTGAACGTAAGCAACAGATGGTTTCAGACCGAAATCGAACAGGTACTGAGCCACTAACTCAACGTTTTGAGTTTTGTTAGCGATAAAATCTTTGCTACCGTAGTGAGTCATGTTCAGAGTCTCACCATACATCGCTGCTAAGTAAACGTTGTTAGCGTCGAATTTACCACCCACGTTCCACGCTTGAGCGCGGTCACCACGAGCTTGGCTAGTTTTTTGGTTTTCAGTACGAGCAGAATTAGAATAACCACCACCCAAAGTTACGCCCCAACCTAAGTCGTAAGCTGCTGAGAAACCGTAACCGTCACCGTTGTTTTTATAAACATCACTAACACCTGATTTGTTAGTTTCAGTGTTTTTACCTTGATATTGCAGAGCAAAACTCAGACCATCAACATAACCGAACGCGTTGTTGTTACGGTAAGTTAACAGGTTGCGGTTACGACCAGTCATAAATGTATCAGTCTGCGCCATAGAATCGCCGCCCCATAAAGGCAGAACGTCTGTCCACGCAGCCGTATCATATACCACACCGTAGTTACGGCCGTAGTCGATTGAACCGAAATCAGCAAATTTCAGTCCCGCGTATGCTAAACGGTTTTTATTGGTGTTGTTGTCTTCACCTTTGTTGGTTTTTGTTTCCCACTCGAAACGACCAAAACCAGTCAGTTGATCAGTGATTTGCGTATCACCTTTCAGACCTAAACGAACGCGTGAATCGTCGCCATCTTCACTTTTAGTACCATTGCTACCTTTGCCATCTGCAAAGTAGTGACGAACGTCAACTTTACCGTAAACGTCTAACTTGTTGCCGTCTTTGTTGTAGACTTCAGCTGCGTTTGCTGCACCAGCAGCTAACAGAGCTGGGATAACCATTGCAAGAATATTGCGTTTCATCATTATTATTACCCTCATTGGTGTTATTCGGACACCTGCCACTGCCAAAAATAATTCGCAAAAATAATTGGAACTATTTATGAGAGATTAGTGTCGTCTATGTCGGCGACCAGTGTTCCATTGCTAAATAAATTTATCTACCCTCAAAGTGCTACAAAATCAAAGATTCTGAAACAAATGGTAACTAGATGTTTCAAAATGTAAAAAATAGAGTAAAAAATAAACACTCATCGTACCAGTTTAAAAAATATTACAAAATTTAGGGAACTTTTTTGAGAGGCAATTTGAGCTTTTTTTGAGCAACTTAGATCAATTTGTTTGACGATTTTGGGATGGCAAAAAACAAAAACGAAGCAAAAAAGCAGATTATTCTTAACAATATCAATGTAGATGCAATATAACGGGAAATTATAAGGCAATAACGTAAAAAAGTGTGATCTGTTTATCAAATGTCTGCAATTAATGTAACGAAATGGGATAGTTATAAAGTGAAAGTATTTCAGGGCTAAAAATCACGAGCCAACATTCGCAGGCTCGTGAATAAATATAAACACGCAGAAATTAGAAGGCTGCGTTTCTTGGTGTACGAGGGAATGGTATCACTTCACGCACGTTACTAACACCTGTTACATAGGCAACTAGGCGCTCAAAACCAAGGCCGAAACCTGAGTGAGGCACAGTGCCGTAACGGCGCAGATCACGGTACCACCAGTAATCTTCTTTATTCATTCCCATTTCTTCAAGGCGAGCATCTAGCATATCCAGACGCTCTTCACGCTGTGAGCCCCCGATGATTTCACCAATACCCGGTGCGAGAACATCCATTGCAGCAACCGTTTTACCGTCCTCATTGAGGCGCATATAGAAGGCTTTGATATCTTTCGGGTAGTTTTTCACCACGACCGGTGCTTTAAAGTGTTGCTCTGCTAAATAACGCTCATGTTCAGATGACATATCGACTCCCCAGTAAACCGGGTTTTCGAATTTCTGACCACAAGTTTCAAGGATTTTAATGGCATCCGTATAGTCAACTTGCGCGAAATCAGAGTTAATAAAGCTTTCTAAGCGGGTGATAACGTCTTTATCAACCCGTTGTGCAAAGAACTCTAAATCATCACGGCGTTCCGTCAGTGCTGCTTTAAATGCAAATTTCAGCATTTTTTCGGCAAGGCCTGCCACATCATCTAAGTTTGCAAACGCCACTTCAGGCTCAACCATCCAGAATTCCGCCAAGTGACGGCTGGTGTTAGAGTTTTCAGCGCGGAATGTTGGCCCAAAGGTATACACTTTGCTCAGTGCCGTTGCGTAGGCTTCACCATTTAGCTGCCCTGAAACGGTTAAAAATGCTTCGCGACCAAAGAAATCCTCGCTGAAATCCACTTCCCCTTTATCATTACGCGGTAAGTTGTTGTAATCCAGAGTGGAGACACGGAACATTTCTCCGGCGCCTTCGGTATCGGAAGCAGTAATGATTGGCGTTGAAACCCAGAAGTAACCTTGCTCATCAAAGAAGCGATGGATAGATTGTGCTAAGGTGTGGCGAACACGGGCAACAGCACCAATTAAGTTAGTGCGTGGGCGCAAGTGGGCCGCTTCACGTAAAAATTCAACGCTATGGCGTTTTGCCGCCATTGGGTAGGTGTCAGGATCTTCAACCCAACCAACGACTTTGACTGCGCTGGCTTCTAATTCAAATGATTGACCTTGACCTGGAGACTCTTTTACCGTCCCGGTGACTTCAACGGAACAACCCGTAGTGAGATGCAGGACTTCGTCATTATAATTTTGTAAATTATTATTAATGATAGCCTGTAACGGATTAAAGCATGAGCCGTCATATACGGCGAGGAAAGAAAAACCCGCATTTGAATCTCTCCTTGTACGTACCCAGCCTTGAACGGTGACTTCAGAGCCTACCGCCACACGGCCTTGCAGTACGTCGACTACAGGCGCTACTATCATATAATTCACTCTCTTCAAATTTAACAATATCTACTTTGACTATCTCAATCCGTCATACTTCGAGCCGAAGATGCGTTGGCTTCACAAACCGACCCTAGTCACATACTTGTGTATGCTCCTAGGGCTCAATTGCTTGCCGCCTTCCTAAACTCGAATTATTTAGGATGCCATTCAAATTGTATTAAAACCATTTCGTTCATTGTATTGCAGCTTTCTTTATTATTGAGGTGCAAAACAAGGCGTGTATGACGGTAAAAATAGTTAAGTAGGGATATACTTACGAAATCCCATATTTCAGGGGCCAACGCTCTATGTTACTTGCCATTTGTTAGGAAACAAGTAAAAAATCGCGATAAATAATTTCAGTGGAATCGAACGATGATCCTAGAGCTTAAAAACTATAGTAATAGTAAGTGAATAAAAGAAAAAGAGGGTTTTAAAGCTCTGCACAAAAAAAGTGCATATTCTTCTGCAGAGCGATGGAAATCGGGTGGGGATTAGCTGGCTTTTTCCATTTTAGGGAGGTCAAAGGCTTTTCTGAGTTGGTTAACGAACTCATCGTCCTCACAAATGGTTTTGCCTGGGCTATCAGAGAGCTTAGCGACAGGTTTGCCGTTGCATTCGACCAGTTTGATCACAATATTCAGCGGCGTAACATGAGGAATATTGCAGGTTAGCCGTGTGCCAATGCCAAACACAAGGTTGATCCGTTGATGGAAATAGCGGTATAAGTCGAGCGCTTTTTGTAGGTCTAAGCTATCGGAAAACACCAGTGTTTTGCTCATTGGATCAATACCTAATTTTTGGTAGTGAGCAATGGCTTTTTCACCCCATTCGATCGGATCGCCCGAATCGTGGCGCAATCCTTGGTAGCGCTTCGCAAAATCAATATCAAAGTCGCGCAAGAAGGCATCCATGGTGATACAGTCCGTTAACGCAATACCCAGATGATTTGGATATTCATCTAACCAGCTTTGCAGAGCCTCCCGTTGGCTATTGGCTAACTCAGGGCTAATTTGTTGGTGCGCTTGGAACCATTCGTGTGCTTGTGTACCTACAGGGATTAAATCAAGCTCATGGGCCAGTTTGTAGTTACTGGTGCCAATAAGATAAGGAAACTCTTTTTTCAACATGGAAACAATGGCTGATTGCACCGTGTAAGAGAAGCGGCGGCGAGTACCAAAATCCATTAATTTAAAGCCAGACAAGTCTAATTGGTTCTCGTTGGCTTGAGCATAGAAAATAGTTAACAGTTTTTTGAGTTGGCTAACCGCGTCATCTGGCGTGATTTCGGGGTGTCTATCTCGTTGGACAATTTCACTGACAAGGGCGAGGAGTGGGACTTCCCACATGATCACTTCGCGCCACGGGCCACTAATGCGAATGGCAAGTTGTCCATCCTCATTAGAAGAAACAGTGACTTGTTCAGGTTTAAAACGGAATGTTTTTAGCCAAGAGAGGTAGTCTTCTTGGAAAAAAGGCAAGCGGCGTAGAAATGTAAATTCATCGTCGGTGAGGGACAAATGTTCCATCAACTGAACTTGTTGCCTAATTTTATCGGCGTAGACGCCTAGGAGTTCACTGCTACGACAGCGGAACTCAGCAACAACCGGTACTTGGTAGTATCGGTGGAAAACTGCCTGCTGCATATGAAGCTTGTAAGCATCGGTATCGAGCAGTGATGTAATAATCGGTGTAGCGTCTAAATTCATGGCGCGCAGACATCCTCGCGGAGCTTATCTACTTAATTAGCTAATTTGCTAAATCGTTAAAGTTGCAAAAGTATACCCACTTTGACGAAAGATAGAAGCGTTATTCTACCAGTTTGTATTGGTGGGATATATTCAGCTTAATGTGCTCATTTGCTTTTGCGTAAAGCTGTTATACCAAGAAAACCCATTTTGAAGCTAGAATGACTAATGTTTTAGATACAAAACGATTAATCACGAAATGATACTAACATGTCGTGAAATATTTGATAGTACTATAGCACCAACAAACAAACGATTTTGTAACAAAATAGCCACTATTAACTTTAAGAAAGTAACATTGACTAAGAAATAGATAACTTCTTCTGATGAAAATGTTTCTCAAATCCGTTCACATTACGGTGTCTTATAGTATTGTATAAAGCAGCAAAGTAGTGCGATATCGAATATAACGAATTAAAAGGTTACTTATGACCCAGTTAAGACAAGCGAAATATCGTCAGGATTATCAAGCACCTGATTATACGATTACAGAGATTGACCTCGATTTTAACCTTGATCCTGTTAAGACAGTGGTAACCGCAGTGAGTAAGGTAAAGCGTATTAACCCACAATCTTCCACTCTTGAACTGCATGGTGAAGATTTATCATTGGTGAGTATTGAAATTGAGGGTAAGGCGTGGAGCGATTATCAACAATCTGAAGGTAAATTGATTATCAAATCATTACCTGAAGCTTTTACGCTGCGTATTGTGAATGAAATTAGCCCTGAAAAAAATACCGCGTTAGAAGGCTTGTATGTATCGGGAGAGGCGTTATGTACGCAATGTGAGGCTGAAGGCTTTCGTCATATTACCTTTTATCAAGACCGCCCAGATGTATTAGCACGTTATACGACAACTATTACAGCAGATAAAACACGTTATCCTTATCTTTTATCAAATGGTAACCGTATTGCAGAAGGCGAATTAGAAAATGGTCGCCATTGGGTTAAGTGGGAAGACCCATTCCCAAAACCCAGTTATTTATTTGCATTAGTCGCAGGTGATTTTGATGTATTAAAAGATACTTTTGTCACCCGCAGTGGTCGTGAAGTCGCATTAGAACTGTTTGTTGATAAAGGTAATTTAGACCGTGCCCCATGGGCGATGCAATCGCTTAAAAACGCCATGAAATGGGATGAAGATCGCTTTGGTTTAGAGTATGACCTTGATATATATATGATTGTCGCCGTTGATTTCTTTAATATGGGCGCAATGGAAAATAAAGGTTTGAACGTTTTTAACTCCAAGTATGTTTTAGCGAAAAGTGAAACGGCAACAGATAAAGACTACCTAAATATCGAATCTGTGATTGGTCATGAATATTTCCATAACTGGACAGGTAACCGTATTACTTGTCGTGACTGGTTCCAATTAAGCTTAAAAGAGGGGCTAACCGTTTTCCGAGATCAAGAATTTAGCTCCGATTTAGGCTCCCGTTCAGTGAACCGCATTAATAACGTTAAAGTCATGCGTGCGGCACAGTTTGCTGAAGATGCAAGCCCAATGGCGCACCCAATCCGCCCTGAAAAAGTGATAGAAATGAACAATTTCTATACATTAACAGTCTACGAAAAAGGATCTGAAGTTATTCGCATGATCCACACGTTACTGGGCGAAGAAATGTTCCAAGCGGGTATGCAACTGTATATTCATCGCCATGATGGTAGTGCAGCGACTTGTGATGATTTTGTACAAGCAATGGAAGATGCCTCAAATGTCGATCTGTCTTTATTCCGTCGCTGGTATAGCCAATCGGGGACGCCAGTATTAACCGTTCGTGATGAATATTCGCCTGAGAAACAGCAATATACACTGCATGTTAGCCAAATGACGCCCCCAACGTTAGATCAAACCGAAAAACATGCTCTGCATATTCCACTGGATATTGAGCTATATGATGAGGAAGGGGCGGTCATTCCATTAAAACGTGATGGTAGTGCAGTGAATTCTGTGCTTAATGTTACCCAAGAAACGCAATCCTTTGTATTTGATGAAGTCCCAAGCCAGCCAGTGCCCTCATTATTACGCGAGTTTTCAGCACCGGTTAAATTAGATTATCACTATACCGATGAACAATTAGCGTTCTTGATGCAGCATGCGAGTAATGAATTTTCACGTTGGGATGCGGCGCAACAACTGATTAATAACTACGCAAAAATCAATGTGACTAAGTACCAAAAAGGTGAAGCACTTATTTTACCCGAGTCTGTGATTGATGCTTTTCGTGCAGTTTTATTGAGTGAGTCAGTCGATCCTGCGTTAGCGGCATTGATCTTAACGCTTCCATCAGAAAATGAAATTGCTGAACTATTTACAGTAATCGATCCTGTTGCCATCCATGAAGTGGTTAATTTTATTCATCATCGATTAGCCAATGAAATGTCTGATGAATTCTTGGCTGTATACCGTTCGATTAATATTGACGGTTACCGTGTCGATCATCAAGACATTGCGAAACGGTCGTTACGTAACGTCTGTTTGCAATATTTAGCGTCGAATGATGATGTTGCGATGGCGAATAAACTGGTCGAAGAGCAGTATAAAAATGCAGACAATATGACCGATTCGCTGGCGGCATTAACGGCAGCTAATGAGGCCCAATTACCTTGCCATGCTCAATTGATGGCTGATTTTGACGAACGTTGGCACCATGATGGCTTGGTGATGGATAAGTGGTTTACATTGCAAGGTTCAAGCCCTGCAAAAGGCACGTTATCGAAAGTGCGTCAGTTGTTAAATCACCGTTCATTCAGTATGAGTAACCCGAACCGTGTTCGCTCGTTAGTTGGAGCATTTACCGCAGGCAACCCAGTTAACTTCCACGCAGAGGACAGCAGCGGTTATCAGTTCCTGTATGAAATTCTGGTGGATCTGAATACACGCAATCCACAGGTCGCTTCTCGCTTAATTGAACCACTCATCCGTTTAAAACGTTATGATGAAAAGCGTCAAGCCCAGATGCGTAAGGTGCTTGAACAATTGAAAGCGTTAGACAACCTTTCGGGTGATTTATTTGAAAAAATCACTAAAGCATTAGAAAGCTAATCGCTAAGACATACGCTATTTTTATATGATGAGATAATCAACAACGCTCAAAAGTTCTTAGGAAAGTAAAAATAGCGATTTTAGTTTAGATCTAAAGGGGTAAGATTAACTATCTTCCCCCTGAGGTTGTTGACAAAGTGGGAAAAAGCGTGGTTTTTCCCACTTTGTGTTATCAGGCGAAAATCAATATATTGATTTTCCTTGTTTATTTTCAAAACCTATCCAACTTGCTGTCAAACATGTTATGTTTGTCAGCAGTCTGAGGGGGAAGATTAACTATCTTCCCCCTTTAATTTTTTGATTTTTTTCATAGTAAAGTTGCCCCTAATTAGGGTAATCTATAGCGCGTTTTATCCGACGAAAAATAGTCCGCACCGTGAAAACTCGATAATCAGTCTTTGGCGAGGGTTTTGGCGTGCGACATAATGTCTATTTTATTGAAACGCACTAGCAGAATATAGGTTATTGGATATGTTATATCACCTTGCCCGCAAGGCACTATTCCAGTTCGACCCCGAAAAAGCGCATGAAATCACTTTTCGCCAGCTTCAACGTTTAAACCATTCACCTTTTCAATGTCTTATTCGCCAATCTATCGCCATTAAACCAACCCAATGTATGGGACTTTCTTTTAAAAATCCACTTGGGTTAGCTGCGGGATTGGATAAAGACGGTGAATGTATTGATGCGTTTGGTGCAATGGGGTTTGGGTTTGTTGAAATTGGTACTGTAACACCACGTCCTCAGCCAGGAAATGATAAGCCAAGACTTTTTCGCTTAGTTGCAGCGGAAGGGATCATTAACCGCATGGGTTTTAATAATAAGGGTGTCGATAACCTTGTTGAGAATGTCAAAAAATCCAATTATGGCGGTATCATTGGAATTAATATTGGTAAAAATAAAGATACCCCTGTAGAGCATGGTAAAGATGATTACCTTATTTGCATGGATAAGGTGTATGCACATGCAGGCTATATTGCCATTAATATCTCATCACCAAATACACCGGGTTTGCGTTCATTGCAATATGGTGAAGCACTGGATGATTTATTAAGTGGTATAAAAGCAAAGCAATTAGAACTACAATCGTTACACAATAAATATGTTCCAGTGGCTGTTAAAGTTGCGCCCGATTTATCTGAAGAAGAAATTATTCAAGTGACAGATAGCCTAGTGAGACATAATATCGATGGTGTTATCGCAACGAATACCACACTAGATCGCTCTCTGGTTCAAGGGTTAGATCACTGCAATGAAATGGGCGGACTCAGTGGACGTCCTGTTCAATTAAAAAGTACTCAAGTGATTAAACTTATTTCTCGCGAATTAAATGGTAAGCTTCCGATTATTGGTGTGGGTGGAATTGATTCATTAACAGCAGCGCGTGAAAAAATGCAAGCAGGTGCTTCATTAATTCAAATTTACTCTGGTTTTATTTATCATGGCCCAAAATTAATTAAAGATATTGTCAATCATATCTAGTAAATTGTAAATTTACTTAACAAGGGGGTTTCTTTATGCCCCCTTTTAAACTATATTGCTAATAGTGGCTATTTTTATATCAATTTTATTTCAATCTTCAGCGAATTTGTTATTTGATAATGGCATTATTCGGTTATCTGTAAGGCGAATAATTGGGGGTATAAAAGTCAGCTTTAGAGTAAATTTAGGAAGGATCATATAGATGATCGTTCTTATATATATTTACCGGTAAATCGCTGAAGGATCCGTTTATGAATATTAAACCAGATGATCATTGGCGTTGGTATTTTGATCATGACCATGACAGAGTGATGCTAGATCTCGCCAACGGCATGATATTTCGTTCATGTTTTCCAGCTAAAATGCTGACGGTATTTGCCCGTAATGAAATGCCATTTAGTATCGAGGATGCTGGGGAATTTTATTTATTTGATGAGCAAGCTAAACGATTAAATATAACGCAAGAGGAAAGGGCTGAATTAGTGCTTAATTGCCTTGTTGCTCATCGTTTTTTAAAACCGCAGATGCCTAAAAGTTGGTATTTCACTACATTCCATGCGATTAATACGCCAAAACAAGGGCAGATTATTCAAGTTTGTTTAGAGAATAGTCATCACTATTTTACGTTTATTATTGCAGAAGCGGGTTCATGTGCCAGTTTGTGTTTATTGGCAGAACCTGTATTGGAATTACCAGATCGTATTTTAAGATTTTGCGATCCAATTAAGATCATGAATGATCGTATGCTTGAATATTCATCTAAAGCCAAACGGCAGTTATATGGAAATGTGGTTTGATTGATCATCAATGATCATATCTAAAAACGAATAAATAAAATTATCTTTCTCAGTATAATGATTAATTCGGTTATTAGAATGTTAACACCATCATCATTAAAACATTGTTGATGGTGTTAAATGTTCAAAAATTAAATTTTACTTAAATGCCAATTTTAGCGCCGTTTTAGGGATGCAGCTACAAGCTAATATATAGCCATTTTCGCTAACCGCACTTTGTTTTAATGGCGTCACTTCACCAGACACTAATTTAATTTTACATCGGCCACAAATTCCTGCTCGACACGAATAGGGAATATTTAAACCGTGTAATTCCAGTTGCTCTAAGATCACATTCTGGTTATCGCCTTCGTATTCGATTTCGTCGAAAACTAAGCTGACTTTATTAATTTGAGATTGTACATTTTGCCCTGAAAGATCATTGTCTCTTTCTTGAGTTAAATATTGCTTGGCTGGTTTCGTTTCTAACACGGTTAATATGTCACCAACACGAACGATCCCCGTGTTTTGGATGATCATATTTTGCCCAAAATCGACATCGCCTTTTTCATCTGAACGAAAAGTTTGTAGTGTCGCTAAGGGTTCGCTATTCGGATGTTTAATGCCTTTTTCTGGGCTCACCGTTGTAAGAATACAGCGGCTACAAGGCTTATCTAAAGTAAAAATCACCTCACCAATTTGAATGGTTTTCCATGTGTCTTCTTCAAAGGGTTTTGCACCCGTAATAATTAAGTTTCCACGAAATTGCTCTAATTTAATACCAGCAGGGCAACGGCGTTGCAGTTCTTGAACGGAAGCTTCATTAATTAAGAGAAAAGGGTAACCATCAGCGAAAGACATCGGCACATCCTGGTGCCCTTTAACGCGGCGAGAAAGTTGTGGACTCAACCAACGTAATTGAACTGGCTCATCAAAAAAGGTACTTAACCAACGGTTTATTGCATCTGGTGCAATAAGTGCATGAAAATGATTACCCCAAACTTCAGTAGGGCTCTGCTTATCGTCAAAGTCCTGATACAATACTGTTGCACTTTCACCATTGGGCGCTCTGAGGTAAAGACCGTTATTGAGCATAACCGGTGTAAATAATAACATTTGTGGGTATTTTCTCGCCGTAATAAATTTACCTTCCAGCGTGGTTACCATAAAATTACGATCAAAAGTCAAACCGCTAATGTCAGCGAAGGCATGAGATAAACGCACCCCTCTCATGGATTTTACTGGGTGTGTATAAAGGCGCGAAAGCGTGATCATTTTTTAATCCTTATAATTGTGCGCAGCAACTTTATGACAACTGCATAAGATTAGCTATAATGCGCAACAATTTTTCATCGAAATCGGTAATAAATACTATGAATTTTCTGTTTGCCAGCACAGCTCGTGGCCTAGAAGAACTACTGAAAACGGAACTGGAAGCACTTGGTGCTAGTCAGTGTAAAGTGACCCAAGGGGGCGTCTATTTTCAGGCCGATGAACGGGTCATGTACCAAAGTTTACTGTGGAGTCGGCTGGCGTCGCGTATTTTATTGCCATTGAATGATTTTGATGTGTACAGCGACCTAGACTTATACCTTGGTGTACAGGCAATTGACTGGTCTGAAATTTTTTCTGTTAATGATACGTTTGTTGTGCATTTTACAGGCACCAATGACGAAATTCGTAACAGCCAATACGGTGCCTTAAAAGTGAAAGACGCGATTGTCGACAGCTTTGTGCGCAAATTAGATCAGCGCCCAAATGTTGCACGTCAACAGGCGGATATTCGCATCAATGTGTACCTAAATAAAGAAAAAGTCAGTGTTGCGTTAGATTTAAGTGGCGATCCGCTGCATATTCGTGGCTACCGTGATTTAGCGGGGCAAGCGCCATTAAAAGAAACGTTAGCCGCTGCAATTATTAACCGTTCAGGTTGGCAGCAAGGAACCCCATTAGTTGACCCAATGTGTGGTTCGGGGACGTTATTAATTGAAGCCGCTATGATGGCAACAGATAAAGCGCCAGGGTTACATCGCAACCATTGGGGCTTTTATGCATGGTCGAAATTTAATGCTGAATTATGGCGAGAGTTAACCACTGAGGCACAAGTGCGTTTTCGCCAAGGCTTAAAAGAGAACACATCACGGTTTTATGGTTTCGATATCGATAAACGTGTGTTGGAAATGGCTCGTGCCAATGCGCGTCGCGCAGGCCTACAAGATGTGATTACATTTAGCCAAGGTGACGCGGCTGCGTTGGAAAACCCAGTTAAAACAGATACGGTAGGGACTATTATCAGTAACCCGCCATATGGTGAACGTTTAGAGAGTGAACCGGCATTAATTGCGCTGCATAGCCAATTAGGGCGCGTGGTTAAAACGCGCTTTCCAGGCTGGCGTTTGTCGATTTTCAGCGCGTCACCTGAATTATTGAGCTGCTTACAATTACGTTCAGAGCGTGAGTTTAAAGCGAAAAACGGCCCATTAGATTGCGTACAAAAAAATTACCAATTAGCCGCTACCCCTTCTGAAACTGTTGCAGAAATTTCCCCAGACTTTGCTAACCGCTTACGTAAGAACTTGAAAAAACTAACTAAGTGGGCAAAGCAGCAGGGTATTGAAAGCTATCGTGTTTATGACGCTGATCTACCTGAGTATAATGTTGCAGTCGATATTTATGGCGACAAGGTGGTGATCCAAGAATATGCACCACCAAAAACTGTGGATGAACGTAAAGCACGTCAGCGTTTATTTGATGTGATCACCGCAACCATGAATGTGTTAGAACTGACGTCAAATCAGTTAGTGTTAAAAACACGTCAGCGCCAAAAAGGCAAACAGCAATACGAAAAGTTGGCACAAAAAAACGACTTTTTCTTAGTGCAAGAATACAATGCCAAAATGTTGGTAAACCTAACAGACTACCTCGATACGGGGCTATTTTTAGATCACCGCATCGCGCGTCGCATGTTAGGCGAAATGAGCAAAGGTGCTGATTTTTTAAACTTATTTTGTTATACCGGTACGGCAACGGTGCATGCAGGCTTAGGCGGGGCGAAAAGCACGACATCCGTCGATATGTCTCGAACGTACCTTGAATGGGCTGAGAAAAACTTACAAGCGAATGGGTTAACAGGGCGTCAACATCGCTTAATTCAGGCCGATTGTTTAAGTTGGTTGGCAAACAGCAATGAGCAATTTGATCTGATCTTTATTGATCCGCCAACATTTTCCAATTCTAAGCGCATGGATGGCACATTTGATGTGCAACGTGACCATGTGCAATTGATTACACATTTAAAACGATTATTACGCCGCGGCGGAACAGTTATGTTCTCAAACAACAAACGCGGTTTCAAAATGGATATGGACGCAATCGCAGCGCTAGGACTACAAGCACAAGAAATCACTGCGAAAACGCTTTCTGAAGATTTTGCACGTAATCGTCAAATTCATAACTGCTGGTTAATTCGCCACGCAGAGTAAAGGATACAATCAATGGCTTTAATTAATTTATCAGGTGCGTACCTTTCCTTCAGTGATGCACCATTACTCGATAATACTGAAATACATATTGAAGATAACGAACGGGTCTGTTTAGTCGGTAGAAATGGTGCGGGTAAATCAACCCTGATGCGTGTATTGACGAAAGAACAGCCGTTGGATGATGGTCAGCTTATTTACGAACAGGGTTTAGTGGTTGCGCGCTTGCAGCAAGATCCTCCACGTAATGTGGAAGGGACTATTTTTGATTTTGTGGCAGAAGGCGTTGAGGAGCAAGCGCAATACCTGAAGGATTACCATCACATCGCAAAATTGGTGGAAGAAGATCCGAGTGAGAAAAACTTAAATAAAATGGCTGAATTACAAGAAGTACTTGATAATCGCAATTTATGGTTATTGGATTCTCGTATTAGCGATGTGTTAAAAAAATTGGACCTCCCGGCGGATGCTGAGCTTTCTTCTCTTTCTGGGGGATGGTTACGTAAAGCTGCGCTAGGGCGTGCATTAGTCAGTAATCCACGGGTGTTATTTTTAGATGAGCCAACGAACCACTTGGATATTGAAACTATCTTGTGGTTGGAAAATTTCCTCAAAGATTTCCAAGGCAGTATTGTGTTTATTTCCCATGACCGTTCATTTATTCGCAATATGGCAACCCGTATTGTCGATTTAGACCGTGGACAACTCGCGTCATGGCCGGGGACTTATGATGATTATTTAGTCAGCAAAGAAGAGGCGTTACGCGTTGAAGAGATGCAGAATGCGGAATTCGACAAAAAACTGGCTCAAGAAGAAGCGTGGATCCGCCAAGGTATCAAAGCACGTCGTACTCGTAATGAAGGACGTGTTCGTGCCCTGAAAGCACTACGTGTTGAACGCTCAATGCGCCGTGAAGTGATGGGAACGGCGAAAATGCAAGTGGGGGAAGCGGCACGCTCCGGTAAAATTGTGTTTGAAATGGAAAATGTGAATTACCAAATCGATAATAAAGTGTTGGTAAAGGATTTTTCTGCACAGGTAATGCGGGGGGACAAAATCGCATTAGTTGGGCCAAATGGTTGTGGTAAAACCACATTATTGCGCTTGATGCTTGGAGAGTTACAAGCCGATAGCGGCCGCGTGCACTGTGGTACAAAACTTGAAGTCGCTTACTTTGACCAGCACCGTGCAGCGTTAGACCCTGATAAAACCGTTATGGATAATTTAGCGGAAGGTAAGCAAGAGGTGATGGTGAATGGCAAGCCACGCCATGTATTAGGCTATTTACAAGACTTCATGTTCCCACCCAAACGTGCTATGACCCCCGTTAGGGCTTTATCTGGTGGTGAGCGCAACCGGCTATTGCTAGCTCGATTATTCTTAAAACCAAGTAATCTGTTGATCCTTGATGAACCGACCAACGACCTTGATGTCGAAACGTTAGAATTACTTGAAGAATTAGTGGATGGCTACCAAGGAACCGTGTTGCTGGTAAGCCATGACCGTGAATTTGTCGATAATAGTGTGACTGAATGCTGGATCTTTGAAGGTAATGGCGTTATCAACCGCTTTGTTGGGGGCTATTTTGATGCGCAAAAACAAAGAGCACAAACCGTGAGTTTGAGAGCCGAACAAACGAGTAAAGTAGCAGCACAAGAAAAAGCGGCAAAACCGAAAGAAGCGGCAAAGCGACCAAATAAACTCAGTTATAATTTATTGCGTGAGCTAGAACAATTGCCTGCGAAACTTGAGCAACTGGAAACGGAAATTGAAGCGTTACAAGCGAAAGTTAGCGATGCGGATTTCTTTAGCCAACCTCATGATGTTACAGAAAAAACATTAAGTCTGTTAGCAGAAAAAGAAGCTGAACTTGAACACGCATTTGACCGCTGGCAAGAGCTTGAATTGCTTAAGAACGGTTGAGTAGATTGATTAATCAGAGGAGCGAATATTCTTTGTGTACTCATGAGTCTCATGAACATGTGCTTTGTCCTCAGTGCGATATGTTGGTTGCGGTTCCTGAGTTGGAGCAAGGTAGCAAAGCAACTTGCCCGCGCTGTGAGACCACATTGGTTTCTAAATGGCGATATCCGTATAGGCAGCCTGCTGCCTATGCGTTTAGTGCATTGATCATGCTATTCATTGCCTGCTTATTTCCTTTTGTGAAAATGAGTGCAGCGGGGATTGAAAACGAAATTTCGCTTTTTCAAATTATCGAGATTATCGCAACTACACGTTATAGCGGCTTAGCACTTTTTTTCCTGTTTTTCTCTTTAATTATACCTGCTTTTTGTATGGTCACCATTATCCTCTTTGGGTTACAAGTGCATGTTCCTAAAGGGATTAAGGTCGTGATCACGCGGATTTTATTTCAAATGAAAGCGTGGTGCATGGCAGAAATTTTCTTAGCGGGTGTTTTGGTCAGCTTTGTAAAATTAATTGCTTATGGGGATATTGGCATTGGGCTGAGTTTTTTACCTTATTGTGCATTTTGTATGTTACAAGTGAGGGCATTCCAATGTTTAGACAGACATTGGTTATGGGGGCGTATTGAGGAGCCGCCAAAACTAGCGCATCCGCTAAAAGTAGGGCAAACAGGCATAAGCCAAAATGTACGCTTGTGTTTGGTTTGTACTGCTATTTTACCCGCGGAACAATCCAAATGTCCACGTTGCCACTCCCATGGCAGTGTGCGTAAACACCAAAGCCTGCAGTGGACAATGGCGCTGCTTGTGACATCCGTTATGTTGTATATTCCTGCGAATGTGTTGCCGATGATGACGACTAATACACTCGGAAGCGACTTAAACTCCACCATTATTGATGGGGTTATTTTGTTGTGGGAGGATGGTTCATATCCTGTCGCTATGGTTATCTTTATTGCCAGTATTATGGTTCCGACGTTGAAGATGATTGGTATTGCTTGGTTGTGTCTTGATTCAAAAGGATATGGCAACCGCGACCCACATCGTATGCATTTTATTTATGAACTGGTTGAATATGTCGGTCGTTGGTCAATGATTGATGTATTTGTGATTACGATTTTGGCCTCTTTAGTCCAAATGGGGCAGTTAATGAGCATCGTTCCTGCGATGGGGATTATTTTCTTTGGTATTGTCGTCATTTTAACGATGTTTGCGGCGATGACATTTGACCCTCGATTGACTTGGGATCGTTGTGATGCGAAAAATGCAGTGAATACTGCTGAACAAGAAGGAGCCATCGGGTGACCTCACAAGAAACACCACAGGCCAATGCTAAAGTCAGTAAACTAAAAAGTTGGTCACCTGTATGGGTGATCCCAATAGTCACTGTTTTACTTGGTGCTTGGATCTTATTTTACCACTTTAGTAACCAAGGCCCTGAAGTGACGTTGATCACTTATAATGCTGAAGGGATAGAAGCGGGTAAAACAAAAATTAAAAGTCGCAGTGTCGATATCGGCGTTGTGGAAAGCGTGACCTTGGATGACAATTTTAGTCGTGTCATTATTAAAGCGCGTTTAAATAATGAAATGAAAGAGTTACTTCGCACTGACTCGGCATTTTGGATTGTAAAACCGACAATAGGGCGCGATGGCGTTACTGGTCTAGGGACGTTACTTTCAGGAGCTTATATTGAGCTCCAGCCGGGACTGGCGGCAAAAGAACATTTTGAATTTACCTTGTTAGATACACCGCCTTTAGCGTCTCCAGATGCTAAGGGGATCCGTGTTATTCTAGTGAGTGATAAAGCGGGGCAGCTCAACCCGGGCGATCCGGTGTTATTCCGAGGCTACCGTGTGGGCTCTGTTGAAACCAGTAATTTCGACATGGATAAACGCGATATGCGTTATCAACTGTTTATCAATGCCCCTTATGACAAACTGATTAGCTCAAACGTTCGTTTCTGGAAAGACAGCGGTATTGCGTTTGATATGTCATCCCAAGGTGTGCACGTTGAAATGGGGTCGATTGCCACATTATTGACGGGCGGGGTGAGTTTTGATGTTCCTACAGGATGGGTACCGGGAACTAGCGTGAAGGAGAATACGGAATTCGAGCTATTCGATAATCAAAGCAGTATTCAAAATTCGTTGTATACCGAGTATCAAGATTTTGTTCTCTTTTTCTCTGATTCCGTGCGTGGTTTGCAGCCAGGTGCCCCTGTGGAGTTCCGGGGTATTCGTTTAGGAACAGTTGCACAGGTTCCGTTCTATACCGCAGGCTTAGATCAATCACTGGACAATGACTTTAGAATACCTGTTCTTATTCATATCGAACCAGAACGTTTTTCTAAAGATGTCGGGGCGAATTTTAATTTAAAAAATGAATTAAAATTAGCGATGAAAGATGGGCTAAGGGCGTCATTGAAATCAGGTAATTTACTGACGGGTGCACTATTTGTGGATTTAGACTTTGTACCAAATGCTGAGCCGTATAAAGGCCCAACTGTGGTTGCAGGGTATAAAATCATCCCAACAACCAGCGGTGGATTAGCCCAAATTCAGCAAAAAGTGATTGCGGTGCTGGATAAAATCAACAATATGCCAATTGAACCTATGTTGAACCAAACCACACAAACATTGGCGGAAGGGCAAAAAGTGGTGAAAGAAGCCAATGCAATGTTGGTTGAACTGAATAAAGTGATGGCGAGTAAAGAGTTCCAAAACCTGCCACATGATTTACAAAAAACATTACAAGAAATGAATCGTGCAATGCAAGGCTTCCAGCCTGGTTCACCTGCTTACAATAAGATGGTGGATAATATGCAGCGGTTAGATCAAGTCTTGAGAGAAGTGCAGCCGTTGTTAAGAACGTTAAACAATAAGAGCAATGCATTAGTCTTTGAAGCCGAACCGACTAAGGATGTACAGCCGAAAGGAGTTAGAAAATAATGAGATATCTGATATCGATATTTGTTTTGTTGTTGGCAGCATGCAGTAGTAAACCTGAAAAGATGTACTACCAATTGCCAATCAAAGCTTCTGAAACGCAATCTGCGGCGGTGATGGATAAAGGCCAGATTTGGCTGCAACGCATTATGCTATCGGATGTATTAACGTCGAATGGCATCACTTATCAAACAAGTGATGTAAGCTACACCAATGCAAGTACGCATCTATGGGCAAGTCCGTTAGAGCAGCAACTGGGTCAATCAATGGTGAGTGAATTATCCGCAGCATTGCCTGAAAAGTTGGTTTCTTTACAACCACTGCAAAATTCACCAGATACTTTAGATATCACCTTGACGGCATTTAATGGTCGTTATGATGGTAAGGTACTTATTCAAGGTTTCTGGACGTACTCACAGGGTAAGAATCTGATCCGCCGTAACTTTGATGTACAACTGGATCAACAAGAAGACGGTTATCCTGAATTAGTCCGTACATTAGCAACAGGGTGGCAGCAGGTTGCAAAAGGAATTGCTGACGAAATCAATAAATACTAAGTGATCATAATTTAACTCGGGGCTGTTTATCTTTACTGATGATTTTTACCGCTAAAAAAGGTCAAAAAACAATCCCAAAAGTGAAAAATGTATCCATTGTGGCTGACTGACGACGATTTGAATCCACTATTGTCCCTACGCAGCCCTATGGGTTCGATTAAAGCACGTTTCATTCATTTAATGCTGCGTTGAGAGGCTGTTGCCGAGTACACTCGGCGGCGAACCTCTCGCCTAGCCTGAAATGGCTTTAATTCGAATAAAAATTGACCATCAAAGATAAACAGTCCCTAGTTCGCTCAATGCACTTTAGGTCCGCGTAAAGATTGCCGCGACCTAAGGTGCATTTTTTTAGTCATTAGAAATATTGTTTAAACACGCTTTTCGAGTTGGATTAAAAGTGGCTATTTTTAATCATTATAAAATGATGATTATTAAAGAATTATTGTTAAATTGCAGTAAATTCAAATGGTTATGTTAAATGGTTTACACAAGTCACAATTATGCCAATTATGACAAATATATGAAAATCTTTACTTGATTTTCTGCTCTGTGGGCGTTATTTGTATAGTGTACCTATTAAGAAATGGTAGGTGCTGTTTTCTTTTCCATTTAAATGATGAGGGAAGTAAGGCATGAAAAGACAGAAGCGAGACCGTTTAGAAAGAGCTTTATCAAGAGGTTATCAAGCAGGTTTAGCAGGGCGCTCCAAAGAACTGTGCCCGTATCAGGCTGTAGATGCTCGTTCGCACTGGCTAGGTGGTTGGCGTAAAGCGATGGAGGATCGAACTATAGCCATCGTTTAATCCCACGATTATCTGATCCTTTAGGTTAAATAACCTGCCTGTTTTGGTGAACTTTTTGCGGGTTTTTAAATTAAAGAAATCACTCAGTTTAAGAACCTCCGCAATTGCGGAGGTTTGCATTTCAATAGCTTAGAAGGCACTGGTATCTTTGAATAGACCCACTTTTAAGTCAGTCGCAGTATAAATTAATTTACCGTCAACTAACACTTCGCCATCCGCTAAGCCCATAATCAGTTTACGGTTAATCACTCGTTTAAAACTGATACGGTAGGTGACTTTTTTGGCTGTAGGCAGAACTTGACCTGTGAATTTGACTTCGCCCACACCTAAAGCACGGCCTTTGCCTTCACCACCAAGCCAACCGAGGTAGAAGCCGACTAATTGCCACATAGCATCGAGACCTAAACAACCTGGCATAACAGGGTCATTGGTAAAATGACAGCCAAAGAACCAAAGTTCAGGATTAATATCGAGCTCAGCTTCGACATAGCCTTTATCAAAGGTACCACCATTTTCACTCATCTTGACGATGCGATCCATCATCAACATGTTTCCTGATGGCAGTGGAGGGCCATTTTCCCCAAATAACTCGCCTTTTCCAGAAGCAATTAAATCATCTTTTGTGTAGGACTCGCGTTTATCAACCATGTTCTTCAGATAGCCTTTATTATGTGTAGGGGTACAGGATAGCTTACACTTGTACGCTGAACAACTCCGATCTGCTATTTTTTACGCAATCTTTACTTAACTTATCCACTTTAAGAACCAAGGAAGTCTTGCTTTATCAGGGGCATTTGCTTGGTTGATACGTTCTTGAATTAAAGCTAACAAGTGTACGTTATCCCCCTCTGCTTGCTGCTCAAAGTAAGGCTGCTTTGTTAATAGTGTAATTGCTTGAGCAACATGTTCGACAGGCCATATATGGAATTTACCTGCTTTAACCGCTTCAACGACCTCGGCTTTAGTGGATAAATGGCGCACGTTGGCCATAGGTAAAATTACGCCTTGTTCCCCTGTTAAGCCACGTTTTTCGCAGATATCGAAGAACCCTTCAATTTTCTCATTGATGCCACCGATGGGCTGCACATAACCAAACTGGTCAACAGCACCAGTTACTGCAATTTGCTGATCGATAGGTTGTAAGGCCAAGGCGCTAATTAACGCACATAACTCAGCCAGAGAAGCGCTATCGCCATCAACCTCACCGTAGGATTGTTCAAATACAATCGATGCTGAGAATGGCTGTGGTTGCTCTAATTTTAGCTCATAGTTTAAATAGGCTTGCATGATCATCATGCCTTTAGCATGAATATTGCCACCAAGTTCTGCTTTGCGCTCAACATCAGTAAATTCACCATCGCCAAGGTGTGCAACACAGGTAATCCGGGACGGTTCACCAATTGCTTCTGGATACCCAGGATATTGCAAGACGGACAATCCATTGATTTGACCAATAACTTCCCCTTGCGTTTTAACAAAGATTTGCTCTTGCAAAATATCGTCTTGTGCACGTTCAGCCAGAAAGCTATGACGCCATAGGCGGTTTTCCAGTGCTTTGATAAAAGACTGTTGTGTTAGCTGACCGTCTATTGCGTAATGGGATGCATCCAGCAAGCTGCGTGTTAACCAAGGAGTATCCAACGGCAGATTGAATTTATCTTCACAATAACGGGTTGCTTGCTGAATGAATGGAACCCAGCCATCTGCGGCAATATTGGGTAATGCATTTTCGTTAATGATCGATTTTATATAACGCATCCAAAGTGACAGTTGTTCTTCATTTTCAAAGAACATAATCGGTTCATATTCACCATAAATGGCGCTAGCGAATATTTCAGGGGCGCTATATTCAAGTTCTTCTAGCGCTAGCCTATCACCAACAATCACAACCTTTAACTCAAGTGGTTGAGGTTCAATATCAATCGGCAAGGGCTGATTTTCAGAGTAGGGTAGCCACTCTAATTGACGGCGGTTAACCATATTTTTAAGGCGATTCCACATAAGTGGCTGGCTAATTAATGCATTTGCCGCTATCACCAGTACGCCACCATTAATTTGGTGAATTAAGCCCGGTACCAAGTGCATGGACGGGGTAACATAACCGAATAATTGTTCTGGCTCAATCCAATGACGATAAGCAATGGGTTGCTGCGAGGAAAAACGGCTTTTACTGCCTTCTTTCCACTGAAATGCGTGTTTGTCATCAGATAATTGATAATCACCATCAATGGCTGATATGTTTTCTAGTAATGAGTTAATTGCGCTTGCATAAGTGCGAAGGTATTCCTCATTATCATCAGACTTTATAAACATAAAACGCGTATAAGCTGGTTCTTTAACAAAATGCTGCATTCCAGCAAACAACCGCGGTTGAATATCGGAAAATATTGCACAGTTCAGAGAGCTTGAAGAAACAAAATGTGTCTGAAATGACGATAAATTAGGAATTAGGCCTTGCCATGTTAGTTCTTGACTGATCACTATGATTATCTGCTATTAATGGAGTTATACATAAAATGCCTGCCTATTAGCTGGGCGCATGTGACTGGCGTGTTTATTTGGTCAAATGACCCGTTCGCATTGTTTGTTTTATAAACGATTTTCACCAGTAAATTACCCAATGGGCAAGATAGTTATATTAGCCTTTGATAGGCAATCTTGCAGCAATAATTGTTGAAATATCGATTAGAATAACGAAAACATCAGCACAATTGGCAGTGTCATTGGCCAAGTAACACCAATTAATAAGGCGCTAAGTAAGCGCATAATACAGCTCGGATCTTTTGTGACGAATAGGGTGAATAACATTGCGCATACGCCAACAACCCCATAGATGACGAGTATGTTTTCAAAAGTGGACATGCTAATGATGAATTTGTTAACAGGTGGCTGCGAATTCTACACTATTTAGGCAAGGAACGGTTAATTTCTTTAGTGAAAAACGAATATTTAATTAAATCGAATGTCTGTCTGAGCATTTTGTTTATAATATTGCTAATATAAAGATAGGTTCGATTTTCTTCAGGAAAAATTATGAAATATCAGCAGCTTGAAAATCTTGAATGTGGCTGGAAATGGGAATATCTCGTGAATAAAGCACGTGCTGGCGAGGCGATAACCCGTTATATCGAAAGAAGCGCAGAAAAAGAAGCGATCGAATTGCTGTTAAAAACAGAAAATAGGCCTAGTGAGGTGCTTAAATGGATTGCATCTCATATGAATCCTGATCTTGATAACCGAATGAAGCAGAGTATCCGTGCTAGGCGTAAACGTCATTTTAATGCCGAGCATCCACACACGCGAAAAAAATCAATAGACTTGAATTTTTCAGTTTGGCAGCGTTTATCCAATTTAGCGGTAAAACGGAATAAAACATTATCTGAAACGATTATTCAACTGATTGAAGATGCTGAGCATAAAGATAAATATGAAAGTCAAATGAGTACGCTGAAACACGACCTGCAAGCAATACTTGGGGTGACGAAAAGTCGAGATGAGTAGTGGGGAATGTTAGGGGGCGTTCCTAGCGAGTCAAGAAAATCGAACAGCTAGTCACTCATTAGAGCCAGAGTTAACTAATAATACTCATCGCATTAAGTTAAAAAAACCCCAATTGTAATCAATTGGGGTTTTTTGTATTTAGTTCAAAATTCAAACTAGGACTTAGAATTAAGCGCCTGGTTGAGTAACAACTTCAGTTGTACCTTGAATTTCGATTTCAACGCGACGGTCTGGCGCTAAGCACTCGATCAGAGCAGCACGGCCTTTAACAGCGTCACATTTGTTGCCAGTTACTGGATCTTCTTTACCGCGACCTTCTGCTGAGATAGCAGATGCTGGAACGCCTTTAGCAACTAAGTAATCAACAACTGACTGAGCACGTTTTTGTGACAGTGGCAGGTTGTAGTTTTGTGAACCGATACGGTCTGTGAAACCAACTACCAGTACGCGACCTTGAGTTGGGTCGATGCTGCTCAGTTCGTTATACAGTTCATTCAGAGCTTGCTGACCTTCTGGTTTCAGAGACGCTTTGTTGAAGTTAAACAGAACGTCTGAACGCAGTGTGAAACGTTTGTTTTCAACAACTGGCGCAGCTGGCTCAACAACTGGTGCTGGAGCAACTACTGGCGCTTCTTCTTGACCAAAGCGGTAAGCAACACCAACACTCAGCATGCCGTTGTCTGGACGAGTACCGATATTGTCTTTATCACCTAAGTTGCTAACCCATTGGTAATCTAAACGAGTAGCCCACTCTGGTGTGATTGCGTACTCAAGACCCAGTGCGTATACAGGTGCAACGCCACTGTCGTTTTCTTTGTAACGCTCACCATCTTGTTTAGCTTTAACATCTGTACGGTAAACCATACCACCCAGACGAGTATAAACGTCTAAGTCATCCATGATTGGATAGCTTAATTTGGTTGTTAATGAAACACCCATAGATTTCAGGTCACCGCTGTTGCCAGCGCCTTTGTATTTCATTTTACCAAACCAGTCATAGCCCAGTTCAAAGCCTAGGTATTGGTTATATTGGTAACCAGCGTAAGCACCAGCACCGAATGTGTCACGGTCAGTTGTCTTACCAACTGTATTCCAACCGTCTTCACCTGCTTTAGCTGGGTTGAAGCTAGTATCTTCATAGTGAGACCAGCCTAATTTAGCACCGGTATACCAAGTGTTATCTTTTGGAGCTGCTTGTGCAACGGTTGCAAAAGCGGCTACTGCCACTGCTACTGCGATAGCTGTTTTTTTCATTTTTACGCCTCGTTATCATCCAATATTGGCATGGCTTCAATGAGCCTTATTATACGCCATTGGTTCAATTTACTTGCTAGGTTTCGCTGACATTATCTACAAAAAATTAATAAAAGTAAAAAATAATGCCATAAGCTTAACAAGCTAAAGTCTACAACGAACTTAAAAAGATACAAGTAGAGTAAGCAATAAACGTTAAAAAAAGTATTTTTTTAGTGTATAAATCAGAGAGATATGCATATTTGTTATTAAGATTTTTTTTTATCTATCTGATTGATCTGCAATGCTTTTCATTTCACTTTGGGGATAAATATATCCAA
Organism: Providencia rettgeri; assembly: GCF_041075285.1. Lineage (NCBI taxonomy): Bacteria > Pseudomonadati > Pseudomonadota > Gammaproteobacteria > Enterobacterales > Morganellaceae > Providencia > Providencia rettgeri. The sequence goes on along the minus strand of NZ_CP163512.1, from coordinate 2,190,378 downwards.
AGGTTAAATTTAGTAAGAAAATTCTTAATCTTGGCTAGTGATAGTGAGTTGAATGAATTTTTAGGTTGTTTAGCTGTCCAGATTGCATACTTACAATATTATATGTTTTTTGTGGGCGCATGATAAAGCCAATAGAATGACCTACTTGTGCAGCCTCTTGTAAACGGACAAAATCTTGTTCATTTAATTCGGGGAGCCAGCCTAAAACAACACTGTAATTTCCACTTTTTAACGCTTTTTCCATAGCATCGATAGTTGTTATGGGCGCCATGTGGTTTAACTGCATCACTTTATCTGTTGGAATGCCAGCTTGTTCTAACCAGTGTTTACTGAGCTTTTTATTTGGGCTTAGCCATAATAACCAACGTGATTGAACGCCAAACTGGCGGAGCATTGGTAACAAGATGAGATCCATAATAGGGTGCTTTTCATCGTAGACAAGTTCACTCACCATACCTTGCTGCATAGAGCTATTAGTTGCTCCTGCGGATTGGAAAGATTGCGCGTAATTATTAAGAGAATGTTCTGTTGTGTTGTTCCAAGAATAGATGCTCATAATTCACCTCGTTACAATGCTGTATGAACATACAGTAACTGTATATCCATCCAATATCAAGTCTATTTTTTCAAAGCGCTTCGCAACTTTGTTGTTTTTCTGTGCATTCTTCTTGGCATTTATTATTGAAACTCTCAGAATTGGTTATGGGTAATTACTTGTAATGAAAGAGATAATAAAATTAATTTTATCAAGGATGAAAATTAACCAGACCCAAAAAGGAGTTAAGGCAAATGCTATTATCGGAAGAAAAAATTTTTTATTTGTACCGTTTATTAGGCCAGTTGGGTGAGCTTAAACGTAAAAACCATTTTGGCGGGTACTGTTTGTTAGTGAATGACGCAATTGTGGGGTTATTACTTGATGGGCATTTCTATCTTCGAGGGTGTTTGCTGGCCAGAAGCCACTTTGAAGCCTCGGGGCTTGATAGATTAGTTTATACTAAGAAAGGGATCCCATTGGAAATGCGCTATTACCAATTACCTGAGCAAATGTGGCATGACGAGCAGACACTGCTTCAGTTTATTGAATTAGCTTACCGCTCTGCCATTGAGGAACTGCAACAAAAGCAGGTTATTACTCGCCGAATAAAAGATTTACCAAATATGAATATGTCCGTTGAAAGGGCGTTAGGGAAGATTGGGATCTTACATGCTGATGATTTACGTATGGTTGGCGCTAAAGCTTGTTTTATGAAGCTAAAACTCCATGGAAGGCATAAACCAAGTATTAAGTTATTAATTGGGTTAGCGGCTGCGATTGAAGGTTGCCACAGTGCGGTATTACCAAAAACAATTAAGCAGGAACTTATTGCGTGGTATAACAGCTTTGAATTAACGGCAGTGTGATAGTGTTGCAATAAACGTTTTTAGTTAATCTATTCAATCTATTACATTGTATAAAACAGAAGGTTAAGCGGGTATTAACAATTTATTTGAGATTCTAATACCCGCTAATCACTATTTTTATGCTGAACTGATTTGTCGGATCATTTTTTTAATTTCAGGAATAAGCTCAAGTAATAGTTTTGTTTGTTCCATGATTAACAACGTTTTTTCATCATCACTTGCTGAAATACTATCAATGCGGCGTAAAAGGCTATCACGCAATTTTTCTGATTTTTCATCAATGACATGTGGGTCGAGCGCGGTAATTTGCAATGATGACTCCACATAACAAATAGCATCGCTTAATAACGCTAAATTTTCCTCATTTTGTATTTGCTCACGATGAGCTCCAAGGGCTGAAATATAACTCAGTAGCGTGTGGTTCAAACACAATAAACGGAAAGCCTGTTCCTGAGTGATCCGGTATGACTTAGGATCTGATGCCATATTTGAAACAATCGAGGCGAATTCGGCATCATTATTATGTGCCTCACGCCGTGCTACACGATACTCTAGGCCGTTGTCTTTTCCTTGGGAGTACTGCAATAAAATAGCATCCAAATATCGGCAATTGCTATCCATGGTTTTCTGTACCACTTGAGGGAGTTGGCGAAATTTCCAATCCGGCCAAATAAAACTCACTGCGAGTAAGGCAATAAAACAGCCGATCAATGTGTCGATAATACGTGGAAGCGCAACATCAAAGCCTTCGCCCAGTAAGTTAAAGCAAAATAAAACCAATAAGGTAATAAACAGTGTGGCTTGGGCATATTGGCTGTTGCGAAACATAAAGAACAACAAGCCTGAAATAACGATAAGCGTCAGTTGCCCTTCGATTGAAGGGATCAGGTTAAGCAGTGGCAGACCGATAAGAATACCGACAATGGTGCCAATGATACGTAGTGCTAGACGCCGCTTGGTTGCACTGTAGTTAGGTTGGCAGACGAACAAGCTGGTCAGTAAAATCCAGTAACCCCTTTCCATGTCAAACAGCTGAATAATACCATAGCCTGTGCAAAGTAAAATCGACATCCGTACAGCATGGCGAAAGAGAGAGGATTTTGGTGTTAAATGGTGTTTAACGCGTGAAACAATATCGCTAAACCCTGAAAGGGACTCATCCGATAATTGTTCAATTTGCTTATTATTTTGTTGCCATGAGCTTTGTTCAAGACTCAATCCTTTAAGCTGAACATCAATGCCTTTTAAATTCTTCAGCAAATTATGTAATGCTTTGATTTCATGCAGTGCTGGCGATTGTTCCTTGAGCAATTGCAAGGAGTTCTCAAGGTAGGTAAATGTGCGTTCGAAGCGTGGGTTGTGTTGGTATGGTTTTCGCCATAACACGGACTGAGCGACTTGTTGGCAGGCGCGAGCCTGCATAGTTAATAAACGTTGAAAACGAAATAAAATATCATAATGGCGAAGTGTACGACTAAGCTGCTGATATTGAATGTGAGAGGAACTGGCGCGCTCATGAATATCTTGGGCAACAAAATAATAATGCAGCGTATTTCGTGTTCCTTTTTGCCCTCGATCACCTTTTAAACGACTGAGTAATGCGCTTTTTGCTTGGTTCATTGTATTAACTAAGCTACTGTTAACTAGCGCTAAATCATAGACAGATTGCTGGTAATCATCTTCGAGATCGGGGTCAAATAAACTCGCCTTTGCATCTAAATAAGCGGATAGCTGTTGGTAGCACTGAGTAATGGCATCTTGTAATGGTCGAACAGGGAATAAAATATGACCAATTAACGTTAAAAGATTATACCAAATTGCTCCAGTTAAGAGAAGCGCAGGTTGCTGGTACCATGTATCGAAAATTGGGACGCCTAACATGGTGTAGATTGCAATTAATAATGCACCAAAGGCAATGGTAGCGTAACGTTGACCGAGTGCCCCTAAAAGAATAAAACCGCAGGTAGAAAAGGCCAAGCCAAAAAAGAAAAGCAGCGGATAAGGGAATAAAAGCTCAATAGAAACGGAAGCAATAAAAAAGCAAAAAAGGGTGATAATAAGGTTTTTTATTCTGCCCGTTAGCCTATCATCTAAGTCAGTTAACGCGGCGGCAACGACACCTAATGTGAGAGGAATAGTGACCTTTGGTTCTTGCCCTAAGATCCATGGCAATAAGGTTGTGCCTGTCAGGGCTATAAAGATTCGGATATAATATAGAATATGGCTGTTATATAGCACACGACGATAACTGGTAATCAGCGTTAGCACAAAGTACCTCAAAGGTCAGAAAATCCCTATTCCTTATAGGATAGCGTGTTTAGTCGGAATAAAAAACCGTTTGGGATCCAGCCAACCGTATTTTAGTCATTGATATTTTCAGGTGCAGGACGTATGGAACTGAAATCAACACAGATTGGACAGCGTCTGGCTCAGCATCCCTACAATCGGGTTCGCTTACTCAACGCCGGTATTGAAGTTAGCGGTGAAAATCACCAATATCTTATCCCTTTTAATGAACTGGTTGACCTTCGTTGCAAACGGGGCATTGTTTGGGGGGAGTTGGAGTTTGAAATTTTAAACGAACAAGTGGTTCGCTTGCACGGTACAGAGTGGAAGCAAACTCAGCGTTTTTTCCACTATTTAAATGAAAAATGGCAGCAATGGAGCCGTGAAATGAGCCAAGTGAGTGCCGAAGTGCTTACTCAGTTGGTAAATAAAATCGAGCAAATATCACAGCAAGATACATGGCTGAGCTTGCGCCAATTGACAGCAATTAAAGATAATATCAAGCAACAATTTTCATCATTGCCATTACCATTAGCCAGAATTTCACAATTTGAAAATTGCGCACCGCAATATCAATTGTGCCTAAAGTGGCTGGAACATAGCCAACAGTGTCGCCAGCAAATCAATGAGAAATGGTGTGGATCTATCTTGAACCGCTACCACGATTTCTTTCAGCAAGTGGAATCCTCTCCTTTGAATCATTCGCAGTCTTTATCGGTTATTAATGGTGAAGACAACGTACTGGTGCTTGCGGGCGCGGGAAGCGGTAAAACGTCAGTTTTAGTGGCTCGTGCTGGGTGGTTAGTTTTACGAGGCTTGGCAAAGCCTGAGCAAATTTTATTGTTGGCATTTGGTCGCAAAGCTGCGGATGAAATGAATGAGCGTATTCAGATGCGTTTGCAGCAAGACGATATTCAAGCAAAAACCTTTCATGCCTTAGCGCTGCATATTATTCGCGAAGGCAGCAAAAAATCGCCAGTAGTGAGTGAACTAGAAACAGATACGAAAAAACGCCAAGCCTTATTGTTAAAAGAGTGGCGTGAACAGTGTGCGAGTAAAAAAGCGCAAGCGAAAGGATGGCGAGAGTGGTTGAGTGATGAGCTGGCGTGGGACATTCCAGAGGGTGAGTTTTGGCAAAATGAAAAAATAACCCATAGAGTGATTGCTCGGTTAGAACGCTGGCTAAGTTTGATGCGAATGCATGGTGGCAGCCAAAAAGAGATGGTTGATAATGCGCCAGAAGAGTGTCGAGAGTTATTTCAAAAGCGTATTAAATTAATGGCACCATTGCTAAAAGCCTGGAAGAGTGCGCTAAAAGAAGAGGGGGCTATCGATTTTTCTGGGTTGATCCATCAAGCGGTAAATATTCTTGAGAAAGGGCGTTTTATTAGCCCGTGGAAACATATTTTAGTGGATGAATTTCAAGATATTTCGCCGTTAAGGGCCAAGCTTTTACAAGCGTTACGCCAACAAAATAAACAAACAACCTTATTTGCGGTGGGTGATGATTGGCAAGCAATATACCGCTTTAGTGGTGCAGAGTTGGATTTGACAACGTCATTTGAACGTAATTTTGGTGAAGGGGAGATTTGTGCGCTGGACACCACGTATCGGTTTAATGAACGTATTGGTGATATTGCTAACCAGTTTATTTTGCAGAACCCTATCCAGCTAAATAAGCCATTGAATAGTCTAGTTAAAGGTAATAAAAAATCAGTTATCCTTTTGTATGAAGAAGCACTAGAACGTTTGTTAGATAAAATGAGTGGCTATGTACTTGATAATGAAACAATATTAGTTTTGGCACGTTATCATTATTTAAAACCTGAAATTTTGAATAAAGCACAAACACGCTGGCCGAAGCTAAATATTCAATTTATGACGATCCATTCGTCAAAAGGGCAACAAGCTGATCATGTGATTATTTGTGGGCTAAATGGGGGAAAAGATGGTTTCCCTGCGCCAGCAAGAGAGTCAATTATTGAACGAACGTTACTGCCACAACCTGAAGCGTTTGAACATGCAGAAGAACGGCGTTTATTGTACGTCGCGATAACACGTGCAAGGCAGCAAGTTTGGCTACTGTATAACCCTGAAAACCCATCTGAGTTTGTTGAAGAACTCAAACAATTAGGTGTGCCAAGGCAGAAAAAACCGTAAGAATATAACCCTGTACCGAGGCTATTAGGTACAGGGCTATTCACCCATTATTTGGTGCGTTTAGTTAAGTAGCTTTGGTAATCAGGGATGACAATATCAATTGTCCCATCAAAAAATGGCGAAGTGATAAGAAAATCGGCTGTTGCGGGGTTAGTGGCAACAGGGATATTCCAGACTGTTGCTAAGCGCAGTAGAGCTTTGACATCAGGATCATGAGGGACTGCGTTGAGTGGATCCCAAAAGAAAATCAACAAATCGATTTTTTGCTCAGCAATCATAGCACCAATTTGTTGGTCGCCCCCCATTGGCCCACTTAGCATGCTCGTAACAGGTAGGCCGGTGTGTTGGTTAATCAAATTACCCGTTGTCCCAGTCGCATACAATTTATGACCTTGTAGGCGTTGCATGTTTTTCTTAGACCAAGAAAGCAAAGACGGCTTACAGTGGTCATGGGCAACCAAAGCAATATTTTTTGAGGTACCTATGATACGGGTTGTTAATTCCATGGCTATCCCTTAAGTCTGACGGACTTTAAATATTGTTAAAATTAATTGGGTAAAGATGTACCAGATATATCATAATGCTAGGGAATAGTTTACTGGTTTTGGGAGATATTTTGATGAAAGATCAAGAAATTGCTGAAATTTTAAAAAGCGTGAAGACTATTGCGTTAGTTGGTGCGAGTGATAAAGCCAATAGGCCCAGTTACGAGGTCATGGAATATTTGTTGCATCAGGGATATCAGGTTATTCCTGTCAGTCCAAAATTGGCAGGACAAACGCTGTTAGGTCAGTTGGTATATGAAAAGCTGAGTGATATCAGCACACCAATAGATATGGTAGATGTATTTCGTCATGCTGAAGCTGCTGTTGGTATTGCACAAGAGGCGGTTGCCGCCAAAGCAAAAGTTTTGTGGCTACAAAAAGGCGTGATTAGCGAAGAAGCACAAAAAATTGCGTTAGAAGCGGGATTGAAATTTGTAATGGACAAGTGCCCAAAACAAGAAATTCCAGCTTTGGGGCTTGAAAAGTAATGGTTTTATCTAATCAGTAAAAAGTAAAGCAGCTAAGATGCTGCTTTACGGTTGCGTTCATGAATGACAAAAATTAGTTACGCAGACGCGGTGCCTGCAATTGAGACCTTATTGACTCTGCAAGCTCATCCATTGAAGGTTGTTCTGGATGGTCATCCGCAGATTCATAAGTAATTTGTGCTTCAGCCAAATAAGTATGAACAGCATCCCCGTTGTCATCTTCCATAACAACATGATACCAAGGCAGATCGCGTAGCGTACTGTTTGAGGCAATATCATCATCATGTGGTTGCTCGAGCGAATATTCAGCGTCCACATCAACAACGACCCCTAAATAGCCAAGAAGTTTGTGTCTGACTTGTTGCCCGATCCCATATTTACTGGTGATCATCATAGCGACCTCCTAAAAGCCTTGCTTGTACTTCAATCTATATGTGGGCAGTGTTGCGCGTTTTCAAGTTAATATATGGACAATTAGCAATAACGCAATACACTGTCTTTATACGCAACGTTGAAAAAGCAGTGCCTCAATAGCAGATTATCTGTTCAATGCACAAAAAACAACAGCTAAAATAGAGGAACACTCGATTATGTTTTAAAAGGGGGCAAACATGACAACATCTGGCCGTTACTTTTATATTTATGGGCGAGTTCAAGGGGTTGGTTTTCGTTACCAAACCTACCACTGGGCGAATCAAAATGGCCTAAAAGGCTTCGTGAGTAACCGTGATGATGGTAGTGTAAAGCTGGCGATTTATGGTTCTGAGCAAGATATCGAATTTGTCGATGAATGGTTGAAAGCGGGTGGACCACCAGGCGCTAAAATTGATCACTTTTTTAGTGAAAATTGGCAAACAGCGCCAATAGCGGATTTTAGCGTCCGCTATTAGGAACAAAATTAAATGCATTTCACAGGCTTAGGTAAGCCAGCAAGTTTAGTCGCTTGCTTGGCTGGTCCTTTCGGAAAGAGGCGGTATAAATAACGGCTATTGCCTTTTTCTTCCCCAAATTGTTGTGAAACGGCTTTGACTAACATGCGGATAGCTGGGGACGTATTAAATTCTAAGTAAAAATTACGAACGAAACGAATAATTTCTAAGTGTTCATTGGTCAGCTCAATACCTTCTTCTTGTGCAAGCAAAGGGATGAGTTCTTCTGACCATTGTTGGCTATCAAGTAGATAGCCTTGTGGGTCCGTTTCAATTTCTTGATTGTTAAACAGCAACATACTTTTTAAATCCCAAAAAAACAGAGCACAAATTTAGCAAAAATCAGCACATAACCCAAGCGATTGAATTAAAATGTTGATATTTTCACCCAACAGGCTGAAATGCGTATATTTTTAAGACGAACGAACAAATTAGGGGTTTACATCCAAAGAGAGGATGTTTATAGTGCTGGTCATTGCGGAGGGGTGGCCGAGCGGCTGAAGGCAGCGGTCTTGAAAACCGCCGATGGGAAACCATCCGAGAGTTCGAATCTCTCCTCCTCCGCCATCTTCACTTCTAGCAACGTCTTCCAAAGTCTTCCAATCCCAAGTAAATCAAGCATTTCAACTAAATTCCATTATTCTAACGTCTGTCTAATTCTCTACACCTATAGCTAATGTTGTTGATTTATGATGGAGATAACCCATCAGTAAGTGAAATCCCTCAATGGACGCGATAGGTTAGCAATTAGAACTGGTGTAGCCCAAACGATACAGACTAAAGAGCGTCACAGACGGAGAATGACAGCCCCGAGCAACCTATGGACTAAGCCAGTACTAAAACGATAGATTATAGTTGCTCAAAGTAGTGAAATGCTCTCATCAGTTCTTCTTCACTTTTGGGCTGATTCATATCGACGTTTGTAGAGTTTTTAATAAGGGCAAACAGTTCTACTCTGGTTATTCCTAGTCTTAAGGCGACATGATTAGCACAGCTTCTAGCATTTGAAGCTCTTTGGTTTAAAGGTAATTCAGTATTAAGCACTTTCGCCCTAGAACTATTGTGAGACATAAAATAATCCAAATAAATTGAGTATGAGTTATTGTAGCATTTAGAGACTCTGAGATCGGAGGCTCGTCACTGGCTGGCAATATTCTAGTAATGGGCATGAGATAAAAGTCACCATAATGCAAATAAACATTGTGATGCCCACGATACAAATTTGTCCTAAGAATAAATATCAATAAGTAACCGCAAAGAATATAAAAAAAGCTATGAGTACATAGCCTTGGTGAGTACTTATAGTAATTTAAATAACATTCGTTATTCTAGATAAGCCTCTCAGTGCTACCCCATGGATTACAGGTGAGACGCTTGTACAGCAGTTACCTAATACGGTTAGTTTATATTTTTTTGCTTGTTCAGAAATAGCCGTAAATAGGACACAGTTCTGAGTCATCATGCCACATAATTCGATATGTTTAATATCATGGGCTATAAGCAAGTCATTAAGATTTGTTTCATCAAAAGAATTGCCGTGCTTTTTAGTCACAATAAAATGGTTTGGAGATAAGCTAGTAAGTTTAGAGATCAGTTCACAACCGTCTGTTGTTTCGTCAAAAAAAGCGGCTCCCTGTGGTGATAAATGCTGAATGAAAATCACAATACCGCCATTTTTTTCATACTCTGAAATTTTATTGGATATATGCTCCAAAGTAGTATCAATATTCCATAAAGGAAACCGACCATCAGAAAGATAGTCATTTTGTGCGTCTATGACAATTAATGCCTTGCTCATAATGCCTCGTTAATTTTGGTTAAGTTCTATTTGAATATGAAATAAGACGACAAAAATTACAATATTTTTTAGTGTTATATAATTAATTATAATCGGTGAGATTGTGGTGAGGATTAAGCTGATAACGCTAAGATTATACTTAGGTATTAACCATAAGGTTACTATAAGATTTACATATGGATTAATCCCGTATCATCATGGGTAAACTAACGTTTCGATCACCTCAGGAAATTAGATTGATTGTCTGTGTGTCCACAATCCTTTTAGCATTATACTTTAACTGATGGCATGTATTGTGATGGTATCAAGATGAATAAACTAAAATGAGAAAAGTAAATTTAATCAAGGTCATCACGTCATGAACGTGTGGCCAAGATGATTATTCAGGCTGAGAATGACAAACGTAGCCCATATCCATTAAAGTTAGTGGCATTCGATATTAACGCGCTGGAGCTTATGGCCTGCCAGAAAGGAAACAAAGTCACGGCTACAGGTCGCTATGAATGGTTTAATGGCTATCAGCTAACAGGGGCAATATAATCAAATGAAAGTGGAACAAATGGAGTGCGAATCTAATATTGTTAAAGCAATAAATATCCTTGATGAAAATTCTAAAGTTCTTTATGGGATCTTTGGAATGATTGATAGTTCAGGCTATTTTCCCCCTTGTGATTTTTTGAATGAGTTTTTATTTCATGGAAGCGATCCCTGTGACCAAGATTATAGAATGGGAGAATGGAAACCTTTTATTCTCACAATGCAAGAGTATGACATAGTTAAAAAATGGTGGTGCGAATTACATCCTAAAACAATTGAATCGCATCTAGATTGTGAATGCTGGGATGATTGGACACAGAAAATATTAATTCAATATGAGGTGTAAATATGATTATTCGTTGCCATAGCGACAAAATAAGCGAAATTAAAATAGATGAGCTTGTTAGTTTACTTCATAAATGCGTCCTCGGTGGTGCGAGTGTTGGGTATACTAACGCAGAGACACAAATTGATGACATGAGAAGTTATTGGGCTAGTGTTAATTATTCATTATCAAGAAATAGTTTTAAACTTGTTACTGTCGAAATAGATAACAAAATTGTTGGTGTTGTCGGACTTGAACTATGTACTAAACCAAATGCTCAGCACCGAGCAGAAATCTGTAAATTATTAGTATTACCTAATTACAGGGGAAAAGGGATTGCGAGGAGACTAATGTCAGAGGTTGAACAAGTAGCATGGAGCTTAGGGTTAACACTTTTAACATTAGATACAAACACCAAGGGTATAACTGTTAGCTTATATCGTTCTCTTGGATGGCTGGTTAGCGGTGAAATCCCAGAGTTCGCTCAATCGGTTAATGGCGCTCTTGAGTCAACGACTATCATGTTCAAGCTTAAACCAGAAAGCGTAGTATAACCATGAATGATTAATAGCGATTCTGTTTGAAACGGAGTCGAGAAAAATACGGGGAGGGTTATTTCTGGTTGGAGTTTCATTATCTGCAATAAAATTACCAATCGATGATATTTATGCAACTGAGATATTTCACTGAGGGAAGAAAAAACAGGTATCAAAAACAGCCTAGCGATGATCGTGGTTGTATAGAAATTTGTATAGAATGAAAGTTAGAATTTAAATAATCATTTCTTATCAGTATAATAGGTGCTATGTATGGTTCTCTCTTCCTCCAAGTAAATCAAGCATTCTAACTAAATCCCATTATTCCAACGTCTAATAGCTCTCTGTTCCACTGGTGTAGGTTGCTTGCTTGGTGCTCCACTGATGGCACATGGAGCGAATGGAATATATGAAGCTGGAGTTGGATTCTATGAGGGAAATAGTAACGTGGATGGCCCTCTTAGGAGTGGATACAAATTAGCTGCGAAAGAGTTGGGGTTTAGTGAGTCTGTCGGGAGTTTGGCATATGATCTGGTTGATTTTGGTTTATCTTTACATGGAAAATTAAAATTGGTTCCTAAGCTGAATGACTTTGGCGAAGCTGAAAAAAATCTTTTTTTGAAAAAATACGGTAGGCAAGATTTGGAACGCGCCTATAAACAAATGACAAGTAAGTTACTTGCTATCGAATTGTTTAGTGACGCAGTAGCTTTGTCAAAAATTATTGTAGAGGTTAAAAAGCTTTTCGTATTAGATCAAAAGAATAACGATGTAACGATGATTATCAGTGATCCAGAAGAAATCACCAATGTGAAAGAGATTGTTGAGGATTGTTATTTAGCAATATTGATTGATGGTAGTTCAAATTCGGATAGTCCATCAACCATAAAAATATGTACAGATCAGGATGGGAATAGATATACAACTGACTTAGATGGAAATCCTTTGGATAAATAAAGGTTAAGAATATGATTTATTTTGTTTATTATTGCTTAGTAATAATAGGGTTGTTTTTTTATTTCTATCTTCGAAATAAAACAATGTCTTGTTTTAATCGAGACAAAAAGCTAAATCGGAAAAGGATTTTTTCCATTATATATTTTTATTGCATCGGCACTATGAGTTTATATATAGCGGTAAATTCGGAGGAAGACGATGTTCAAGGATGGATTATCTATATTTCTTCTATCATTATTTTTTTTCTATACCTTTTTATTATCTGGGCTCTTGAGACACCGAAAAAATTCAAACGTTAGTGCATATACTGCCGCTGGTGGATTATTGGCGGCAATATGCCAATGTAGTTCTCCATTATCCTGCTGTTTTGGTCTTCGTCATTCAGGGCGTTTATGACTCATTATTTTTTTATCTGTTCTTTATAATAAAGAATTTTCAAGTTTAGACGGTTTAGGTGTTCATTTAAAGATGATATCTGCTTTTCAAGATTAGTAGAATGTTCTGTAAGAATATTCATTCGATTAAATACCGTGGATTCTCCTCTTTCTCTCAATGTTGCGTATTCTTTTATTTTTTTTAATGGCATTCCCGTATCTTTAAGGCGAGAGATAAATTGTATCCATTCTACATCAGTATCTGAATAGAACCTGTGATTGTTGCTTTGCCTTGATGGTTTAAGCAATCCTTCTTTTTCATAATATCTGAGAGTGTATAGGGTAAATCCCGTTAATTTCGAAAATTGACTGATTGAATAATTCATATAATTCCAATAAATGTCTTGACCTAGAGTAAGCTCTATCTTTTACCCTTTTCAAACATTTGTCAAAGAGGGATTACCATGAATAATTATTATGCAGTCGTAACAGGAGCAAGTTCAGGTATTGGACGTGCTATATCTATTAAGTTAGCTGAACGAGGGTTCAATATTATAGCGATAGCAAGACAACACTCATTATTGGATGAATTAAAAAAAGTGTTAGAGGAGCTAAATTCAAATATTGAAGTCGTCACAAAATCATGTGACCTATCTAATACGGAGAATGCCATTTCTCTCTACGAGGAACTTAAATCTTTTGATATTCGCGTATGGGTAAATAATGCTGGAATTGGCTATTACGGTGATGCATTCAAGCAACCAATAAAAGAGGTTAAGACTCTATTAAACTTAAATATCAATACGTTAGCTGTGCTTTCTTTAATGTATATTCGTGATCATCAATTTTCTGATAATTCACAGTTAATTAATGTGAGCTCCGCAGGGGGATATACGATAGTGCCTACCGCAATTACCTATTGTGGATCAAAATTTTTTGTGAGTTCTTTTACTGAAGGCTTAGCGCATGAATTATTGAGGTCGGATGCTAAAGTGAAGGTCAAATTATTAGCACCAGCAGCAACGAAAACAAATTTTGGTCGAATTGCTAATGGGGTGGACGAGTATGATTATGATAAAGTTTTTGGGACTTATCATTCTAGTGACGAGCTAGCCGATTTTTTTATGCAGTTATATGATTCTGAGAGTGTGATTGGCTATGTTGATAGGGAAAGTTTCAGCTTCAAATTGATGGATAACAAAATGCCATATGCGAATAATAATAAGTTTAATCAAAAAGTGCCAATGTAGTGTATCTAAAGGCAATAGGAAAGGGAGACTATAGGGTCGTTATTACGTGTTAAAACTAACAGCCAACCTTAAATAAGGCTGGCTGTTAAGCTAATTAGCGCATAACAACAGAAAGTTCGTATGCACCAGTAACTTTACCCGTGGCACCAACTCCTCTTGAATAAAGTTCATAGTCGAGAGTGCTGTTTACGTATATCTCTTTTTGGTTGGCTTTAATAGACTCAAGAGGGTGCATAACGCGGTTTAATGCTAAAGGTTGTCTATTACCATTATGGTTGACAAAGACCTTAACGTAAGCGGCAGCTTGGTTCGAGCTGTCAAGTAAATTGACGTCATACTCCGTACCAGCATAATATTGCGGAGGGATCCCCGCAGCAATACCGATAGATGCGTTTGTTTGATCTGCTAACTGACTACAGTAAATCGACACGGGCCTCTGAACGGTGAGCAATTTTGTATTAGCGGCGGCGTTTGCATCTTGGATACCAAAGTTGACCTTAGAGTCTGTTTGTAAACTACAAGTAAGCCCAGATACAACAACATTGATAGGGTTCGATTGAGCAACTAGTTGCACCCAAGCGCCCTCATTTTCAGTTCGGAAATCATGAATGGAGAAGCCAATATCATAATTTAGCTTATATTGACCACTCTTTTGATTGCCTGTTCCATACACTAACAGACGACCTGTCATGGTAACATGGTGTATCATTTCAGTTTTTGGGCTGGTTTGAAGTGGTGCCCACATGCAAAATAATTTTGCATTTGGAAACTGATTTGTTGCCGAACCCCAACCATTAAAATGGCCAGTCACATAATCTATTACATGATTACCAGCGTAGTCGGTGCTTCGCTTATCAACGAAGGTAAATTCGGGCACTAAAATGAGATCATTGCTAATTCTCATCCCGGTAACGCCATCTATCTCACCTAGGCCATGATGAGTACACACACTATATGTGGTCTTATAGTTGGTTAATGAGACGTATGGAGTAGAGTCAAGTCGGGCAGACAATGTCCTCCCTGTGTTTGTTTTGTAATAATTACCAAATACTCCCACTAATCCTCGCCCATTAAACACCTTCACATTCTCTGCTGAGAATGAAGAAGCTGCTATTGCGAATAAGATGACCCCTAATAAAAACTTTTTCATGATGTTATCCACGTCAGTTGTTGGCTGTAATGGTTAAATTGCCTAATGATGAATAAGCGTTTTCGGTTGACTGAGTCATATCAAATGGCACTGGGTACAGTTCTGAATTGGCGATACCCCAGACGTCAGTCAGGATCTCTTTTTCAGGTAATTCAGTTAAAT